>NZ_KB906953.1:0-122547 GCF_000381705.1 Thioalkalivibrio sp. AKL7 | reverse complement strand
GCGAGTTCAGCGCCGCCCGCGAAAAGCCTCGGAGCGAGGGAAACCCCGGCCCGCGCAGCGGGCCGGGGTCGCGGCAGTCGGGCGTGTTTCTTGGGCACTTCTTTGCACGAGCAAAGAAGTGCCTCGCGGTGCGCTCGCGAGAGAGCGCGTGGCAGTAAGCGGGCCGAAGCCACCGTAAACACCGGAGGACAAACCATGGCCAGCCACAATCAGGCAGGCGGTGGACCGAAGCCAGCGTAAACACCAGATGTCGAACCATGACCAGACTCAACCCGGCGGTTGATGGGCCGAGTCCGACCACACCGGGGCAGGCGGTCGGGTGAAGCCTCGGTCAGGCGGACGCGTCGAGCTGCGGCGCGAAATGCGCCGGCGCAAAGCCGTCCTGCTGGCGCAGGTAGTCGGCCAGTTGCGCCGCAAAGTCGGTCGGGACCGAGTCCCGCACGGCCGGCATCTCGCGCAGCTGGTCCCAGCGGGCCGCAAGGCGCGGAAAGGCCTCGGTCTCCCAGGGGCTGTCCGGATCCTCCAGCAGCGCATAGCGCATCAGGATCGGGGCCAGGGTGGCATCAATCAGCGAGAAGCCGGGCGCGGCCAGGCGGTCGTCCTGGGTCATCTGCTGTTCCAGGCGCTCCAGCCCGTGTGCGGCAGTGTGGCGCGCCAGCTCGAAGGCATCCTCGGTGGTCGCGGTCATCCAGTGGTACTGGGCAAAGGTCTGTTCCGAGAGGTACTCGATCCAGGCCCGGGTGCGTGCCTGTTCCAGCGGGTCGGTCGGCATCAGCGCGGGCGGGGTAATGGCATCGATATATTCGTTGATCACGGCCGACTCGAACAGCACCGTATCGTGGTCGACGATCAACAGCGGAACCTTGCCCAGGGGCGAGCGTTCGCGGAACCAGTCCGGCGGGTTGGCCAGATCGATCAGGCTCAGCTCGAACGGCGCCTCCTTGTATTTCAGTGTGATCACGCTACGCTGAACGAACGGACAGATGGCGAAACTGATCAGGTGCAGATGCGGCAGATTCATGGTGGTCTTCGGCGTCCGCAGGTGGGGCGGGGCCCCGATCCGGGTCGCCGGTTCCTCGCTATTAAAGGGGGCGCATTGTCTCCCCTCGTGATGTCGCGGGAAAGCCTTGGGCAAGGGTAGCGGCCACAACGGGGCGCCCGGCGCCGGGCTGCGGATCGACAAATGGCTTTGGGCCGCCCGTTTTTACAAGACGCGCGGCCTCGCCAGCGAGGCGGTCGGCGGCGGCAAGGTCCACGTGAACGGCGAGCGCTGCAAGCCGGCGCGTCGGGTGCACACCGGTGATCGCCTGACCATCCACCGCGGCCCGCAGGTCTGGGAGCTGGATGTGGTCCATTTGAGCGATCAGCGACGGCCGGCGCGCGAGGCCCAGGCGCTGTACACCGAGACCGAAGAAAGCCAGGCCCGGCGCGCGGCCGAAAGCGAACGCCGGCGCGCCGAGCGCGCGGTCGCGGACAGCGCCCCCAGCCGGCGCCCGGACAAGCGCGAGCGGCGCAAGATCCGCCGCTTTATTCGCCAGGACGGCAGCGACAGGAGTGAATCCGAGTGAACAACCCCGAAGCCTCGAGTGGCCCGCCCGTCACACCCCGGCTGGCGGTGGATATGGTCATCCGCCACTCGGCGCAGCCCGGTCGTGTGCTGGTGATCGAGCGCCACAACCCCCCGCACGGCTGGGCCCTGCCGGGCGGCTTCGTCGACGTCGGTGAGTCCACCGAGAATGCCGCGGTACGCGAGGCGCGCGAAGAGACCGGGCTGGAGGTCGAGCTGGAGGCGTTGCTGGGGGTGTATTCCGACCCGCAGCGCGACCCGCGCGGGCACACCGTCAGCGCGGTCTACATCGCGCGGGGCCGGGGGGAGGCCAGGGCCGGGGATGACGCTGCCGACTGCGCCTGGCTGGACCCGGAAGACCCGGGCCAGGTGCTGGTCTTCGACCACCGACGTATCCTCGACGACTATCGGCGCTGGCGCCTGACCGGCGAAACCGCCGCCCCGCGTCCGGTACAAAAAACGGGATGAATCCGGCCAAGCTGTTACCATACGGCGCTTTCGACCACCGATACGGTATCGCGTGACAAAGGCTGACCCCGCAACCCCGTCCCGGCCCGACAGCGAGCTGCCGGAACCGCGCGTCTACGAGCGTGCGGAGCACGGCATCTCGCGCGCGGCGATCGACGACAACGCCCTGAAGGTGCTCTATCGGCTGCACGAGGCCGGTTATCGCGCCTGCCTGGTGGGCGGCGGCGTGCGCGACCTGCTGCTGGGTCGCGAGCCGAAGGACTTCGATGTCGCCACCGACGCCACCCCCGAGCAGGTGCGTGGCCTGTTTCGCAACTGCCGTCTGATTGGGCGCCGCTTTCGCCTGGCGCATGTGCTGTTCGGGCGCGAGATGATCGAGGTGGCGACCTTCCGGGCGCCGCATGACGACGAGTCCGAGGACGAAGGCCAGGTCGCGCTGAGCGATGAAGGTCGTATCCTGCGCGACAATCGCTACGGCACCATCGAGCAGGATGCGGTGCGCCGCGACTTCACCATCAACGCCCTGTATTACGACATCGAGGATTTCTCGGTGCTGGATTACACCGGTGGGTTCGAGGACCTGCGCGCGGGCGAGCTGCGCCTGATCGGCGACGACGTCGAGACGCGTCTGCGCGAAGACCCCGTGCGCATGCTGCGAGCGGTTCGCTTCGCCGCCAAGCTGGGTCTGACCATCGCGCCGGAGGTCGAGGCCGGCATCCTTGATCTCGCCTCGCTGATGCAGACGGTGGCCCCGGCGCGGCTGTTCGACGAGGTGATCAAGCTGTTCCACAGCGGCGCGGCGGTCACCTGTCTGGACGAGCTGGAACGCCTCGGCCTGTTCGAGCCGATGTTCCCCGAGGCTGCGGCCTGCTTTGCCGATACGGACGTTGGCCCCGAGCGCCGCCAGTTCCTGGTCGAGTCGCTGCTGAATACCGACAAGCGCATCAATGAAGGCCTGGGTGTGAACCCGGCGTTCCTCTACGCGGCCATCCTCTGGGCCCCGGTGCAGGTGGCCGCGGCCAAACGGATCGCGGCCGACGAACAGGAGATTCCGGCCTGGCAGCAGGCGATGGCCGAGGTGCTGGATCGTCAGGTGAAGACGGTGTCCATTCCCAAACGCTTCAGCCTGATCGTGCGCGAGATCTGGGAACTCCAGGCGCGGCTGGAGCGCCACCGTGGTGGCCGTGCGCTGCGCCTGCTGACGCATCCGCGCTTTCGCGCCGGTTATGACTTTCTCTGCCTGCGCGCCCGCGCCGGCGATGCCGACCCCGAGCTGTGTCGCTGGTGGACCGAGATCCAGGAGTTGGACGAGGACGCACAGAAGGCCATGGCGGGTGCCCAGGGCAAGGGTGCTCCCAAAGGGGATGGCAAGGCTGGGGCCAAGAGCAAGTCACGCCGTGGCGGCCGGCGCCGGCGTCGGGGACGCAAGGGCGGCGCCGGCGCGAGCGCCGATGCGGGCGCAAACCCGGAATCGGGGGGTGGCGGCGAATGAGCAGCGTGCCTGCCCGCGGCGTACACGCGTTCATCGGGATCGGCGCCAACCTGGGTGACCCCGAGACGCAGGTGCGGGACTCCTTTGCCCGGCTGGCGCATGAGTTGCCGCAAACGCGTCTGATCGGGCGCTCGCGGCTGTTCCGTAACCCGCCGATGGGCCCGCAGGACCAGCCCGACTACGTGAACGCCGTGGCCCGTCTGCACACCCGACTGGAGCCGCTGGACCTGCTGGCGGAGCTGCAGGCCATCGAGTGCGCCTGCGGGCGCGAGCGGGACGGTACCCGCTGGGGGCCGCGCCTGCTGGATCTGGATCTGTTGCTGTTCGGCGAGCAGTCGCTGGATCTGCCGGGGCTGAAGGTGCCGCACGCCGGGATCGCCGAGCGCGACTTCGTGATCCTGCCGCTGCTGGAGCTGGCGCCGTCGCTGCAGATCCCGGGAGTGGGTCCGCTGGAGCGGCTGGCGCAGCGCTTCGACGGAGCGAGCCTGATCCCGATCGCGGAACCGCAGGAGGCCGTGGCGACTGCGGAGGGGCGCGGATGAGCCTTGCCGATTTCGATTTCATCGCGGTAGAGGGACCGATCGGGGTCGGCAAGTCCAGCCTGGCCAAGCGCCTGGCCGAGCACCTGCAGGCGGAGGGCATCTTCGAGGCCCCGGACGAGAACCCTTTCCTGGATCGCTTCTATCAGGAACCGGACAAGCACGCCCTGGCGACCCAGCTGCACTTTCTGGTGCAGCGCGTGCGCCAGCTGACGCCGCTGGCGCAGAAGGGCCTGTTCGAGCAGCGCCATGTGTCCGACTACCTGATGGACAAGGACCCGCTGTTCGCCGAGCTGAACCTGCATCCGGACGAGCTGGAGATCTATCGCGAGATGTTCCGGCATCTGCGCGGGGGCCTGCCGCGCCCGGACCTGGTGGTCTACCTGCAGGCGCCGGTGGAGGTGCTGCAGGAGCGCATCCGCCGCCGGGCGCGACCGTACGAACGTCACATCGAGGCCGGTTATCTGGAGCGGTTGAACGCCGCCTACGCGGAATTCTTCTATCATTTCGAAGGACCGGCGCTCGTGATTGTGAACGCCACCGAGATCGACTGGGTGAACAACCCGGCCGACTTTGACCAGCTGGTGCAGTTCCTGGAGCCGATCCAGGGCGGGCGGCACTACTTCAACCCGTTGCCGATCTCGCTTTGAGGCTGGCAAGCCGGACTGCCCAGGAGGCATGAGCATGCGTCCGATTACCGTGAATACCCTGGCCCAGCGCAAGCAGGCGGGCGAACCCATCGCTTGCCTCACGGCCTATGATGCAGCCTTCGCCGGGTTGCTGGATCGCTGTGGGGTCGACGTGATCCTGGTCGGCGATTCCCTGGGCATGGTGGTGCAGGGGCATGCGACCACCCTGCCAGTGACGCTGGAGGACATGGTCTACCATGTAGCCAACGTGGTCCGCGGCAGTGAGAACGCGCTGATCATGGCCGACATCCCGTTCCTCGGCGATGTCGATCCCGCTACCGCGCTGGTCCAGTCCGGGGCGCTCCTGCGCGCCGGGGCGCACATGGTCAAGGTGGAATGCGGCGCGATGGAAGTCCCCGTGGTCGAGCGCCTGGTCGCCGCCGGGATTCCCGTCTGTGCCCATCTGGGCCTGACCCCGCAGGCGGTGCACCGCCTGGGCGGGCACCGCGTGCAGGGGCGCGACCCGAAGGCTGCGGCGGAGCTGGAATCCCTGGCCGCGCAGCTGGAGAACGCCGGGGCCCAGGCCCTGCTGCTGGAGGGTATCCCCGAGAGCCTGGCCGATGTCATCGTGCGCAGCGCAGGGGTCCCGGTGATCGGGATTGGCGCCAGCCCGCGTTGCGATGGTCAAGTGCTCGTCTTGACCGACGTGATCGGCCTGACGCCCGAGCCGCCGCGCTTCGCGCGCGATTTCCTTGCCGAGGGCGGTTCCCTGGAGGGCGCCGTCCGCGGATACTGTGACGCGGTGCGGGCGCGAACCTTCCCCGAATCCGGCGTGCATACCTTCAGTTAACTGCGTTTCCCAAAGGATGGATCCTGGCCCATGAGAATCCTGCGTGATCGGCCGCAACTGGTGGCCATGCATCGAGAGTGGTCCCGCAAGGGGCGCGGTACCGTGGCGCTGGTGCCCACGATGGGCAACCTCCACGAGGGCCATATGACCGTGATCCGGCATGCCCGGGCGCGGGCCCAGCGGGTGGTGGTGTCGATCTTCGTCAATCCGCTGCAATTCGACCGCGCCGAGGATCTGGAGCGCTATCCGCGTACCCTCGACGAGGACGCCAGGCTGGCGACCGAAGCCGGTGTGGATGCCCTGTTCTGCCCCACCGACGAGGACATGTACCCCGCCGACGGCATGCCCCCGGTGCAGGTGGTGGTGCCGGTGCTCTCGGAGATCCTGGAGGGCAACTACCGCCAGGGGCACTTTGAGGGCGTGGCCACCGTGGTGACCAAGCTGTTCAACCTGGTGCGCCCGGATCTGGCCCTGTTCGGCGAGAAGGATTACCAGCAGTTCAAGCTGATCGAGCGCATGGTGCAGGGGCTCGACATCCCCACCCGGGTGGAGGCAGTCCCCACCGTGCGCGAGCCGGACGGTCTGGCCTTCAGTTCACGCAACAGCCAGCTGTCGGAAGAGGCGCGGGCCGTGGCACCCGAGCTCAAGCGGGTGCTGGACGAGGTGGCGACCGTCTGCCGCACGGCCACCAAAGTGGACGCCGACCGCATCGCCGAGGTGGAGGCCCGCGCCAGCGATCGTCTGCGCGAGGCCGGCTTCGAGCCCGAATACCTCTCCATCCGCCGTGCGGAAGACCTGATGGAGCTGGCAACCGATGTGCCCCTGGCCGAGCAGGACCTGGTGGTCCTGGCCGCCGTCTGGCTGGAAGGCGTCCGCCTGATCGACAACGTCCGCACCCGTACCGACTGACGCTGCTTGTTTCGGCTACCCCGAAGCATACGAAGAAATTCAAGAGTCATCCACAGAAGACGGGCAGGTTAAAGGGTGAGGGTGGTGCTGCAGGGCGCTGACAATCGGTAACGTTCTTGCGAGCCCCCGAACGCCGGGTCCATTCCTGTTTTGCCACTCGTTCTGTCTTCCAGCCTGCCTGTAAGTCGCCCTCGAATTTCTCCGTGTCTTCGCGCGCTTCACGGTGAAAAACCATCGACTCGAGAAGGCGCGTTTGCCGTATCCGCCGGGATCGCGGATAATTTTCCGCCCTTCCGAGGTTCAAGCCGGGAATTCGCCGTATGTTTGTCACCATGCTGAAAGGCAAGCTGCATCAGGGCCGGGTCACGCATTGCGAGCTGGAATACGAGGGCTCCTGTGCCATCGACACGCGCCTGCTGGACGCCGCAGGCATCCTGCCGTTCGAGCAGATCCAGATCTACAACGTCGACAACGGCGAGCGCTTTACCACCTACGCGATCGAGGGCGAGGCCGGCTCCGGGATCATTTCGGTCAACGGCGCGGCCGCACACAAGGCCGCGGTGGGCCATCGCGTGATCATCTGTGCCTATGGCCAGATGGAGGCCGCCGAGGCCCGCGAATTCACGCCCGACCTGGTCTATCTCGACGCCGGCAACCGCATCGTGCGTACCGGTAACGGCATCCCGGTCCAGGCCGCTTAAGAACACTCTCCTGCGCGCGCGCCTCCCGCAGTTGTCGGGCCGGGGCTGCGCCGCTATCCTCGACGCCCATGAATCTCCACGAATTCCAGGCCAAGGCGCGCTTTCGCGACGCCGGTATCCCCGTCCCCGAAGGTCAGGTGATCGACGCCGCCGAGCAGGTCTCCGGGGCCTGGCAGGCGCTGGGTGCCGAGCGCGCGCTGGTCAAGGCCCAGGTGCACTCGGGTGGTCGCGGCAAGGCCGGTGGCGTGGTCATGGCGGATTCCGCCGATGCTGCGCGCGAGGCGGCGGAAAAGCTGCTGGGTTCGCGCCTGGTGACCGGCCAGAGCGGCCCCGAAGGACTGCCAGTGGACCAGCTTCTGCTGGAGCCGGCGGCGGACATCGCCCGCGAGTTCTATTTCGCGATGCTGGTGGATCGTTCGCGCGAGCGCCTGGCGCTGGTGGTCTCCGCCGAGGGCGGCATGGACATCGAGACCCTGGCGGCAGAGCGCCCCGAGGCCGTGGTGACCTTGCCGATCCATCCGGCCACCGGCGTGATGCCCTTCCACGGCCGCCGGGTCGCCTCGACCCTGGGCCTGTCCGGCGACGCGGCGAAGGCGATGGCGCAGCTGGTGACCAATGCCCATGCCCTGTTCCAGCAGCTCGACGCGCAGCTCCTCGAGATCAACCCACTGGTGCTGACCCATGAGGATCAGCTGCTGGCGATCGACGCCAAGCTGACCATCGACGACTCCGCGGCCTACCGCCAGAAGGCGCTGTTCGCGGAGCGCGACGTGCGCCAGCGCGACCCCGCCGAGGAGCAGGCACACGAGCACGACCTCAACTACATCCGCCTGGACGGCTCGATCGGCTGCATGGTCAACGGCGCCGGGCTGGCAATGGCGACCATGGACCTGATCCAGCACCACGGCGGCTCGCCGGCCAACTTCCTCGATGTCGGCGGCGGTACGACGGTGGAGCGGGTCACCGCAGCGTTCAAGCTGATCCTGTCGGACCCATCGGTGAAGGCGGTGCTGGTGAATATCTTTGGCGGCATCGTGCGCTGCGACCTGATCGCCGAGGGCATTATCGCCGCGATCCGCGAGATCCAGGTGCAGGTGCCGGTGGTGGTGCGCCTGGAGGGCACCAACGCCGAGCAGGGCCGCGCCGCGCTGGCCAACTCCGGGCTGGACGTGATCCCGGCCGCCGATCTGGACGCGGCGGCGCGCGCCGTGGTGGAGGCCGTGGCATGAGCATCCTCGTCGACCGCGACACCCGGGTGATCTGCCAGGGCTTCACCGGCAAGCAGGGCAGTTTTCACTCGGAGCAGGCCATCGCCTACGGCACGCGCCTGGTCGGGGGCGTGACCCCGGGCAAGGGCGGCCAGACCCACCTGGACCGGCCGGTGTTCGACACCGTCGCCGATGCCGTGGCGCAGACCGGCGCGAGCGTCAGCATGATCTACGTCCCGGCCCCGTTCGCGGCCGACGCGATCTGCGAGGCGGCGGATGCCGGGATCGAACTGGCCGTTTGCATCACCGAGGGCATCCCGGTCCAGGACATGGTGCGGGTCAAGCAGGTCCTGGCCGGCAGCCCCACGCGCCTGATCGGGCCCAACTGCCCGGGCATCATCACCCCGGAGGCCTGCAAGGTCGGGATCATGCCCGGCTATATCCATAGCCGCGGGCGCATCGGCATCATCTCGCGCTCGGGCACCCTGACCTACGAGGCGGTCAAGCAGACATCGGACCTCGGGCTGGGTCAGAGCACCTGCGTGGGCATCGGCGGTGACCCGATCCAGGGCCTCGACTTTGTCGACTGCCTGCGCCTGTTCCGCGATGACCCGGAGACCGACGGCGTGCTGATGGTGGGCGAGATCGGCGGTGATGCCGAGGAACGCGCCGCACGTTACATCGCGGACGAATTCGACAAGCCGGTAGCCGCCTATATTGCCGGCGCCACGGCGCCCCCGGGGCGGCGCATGGGTCATGCCGGCGCGATCATCGCCGGTGGCCAGGGTACCGCGGAGCAGAAGATGACGGCCCTGCGCGAGGCCGGCGCGACCGTGGCGGAGAGCCCGGCCGAGCTGGGCGCCGCGATGCAGTCCGCGCTCGCCCGCGCCTGAGTCGCCGATGACCCCTGACCAGCCTCTGCGTCTGGCCCTGGCCCAGATCAATCCGGTCGTGGGCGGGCTGGACGACAATCGCCACCATATCCTCGAGGCCATCGAGCAGGCCCGTGCCGGTGGCGCCCGCGCGGTGGTTTTCCCCGAACTCGCGGTCACCGGTTATCCCCCCGAGGATCTGCTGCTGCGCCCGGCCTTCCTGCTGGGCGTGGAGCGCGCGGTGGTGGCGATCACCAGGGCGGCGCGGGGTATCGACGTGATCCTGGGTGCCCCGGTGCAGGGAGATGGCGGCCTGATCAATGCGGCCCTGTGGCTGCGCGACGGGGCCTGTATCGCGCGCTACGCCAAGCAGGTCCTGCCCAACTATTCGGTATTCGACGAGCAGCGCTATTTCGTTGCCGGCGATGCCCCCTGCGTGGTCGAGCTGGATGGCTGGCAGATCGGGCTGACCGTCTGCGAGGACATCTGGCAGCCGGGTCCGGCCGCCGGGGCGCAGGCTGCCGGGGCCGAGCTCCTGCTGAATCTCAACGCCTCGCCCTACCACCGCGGCAAGGCCGAGGAACGCCTGCAGGTGGTCGGGGCGCGGGTGGCCGAGACCGGCTGTCCGGTGGTCTACGTGAACCAGGTGGGCGGGCAGGACGAACTGGTGTTCGACGGCCGCTCGTTCGTGCACGACCCGGTCAACGGGGCCCGCGCCGTGCTGCCCGCCTGGGCCACCGGCCAGGGCCAGGTAGAGGCGAGTCGCAGTGCGCAGGGGCCGGTCCTGCGGTCCCGCGACGAGCACATGCATCTGTCCGCCTGCGGCATTCTTCCGACCCTGACCGACCCCGGCCCGGAACCGGACGAGGCGGACGCCCGTGACCTCTATCAGGCGCTGATGATCGGCATCCGCGACTACGTGAGCAAGAACGGCTTCCCGGGGGTATTGCTGGGCCTGTCCGGCGGCATCGACTCCGGTCTGACTGCGGCCTTGGCGGCGGATGCGCTGGGCCCGGCGGCGGTGACCGCGGTGATGATGCCCTATCGTTACACCGCCTCGATGAGCATCGAGGATGCGGAGGAGCAGGCGCGGCTTCTGGGTCTCGAATACCACGAGATCGCCATCGAGCCGATGGTGGAGAGCTTCATGGCCGGGCTGGGGGATGCCCTGGCGGCGTATCCGGCCGGGGCGGGAGACATGACCGAACAGAACCTGCAGGCGCGCGCCCGCGGCGTGCTGCTGATGGCGCTGTCCAACCGCAGCGGCAAGCTGCTGCTGGCCACCGGCAACAAGTCCGAGATGGCGGTGGGCTATTCCACGCTGTACGGCGACATGAATGGCGGTTTCGCGCCACTGAAGGACGTCTCCAAGCAGTGGGTGTACCGCCTGGCACGCTGGCGCAACACGTGCGGCGCGGCGATCCCGCCGCGGGTGATCGAGCGCCCGCCCAGCGCCGAGCTGGCGCCGGACCAGCGGGATGCCGACTCGCTGCCGCCATACGACGTGCTGGACGCGATCCTCGAGGCCTTCGTCGAGCAGGAGCAGTCCGTCGCCGAGATCGTCGCCCAGGGCTTCGACGGCCCCACGGTGGAGCGCATCGCGCGCATGGTGTTCATCGCCGAGTACAAGCGCCGCCAGGCCGCGCCCGGGGTGCGGGTCAGCCCGCGCGCCTTCGGCCGCGACCGGCGTTACCCAATTACCTCGGGGTATCGTCCGGATTGAGCGATACGCGACGCCGGACGCGCGCACCGTCATTGCGAGGAGGCGAAGCCGACGCGGCACAAAAGCAGCGAAGCTGCGTTGAACGGCCGCAGGCCGGCCCGAAGGGCGAGCGTAGCGAGTAACCTCCGTCCGGAACCACCGATGTCCGCCTTGGCCGGCATCGGGGCCACCCACGGAGGTCGCCACGGCGCTGCTCGCCTCGCAATGGCGGGGGCCTCGGACCGCGCCGGGGCGGATCTTCCAGCGCAGCGCCGGGGGTTTGATACACTTCCGGATGTGAGACAAGCGCCCGCGCAGCGGGCTCAACCAAAGGGATTCGCATGAAGAAGATCGAG
This sequence comes from Thioalkalivibrio sp. AKL7, assembly GCF_000381705.1. NCBI lineage: Bacteria > Pseudomonadati > Pseudomonadota > Gammaproteobacteria > Chromatiales > Ectothiorhodospiraceae > Thioalkalivibrio > Thioalkalivibrio sp. AKL7. The sequence goes on along the minus strand of NZ_KB906953.1, from coordinate 111,254 downwards.
GCGATCATCAAGCCGTTCAAGCTGGAAGATGTCCGCGAGGCCCTGACCGAGATGGGTATTGCCGGCATGACCGCGACCGAGGTTCAGGGTTTCGGGCGCCAGAAGGGCCATACGGAACTCTACCGGGGCGCGGAATATGTGGTCGACTTCCTGCCCAAGGTGAAGCTGGAACTGGTGGTGGACGACGACCGTGTCGATCCCTGCATTGACGCGATCGTGAAGGCCTCGCGCACCGGCAAGATCGGGGACGGCAAGATCTTCGTGTCCGACATGTCGCGCGTGGTCCGCATCCGCACCGGCGAAGAGGGCAGCGAAGCGTTGTAGCCTCGGCCCGCACGGCGGGGGATCGCAGCGTCATTGCGAGGAGGCGAAGCCGACGTGGCACAAAAGCAGCGAAGCGGCGTTGAACGGCCGCAGGCCGGCCCGAAGGGCGAGCGTAGCGAGTAACCTCCGTCCGGAACCACTGGATCCCGGCGCTCTGCGAACATCAGGAGGTTGCCACGTCGGCTTCGCCTCCTTGCAATGACGGTGCCACCCCCAAGGTGGTGCGGGGCGCCGGCCGGGGATGGCTTTACGGTTGTGCCGCTTTCCCCGGTTAATTCGTCAGGAAGGGGATGCGGTCCATCACGCGCCACAGGCCGCGGCGTTCCTCGCCTTCCAGCTCCACCGGTTCGCCGGCGCGCACGGCGACGGCGGCATCCGGGTAGTTCAGTTCCAGCACCGTCATGGTGTTCTCGGCGTGGTCTTCCAGGCCGAGTTCGGTGTAGGCGCGGTGCAGCACGGCCAGGGCCTTCGGCATCACCTCGGCCCCGGGATAGGTGGCCACCACGTTGCGCGCGCGCTGGGCCGCGGCGACCCAGGCGGTACGTTCCATGTAAAACTCTGCCACGCGCAGCTCGTAGGCGGCCAGTGCATTGCGGATGTAGAGCATGCGCTGGTAGGAGTCCGGGGCGTAGCGGCTGTCCGGGAATTCGCGGATCAGGCGGTCGAAGTCCTGGAAGGCCTGGTCGAAGGGTTCCGGGTCCATCTCGGCCGGGTCGCGCGGGAACAGGTTGGCGAGAAAGCCCTGCTGGCGGTTGAAGTTGATCAGCCCGCGCAGGTAGTACGCATAATCGAGGTTCGGATGCCGCGGGTTCAGCTGCACGAAGCGGTCCACGGCCGCCAGGGCGGGTTCCGGCTCGCCGGCCTTGTAGTAGGCATAGGGAATCTCGATCTGCGCCTGCTGGGCGTAGCGCCCGAACGGGTAGCGCGCCTCGAGTTTTTCGTAGTATTCGACGGCCTGATCGTAGTTGCCCTCGTTCAGGGCGTTCTTGGCCTCGCCGTAGAGCTGACTGGCGGACCAGCCGAGCGTGGGGTCTTCGCGCCCGGCGCAGCCGGCGACCACGAGCGCCACGAACAGAACGACGAGCAGGCGCGACAGGTGCGGGACAGAAATCACGGCGAGGCCTCACAGATGAACCAAAGTCCAAGGATTCTACAACATCAAGCCCCGGTGGCGACGAGCGGGAGGCCGCGCAATGAGTGAACCGCGTGAGGCCCATCTGCCGGAGGAGGCGGCCGGGCAGCGCCTGGATGCCGCGCTGGCGCAGCTGTTCCCCGAGTATTCGCGCAGCCAGTTGACCCAGTGGCTGAAGGAGGGGGCGTTGCGGGTGGACGGCGCCTCGCCGCGCCCGCGCACGCCGGTTCGAGGGGGCGAGCGGGTCGAGCTGCTGGCGCCGGATGCCCCGGTGCTGGCGGCGCAGCCCGAGGCCATAGCGCTGGATGTCCTGTACGAGGATGCGGCGGTGCTGGTGATCAACAAGCCGGCCGGGCTGGTGGCCCACCCGGCAGCCGGGCATCGCGACGGCACACTGGTCAATGCCCTGCTGTACCACGCCCCGGAGCTGGCGCAGCTGCCGCGCGCGGGCGTGGTCCACCGCCTCGACAAGGACACCACCGGACTGATGGTGGTCGCGCGTACCCCGGAGGCGCAGACCGCCCTAGTGCGCCAGTTGCAGGCGCGCAGCGTGCACCGTGAGTACCGGGCCCTGGTCCAGGGGCAGGTGATCAGCGGTGCCACTATCGAGGAGCCGATCGGGCGCCACCCGGTGGATCGCAAGCGCCAGGCGGTGACCGGCGGTGGCAAGCCCGCGGTCACGCATTACCGCGTGGCCGAACGCTTCCCCGCCCATACCCTGCTGAACGTGCGTCTGGAGACCGGCCGTACCCACCAGATCCGCGTACACATGGCGCATATCCGCCACCCGATCGTGGGCGACCTGACCTACGGCGGACGCCCGCGGCCGGTCAAGGGCATGGGTGAGGCGGCCAAGGCCACGGTGGCGGCCTTCAAGCGTCAGGCCCTGCATGCGGCGCGCCTGGAGTTCGAGCACCCGACCCGCGGCGAACCCTGCGCGTTCGAGGCCCCGCTACCGGAGGACTTCGAGGGCCTGCTTGCAGCCCTGCGCGCCGATGCCCGGGAGACCGGTGATGCCTGAGACCCTGCCCCTGCTGGCGCCGTCCCCCGGCGAACTGCCGGCCGGCGTGCGCGCGGTCCAGACCACGCGGGTGGGCGGCGTCAGTACCGGGCCCTGGGCCGCGCTGAACCTGGCGCTGCACACCGGCGATGACCCGGAGCATGTGGCGGAGAATCGGCGTCGGCTGGAACAGTCTTTGGGGCTGGCCACGCCGATCGCCTGGCCGCGCCAGGTCCACGGCACCGGCGTGACCAACGCCGACGCCCTGCACGCGGCGCTGGAGGCCGGCGACGCGGCCGCGGCCGACACAGTGGTCAGCGACCGGCCCGGGGTCGTCTGTGCGGTGCAGACCGCCGACTGCCTGCCGGTGGTGTTGGCGACCGCCGATGGCGCGGCGGTTGGGGTCGCGCATGCCGGCTGGCGCGGGCTGGCCGACGGGGTGCTGGAGGCCAGCGTGGAGGCCCTGAAGACGCTGCGCCCGGGGATGCCGATCCAGGCCTGGATGGGGGCGGCCATTGGCCCTGCGGCCTTCGAGGTGGGCTCCGAGGTCCGCGAGGCCTTTTTCGCGCACGACCCGGAGGCCGTTGCCGCGTTCCGACCCGGCGCCGAGGGCCGCCTGCTGGCGGATCTCTACCTGCTGGCCCGGCAGCGCCTGCAGCGGGCCGGGGTGGCGCAGGTCGCCGGTGGCGGACGCTGCACCTTCAGCGAGGCGGATACCTTTTTCTCCTACCGCCGCGATGGCGAGACCGGCCGCATGGGCACGCTCGTCTGGGTCGATCCCGGCCGCCTGCGCTAACCCCGACGCTCGGTCCGGCGCATGGGTTGCCCATGGAGATCGCCGCCTGCGTCGCTGCGCGCCTCGCGATGACGGTGCTTTTTCCTGCCCCCGTCATTGCGAGACCCCGCAGGGGCCGTGGCAACCTCCGGGCGCAGCCCCGACGTTCGTTCGTGACGGTGTTGGCGTTTGTCTGATGAGGGGGTTTCCGTCCGTCTATCCTTGAAGGTCGGGGGATTGCCCCCATCATTGGTGTCAGTTCACCCAGATTTGACCGAGGGGTTTCCCAATGCGAATGGATCGCCTGACGACCAAGTTTCAGTCCGCCATCGCGGATGCACAATCGCTCGCGGTAGGCCGCGACCACCAGTTCATCGAACCGGCCCACCTGCTGCTGGCCTTGCTGGACCAGGAGGGCGGCACCATCCGCCACGTGCTCGACCGCGCCGGCGCCAACGTGCGCCAGCTGCGCTCCGCGCTGGGCGAGGCGCTGGACCGCCTGCCCAGAGTGGAGGGTGCCGCGGGCGAGGTGCATGTCTCCAATGACCTGGGGCGCATGCTGAATGTCTGCGACAAGCTTGCCCAGGAGCGCAAGGACCAGTACATCCCCAGCGAGCTGTTCCTGCTCGCGGCGATCGCCGAGAAGGCCGGTGTGGGCGAGATGCTGCGCAACGCCGGCGCCAACAAGGACTCCCTGGAGAAGGCGGTGGACGACATGCGCGGCGGTGCCCAGGTGGACGACCCGAACGCCGAGGAGAACCGCCAGGCGCTGGACAAGTACACCATCGACCTGACCGAGCGCGCCGAGCAGGGCAAGCTGGACCCGGTGATCGGGCGCGACGAGGAGATTCGCCGCTCGATCCAGGTGCTTCAGCGCCGCACCAAGAACAACCCGGTGCTGATCGGCGAACCCGGGGTCGGCAAGACCGCGATTGTCGAGGGTCTGGCCCAGCGCATCATCAACGGCGAGGTGCCCGAGGGGCTGAAGGACAAGCGCGTGCTTGCACTGGATCTGGGCGCCTTGCTGGCCGGGGCCAAGTACCGCGGCGATTTCGAAGAGCGGCTGAAGTCCGTACTCAAGGAGCTGTCGCAGGAAGAGGGTCGCGTGATCCTGTTCATCGACGAGATCCATACCCTGGTCGGCGCGGGTAAGGCCGAGGGCGCGATGGATGCCGGCAACATGCTCAAGCCGGCCCTGGCGCGCGGCGAGCTGCACTGCATCGGCGCGACCACGCTGGACGAATACCGCCAGAACATCGAGAAGGACGCCGCGCTGGAACGCCGCTTCCAGAAGGTGGTGGTCGACGAGCCCACGCTGGAAGACACCATCGCTATCCTGCGCGGTCTGAAGGAGCGCTACGAGGTCCACCACGGGATCGAGATCACCGACCCGGCGATCGTCGCCGCGGCGCAGCTGTCGCAGCGTTACATCACCGATCGCCAGCTGCCGGACAAGGCGATCGACCTGATCGACGAGGCCAGCTCGCGCATCCGCATGGAGATCGACTCCAAGCCCGAGGTCATGGATCGCCTGGAACGGCGCCTGATTCAGCTGAAGATCGAACGCGAGGCCCTGAAGAAGGAATCCGACGACGCCTCGAAGAAGCGGCTGGATACCCTGGAGGGCGAGATCGATCGCCTGGGGCGCGAGCTCTCCGATCTGGAAGAGGTGTGGAAGTCCGAGAAGGCCTCGGTCTCCGGCGCCGCGCAATTGAAGGAAGAGCTCGAGCGCGCACGTACCGAGCTGGAGACCGCCCGCCGTGCCGGCGACCTGTCGCGCATGTCCGAGTTGCAGTACGGGCGCATCCCGGATCTGGAGAAGTCCCTGGCCATGGCCCACGAGATGGAGAGCCAGGAGACCCAGTTGCTGCGCACCAAGGTGACCGACGAGGAGGTCGCCGAGGTGGTTGCGCGCTGGACCGGCATCCCGGTCTCCAAGATGCTGGAGGGCGAGAAGGACAAGCTGCTGCGCATGGAAGAGGCCGTGGGTGATCGCGTGGTCGGCCAGACGGAAGCCGTGCGCGCGGTGGCCAACGCCATCCGCCGTTCGCGGGCGGGCCTGTCCGATCCGAATCGGCCGAATGGCTCGTTCCTGTTCCTCGGCCCGACCGGGGTTGGCAAGACCGAACTGACCAAGGCACTGGCGTCGTTCCTGTTCGACACCGAAGAGTCCATGGTGCGCATCGACATGTCCGAGTTCATGGAGAAGCACTCGGTGGCGCGGTTGATCGGGGCGCCCCCGGGCTATGTCGGCTACGAGGAGGGCGGCTACCTGACCGAGGCCGTGCGCCGCAAGCCGTACTCCGTGATCCTGCTGGACGAGGTCGAGAAGGCGCACCCGGATGTGTTCAACGTGCTGCTGCAGGTGCTGGATGATGGTCGTCTGACGGACGGTCATGGGCGCACCGTGGACTTCCGCAACACGGTGATCGTGATGACTTCCAACCTCGGCTCGCAGCAGATCCAGGAGATGGCCGGCGAGGCGAACTACGACGCAATGAAGGCCGCGGTGATGGAGATCGTCGGGCAGCACTTCCGCCCCGAGTTCATCAACCGCGTGGATGATGTGGTGGTGTTCCACCCGCTGGAGCGCGAGCAGATCCGGGCGATTGCCGGCATCCAGCTGCAGTTCCTGCGCAAGCGTCTGGAGGAGCGCGATCTGGGGCTCACCGTCACCGACGCCGCGCTGGATCACCTGGGCGCCGCCGGTTTCGACCCGGTGTACGGCGCGCGTCCACTCAAGCGGGCCATCCAGACGCAGATGGAAAACCCGCTGGCCCAGTCGCTGCTGTCCGGCGAATTCGGCCCCGGCGATACCATCGAGGTGGACCTGGCTGGCGACCAGCTTGCCTTTACCCGGGCTGCCGCTGCCGCCTGACCGGGCTGTCGCTGTTCCGATCCAACAAGGCCCGCCCCGTGCGGGCCTTTTTTGGGTCCGGGAGCAGCAGAGCGGGCGAAGGGGCTGGCGGCCGCATCCGGCGGTGGTGATTGGACGGTGACGGGGTCAGTCGTCGTGGCTGGCGTGGGCGTCCACCGGTTCCTCGAAGGCGATGAACAGGATGCAGTCCTCGTCCGATGTGCAATGGGTGGTATGTGCCAGCCGGGCCGGTCCGTAGGCATAGGTGCCGGGTCGGAGCACGACCGGATCCTGGTCGTCGTAGTCGACCTGCATCTCGCCGCTGACGAGCACCATGCGTTCGGCGCTGGTGTGCCAGTGGTGGGGCGCGGTGCTGTTGCCGGGGAGGAGGAAGAAGACGTCGGCATTGGGCTGCGCCGGGTCACCTTGCAGCACGGCGAGCCGGCAGCCATCCGGCATGAAGTCCGGGCACGGGCCCCATTCGAGATCGGGGGAATCGGGTTCGTGGATGAAGGCCGGGCCCTGGTCCGCCGTCGCGACCGTCCAGGCGGCGACCAGCGCGAGGGCGGCGGCGGCCGAGGCAAGGCGGGGTATGGCCGCGGTGGGCGGGATATCGTGTTTGAACATGGTGCACCTCCTGTGGGTCGGCTTTACCCGGCACGCTCCGGGGGGAGCGTGTCGTGGTGTGGCTGACCGGGCGGGTGTCCGTCCGGAGCGGCCTTTGCCTGTAAGTCTGGCTGGTTCACGTGGGGGTGACTTCCAAGATCTTGCGGCAGGGGGGCGGATGTTGCGGTGGGTGGGCACCGGGCAGCGCCACGATTGCCGGCTCGCTACACTCGGGGTCTGAGAGCTGTCGGATAGGGATGTTCGGGATGGGTGTGTTGCGGGTGTGTGCGGTCCTGGCGGTGGTGTTGGGGCTGGTGGGGTGTTCGCTGCTGGATGCGCGCGAGCAGCTGGCGCGGATGGGCGGGGCCTGTGTGATCAGCGGTACGGTAGGATCGAACGAAGGGGCGGATGGGGTGGAACGGACCGGGCCCTATGTGGTGGCGGTGTTCCGCGAGCCGGTCGCCGGCGCCGTTGTGCCCGAACCGGCAGACCACGTGGTGAGCGCGCGCGGCGGGAGCTGGTTCTTTGCCCTGGAGCCTGGTCGTTACAGCGTGCTGGCCTTCCGCGACGAGGATGGTGATCGCGCGCATCCGGCTGGCGCACCGGTCCAGCATGTCGCGGGCGGCGATGCGCTGGATTGTGGCCCTGGCGGACGGCTGACCGGGATCGATATCCGCGTGAACGGGAATGATCGCCTGGCGCACGCCATTCACCTGCCGGATACACGGGGTCCCGGGGGCGGCGCGGCGCCGCTGAGCCTGGGTCGGGTGACGGCCTACGGCGAGATCGCCCACCTGGAGGATCCGCGCTTCGCGACCGAGGTGGCGCGGGGCAGCCAGTGGCGCCCCCTGGATTTCGTGCTGGCGGGGTATGCCGGGGTGTACTTTCTTGAGCCATACGATCGCGCACGGACACCCGTGCTGTTCGTGCACGGGATGAACGGCTCGCCGCGGGACTTCGCTGGGCTGCTGGAGGGGCTTGACCGAGAGCGTTACCAGCCGTGGTTCTACTATTACGCCTCCGGGCTGCCGCTGCAGTCGGCCGCGGTGCACCTGGCACAGGTGGTCGAGGAGCTGGAGGTACGCCACGGCGTCGAGTCACTGCCGGTGGTGGCACACAGCATGGGCGGGCTGATCGCGCGCGGCTTCCTGAACGAGCGCGCCCGGCGCGAGGCGGCGGCGACCGTGCCGGCGATGATCACCCTGTCCACCCCGTGGGCCGGACACGAACGCGCCCAGCGGGGTGTTGAGCGTTCGCCGGTGGTCATTCCGGTATGGCGCGACATGGCCCCGGGCAGCGATTACCTGGAAGGCCTGTTCACGGATGCCAACACGGAGGTGACCGAGCTGCACCTGCTGTTTGGCTACCAGCGCGGAGAGGGAGGCGCGCGCGCCACTGCGGACGGGGTGGTCACCCTCGCCAGCATGCTGCACCCGCCCGCGCAGCGCGCGGCGGCCTCGGTCTTCGGGGTGGCGACCACGCACGCCGGCATCCTGTCCCATCCATTGGTGCTGGAGCGAGTGGACGGGCTCTTGTCCGGCGTACGGGGGGACTGACTGCCGTCTGTGTTGGTGCCTGCCGTCGCGACGGCGCCATGGGATCGGCGTAGTCTGAAGGCATGCCTGTCGCCTGGACGTCCTCGGCAGGCCAGCCAACGGGGAGCGCGATGCAGTTGTTCGAGTGCGAGGTCTGTGGGCAGGGGGTGTACTTCGACAACACCTTCTGTACCCGCTGCGGCCACCGGCTGGGATTCCTGCCGGACCGCCTGGAGGTCTCCGCCCTGGTGCCGGCGGGGGAGGCTGTGGGCGCCCGCGGGCGACCGATCCCCGGTGGCCTGTGGCGGGTAGCGGACGAGCCGGACGGGCTGTTTTATCGCCAGTGCCGGCACTATGCGGTGGATGCGGTGTGCAACTGGATGGTGCCCTATGAGGAAGCCGAGCCTTTCTGTCGCGCCTGCCGCCTGAATCGCACCATCCCGGACCTCAGTGTGCCGGGCAATGCGCGGCTGTGGGAGCGTCTGGAGGCCGAAAAGCGACGCCTGGTATATGGCCTGTTGCGCCTGGGCCTGCCGGTGGTGCCGCGGAAAAGCGATCCTGGGGGGATTGCGTTTGATTTCCTGGCCGACCCGGCCCCGGAATTCCGCGAGGGCGGTGGCGTGGTCACCGGCCATTCGCACGGGCTCATTACGATCAATATCGCCGAGGCCGATCCCGCGGTGCGCGAGCGCATGCGCGAGGCGATGGCCGAACCCTATCGCACCATTCTCGGCCACTTTCGCCATGAGTCCGCGCACTACTACTGGGATCGTCTGATTCGTGGTACCCACTGGCATGCCGATTTTCGCGAGCGCTTCGGCGACGAGCGCGCGGACTACGACGAGGCCCTGCGGCGCCATTACACCGGCGGTCCGCCGGCGGATTGGCAGGCCTCGTTCGTGTCCGCCTATGCCAGCTCCCACCCCTGGGAAGACTGGGCCGAGACCTGGGCCCACTATCTGCACATCGTGGATACGCTGGACACGGCCTCTGCCTACAACATGGACATCGAACCCGTCGCCGGACCGTCGGCGCGGCTGGGGGCACAGGGGAATCTGCCGGCTTTTGATGCCTATGCCACGGCGGACTTCGATCTGCTTCTGGAGCATTGGCTGCCGCTGGTCAGCGCCCTGAACAGCCTCAACCGCAGTATGGGCCACTCGCATGTCTACCCCTTCGTGCTGACCGCTACCGCGATCGCCAAGCTGGCGTTCGTGCATCAGGTCATTCAGGATTTCCGCATGGGCAGCCGCGTACAACCGGCGGGCGCCACCGGCCCTTGATCTGCTGGCATGGATCGGCAAAGGTCCGGTCCTGAAATACATCCATCGCGCAAGCGAAAGGACGCCAGATGTACAACGTTGCCACCCGCGGCCCGTTCAAGGGGCTGAACCCGCGTGTTGCGCCGCTGGCGCTGATCCTCGTGGTGATCATCGCCCTGCTGGGGGTTTATCGAACCGAGCAGCTGGGCGCGGTGGTGGGGGATGCGCGTGCCTTCGTGACGCCGCTGCTGGAGTGGTATTACGTGGTGATCATGGCCTTCTTCCTGGTCATGGTGATCTGGCTCGGGGTGGGGCGCTACAAGGACGTGCGCCTGGGACGTGACGACGAAGTGCCCGAGTTCACCACGCTGTCGTGGCTGTCGATGCTGTTCGCCGCCGGCATGGGCGTGGGGTTGCTGTTCTGGGCGGTGGCCGAGCCGCTGTCGCATTACGGCGGCAACCCGTTCCTGAGCGAGAACGGCGACCAGGCGGCCGCCGCCGACATGTCGATGGTGCTGACGTATTTCCACTGGGGGCTGAACGCCTGGGGCGTGTTCGCGCTGCTGGCGCTGATCCTGGCCTATTTCAGCTTCCGCAAGGGCCAGCCGCTGGCGCTGCGCTCGGCCCTGCACCCGCTGATCGGCAAGTACAGCCATACCTGGCCGGGCGATCTGGTGGATCTGCTCGCCATTGTGGCCACGGTCTTCGGGATCGCAACGACCCTGGGGCTGGGTATCCAGCAGCTGGAGGCCGGGTTGGCGCATACCCTGGGCCTCTCGCTGGAAGGGGATCGCGGTCTCCTGCTGCTGACGGCGCTGCTGACGGTGACTGCGATCGTGTCGGTGGTGGCCGGGATGCAGGCCGGGGTGCAGCGGGTCAGCCAGGCCAATCTGTGGCTCAGTGTCGCTCTGCTTGGACTCCTGCTGGTATGGGGGCCGACCCAGTACTTGCTGGCCTTGGTGGTGCAGTCCAGCGGCAGCTACATGCAGAACCTGCTGGGTTTGTCGCTGTACACCCATGCCCACCACCTGGACGGGTGGCACTCCGACTGGACGGTCTTCTACTGGGGCTGGTGGCTGGCCTGGGCGCCGTTCGTTGGGCTGTTCATCGCGCGCATCTCGCGCGGGCGCACCCTGCGCGAATTCGTCACGGGGGTGCTGTTGGTGCCGACCCTGATCACCTTCTTCTGGCTTGCGCTGCTGGGCGGTACGGCCCTGCACGCCGAGGTCGAGGGCATCGCAAACATTGCCGATCGCGTGGCGGAAGACCTGACCATGGCAACCTTCGCCACCATGGAGACCCTGGAACCCTGGTTGATCGCGCAGACCGGCGCCGTGCTGATCACGGTGCTGATCGCGACCTACCTGCTGACCTCCGCGAATGCCGGCATCGTGGTCATCAACACCCTGCTGGCCCATGGGGCCACCGAACACCGGGCGATTCACCTGATCCTGTGGGGCGCGATGATCGGTCTGGTGACCGGCGTCTTGCTGCTGGCCGGAGGGCTGGAGGTCCTGCAGAATGCAGTCATCCTGGCCGCGCTGCCGTTCTCGCTGGTGATGCTGATGATGGTGGTGGGCCTGATGCGCGCCCTGGAAGACGAGCGCTATGCCCCACGCCCGGGCGCGCATACGGTCGCCCCCAGCGAGCCATGGACAATTCCGCCGGATCGCGTCCACGAGGACTTTGACATGGACGACGATGCCCCCGAGGCCCGTGACGAAGACGACGACCCTCGTCGCTCCTGACCGCCCCTGTTTTCCACCACGAAGCACACGAAGGCACGAAGAAGGTCAAAAGCCTTTGCACCACAGAGGGCACAGAGAAAAGGAAGGAACGCGGTAACGCCTGGGTGGCGAAGGCGCAGTTCGATCCGCCTTGCCCTTCAACCCTGATGTTCTCCGTGTCTTCTGTGCCCTCTGTGGTTCAAATCGCTCTTGAACTTGACCTTCTTCGTGCCTTCGCGCGCTTCGTGGTGAACACACCAGGGAGGGAAAGGCCCGCGCATCTTGCGTTCACTTTCGGGGTGGCGGGGCTTGCCGTAGCCTGTGCGCAACGATTTCACGAACCGCGAGAGGAACCCCATGAGCGATACCCTGCAGTTGTCCGGCGAGTTGATTCAGAAGGTCCAGGATCTGCTGACCGAGGTGGACCCGAAGGCGCAGCAACCCATCGTGGCCGTGCAGTACCTGAGCGCAATCACCGGGTTCATGGTCGCGCAGATGCCGGAGTCGGTGAACGAGCGCAAGGAGTACCTCAAGCAGCTCTCCGAATTTACCGAGTCGGTGTTCGTGGACGTCGAGAGCCGCAAGCAGACCGCCCCGCCGCCGCAGGAGGCCAGTGGCGTGTGGCGCCCCGGCGAGAACTGAGCGCCACGGGCCATGCCGTCGGGCGTGGCCGCAACCGGGGGCGGCGCAACCTCGGCGATCTTGTGAAGGCGGCGGTCAGTTGTTCCCGTCGCCTTTGTTTTTGTCCTTGCGCATCTGGCGCAGCATGGCTTCCTGTTCGTTGAAGCTGGGCATGCGGCGCTTGCCGCCGGCGTCGCGGGCCGGGTCGTTGCGACCGGCCAGGCCTGATTGCCCGGGCTTTTCGGCTTCCTTGATCTGCTGGTATTCGTCCAGTTCGCGGCGGGCGTCTTCGTCGCTGGTGTAGCGGCCACGGTAGTCCTGCGGTGGCTTGTGGCCCTTGCGCAGGAAGAGCTGCTTGCGTAGCTCCTTGTTGTAGTCGGTCACCCGACGGTCGATCCACCACAGGTCCACCAGCGCCCATGACACGCCAATAATCAGCGGTAGCAACCACCAGGCGGCGGGGCCAAATCCGGCGAGGGCCAGGGTGGCCGCACTGAGTGCCAGGAAGCCGGCGCCGCCCAGCGGCTCGCGCAGGTAGAAGCGATGCAGCCCGAGCGGGAACAGGATCCACGCAGCGTAGGCCGCAGGGCGGGTGCGCATCTCGCGAGCGAGGCGGGCGTTGACCGCCTGCAGGCCGCCACCTTCCAGGTCCAGTTCCTTCCAGGCCTTGCTCATGCGGTTCTCCGTTGCGTTCGCGTGTGAGGGCCACGGTAGTCCGACCGGAGCGTACGGGCGATTGTGCGGGTGTCGCGCGGGGCTTTTGCGGACGCGGGTTCAGTCCTCTTCGCGGGTGGCGTCGCGTTCCAGCAGCCGGCGCACAGTGTCGTGCACCGGGCGGCCCTGATAGAGCACCGCGTGCACCTCGGCGCAGATCGGCATGTCCACTTCCAGTGCCTTCGCCCGCGCCACAGCGACCCGGGCGGTCTCTACACCCTCCACCGACTGTCCCACCCGCGCGCGGGCGGTGTCGAGATCCAGGCCTTCGCCCAGCATCCGGCCCAGGCGCCGGTTGCGCGACTGGTTGTCGGTGCAGGTGAGGATCATGTCCCCCAGTCCGGAGAGGCCGGTGAGGGTGGTCGGACGGGCGCCGACCGCCGCGCCGAAGCGCTGGATCTCGGCCAGCCCACGGGTCATCAGTGCGGCGCGCGCATTGGCCCCGAACCCGGCGCCGTCGGCAATACCGGTGGCCACCGCGAGCACGTTCTTCAGCGCGCCGCCCAGTTCCACGCCGATCACGTCCGTATTGCGGTACAGGCGCAGCGAGCGCCCGTGCAGGGCCGCAACCAGTGCGTCCATGTGCCCCTCGTCGCTGGAGGCGACCGACAGTGCGGTGGGTTGCTCCTGTGCGACCTCGGCGGCAAACGAGGGGCCGGAAATCAGGGCGGGCGGGCGCTCCCGCCCGAGTTCCTGTTCGGCAATCTCGTGCAGCCAGGCCCCGGTCGCCGTCTCCAGGCCCTTGGTGGCCCAGGCCACAATCTGCGCGCGCGCCAGCCGTGGGGCCAGCCAGCGCAGGGTCTCGCGGAACGCGCCGGAGGGGACCGCGATCAGGACCAGATCGCGGTCATCGACGATTGCCGGGTCGGCGCTGACGCGCAGGTTGTCCGGGAAGCGGTGGCCGGGAAGGTAGCGGGCGTTCTCGCGCTGGTGCTGCAGGCGCGTGGCGGTATCGTCCCCACGCACCCACAGGGCGACGTCGGCATGCAGGCGGGCCGCATGCAGCGCCAGCGCCGTGCCCCAGCAGCCGCCTCCGAGGACCGCGATACGCATCGGTTGCGCCTCGCGTCAGGCCTGTTGCGTGGGCTCGGCCTGTTCCCCGCCGGCCTGTTGCTTCTGTTCCTGCAGGTGCTGGGCATACAGCGATTCGAAGTTGACCGGCTGTAGCAGGAGCTGCGGGAAGCCGCCCTTCAGTACCAGGTCGGCCACCGTTTCGCGGGCGAACGGGAACAGCACGTTGGGGCAGTAGGCACCCAGCAGGTGGTTGCGCTGATCCTCGGCAAAATTGCGCACGATGAACACGCCGGCCTGCTTGATTTCGACCAGATAGGCGGTCTTGCCGTCGGATTCGGTGGTCACGGTCAGGCCCAGTTCCACCTCGAAGGCGCCGGCGGCCTCGTCGATCGGACGTGCGTTGGTGTTCAGCTGGATGTTGGTCTCGCCCTTCCACTCGCGCATGAATACCTCGGGGGATTCCGGCGCCTCGAAGGACAGGTCCTTGATGAAGACCTTCTGGATGGAGAAGTCGGGCCGGTCGCTCTGTTCGGCCTGGGCCGCGCCGTTGCCGCTCTTCGGGGAATTCTTCTCTTCAGCCATGATGTTGTCTCGCAGTCGTCTGGAATCGGGGCATTGTAAGGGGGATGAGCGGTGTTTTTCGGGGTGGCCGGGGCGATCCCGTTTGCCGCCCGTTGCCGGCGGCGCGTGTTATCCGGATGCGTTGTCGGTCGGGGCTTCGAGGCCGGCCTCGCTGGCCAGGCGCGCCAGTTCGCCGTTACTGTCCATCGCCTGCAGTTCGTCGAAGCCGCCGATGTGCGTATCGCCGAGAAAGATCTGCGGGACCGAGGTGCGGCCGGCGGCGCGCTGTTCCATCTCCGCGCGCAGACCGGGTTCGCGGTCGACGGCATACTCCGCGAAAGGGTAGCCACGCTGGTTGAGCAGGCGCCGCGCGAGCAGGCAGAATGGACAGCGCCCGCTGGAGTAGACCTCGAACTGCATTACTTCTTCTTGATGGGCATGTTGGCCGATTGCCAGGCCTGGATGCCGCCCTGCAGGTTGACTACGTCCTCGAACCCGGCCGCGGTCAGTTGCTGCGCGGCGCTGGCGGAGCGGTTGCCGCTGCGGCAGTACACCACTACCGGCTTGTCCTTGTATTTCTCGATGTCGCCCATGCGCTTTTTCAGGCTGCCGAGCGGGATGTGCTTGGCACCGCCGATGCGCCCGGAGGCGACTTCGTTGTCCTCGCGCACGTCCAGCACCAGGGCGTCGTCCTGGTTGATCACGCGCACCGCCTCGACCGGCGAGAGCGACCGATACTTGCGGTTCAGGCGTCGCAGTTCGACGAACAGGATCATCCCGATCACCGCCAGCAGGGCGCCGGTCAGGATGGGGTGGTTGGCGAGAAATTCGGGCAGGCGTTCAAGCATTCGGGAGACCGGATCGGAGGGGTGGGTGTCAGGAACTGCAGAAAACGTCCTGCATCATACCGATCAGGCGCAGGGTCCGGGAGTCCCCCACCCGGTAGTAAACCCGGTTGGCGTCCTTGCGCGTGGCGAGGATGCCCTTGTCGCGCAGGATGCCGAGATGCTGCGAGATGTTGCTCTGCGACGTCCCGACCTGATCGACGATTTCCTGTACGCTGATTTCGCGATCGCCGAGAATGCAGAGGATCTTCAGACGCAGCGGGTGGGACATGGCCTTGAGCGAGCGCGAGGCCCGCTCGATGTCTTCGTCCTGGGACATCAAACCGTCTTCGACGTACATTTCGTCTTCAACCGTTTCGTTGCTCACGGCATGCCTCTCTTGCTCGCGAGGGCAGGCCCTCGCAACTGGGTCAGAATATAAGAACCTAAACGTACCCCGATATGCGAATTTGCGCAATCTTGAGTCATCCAAGCGGTTCACGCGCCCTTTTGTGGTGCGGTGT
Source organism: Thioalkalivibrio sp. AKL7 (assembly GCF_000381705.1). Classification (NCBI taxonomy): domain Bacteria; kingdom Pseudomonadati; phylum Pseudomonadota; class Gammaproteobacteria; order Chromatiales; family Ectothiorhodospiraceae; genus Thioalkalivibrio; species Thioalkalivibrio sp. AKL7. The sequence continues at coordinate 95,778 of NZ_KB906953.1, read as the reverse complement.
GTTGCTCTGTTTTCTGTGGCCGGTCAGCGCCGTGGCGCTGGAACCGGAGGCGGAGCTGCGCGAGACGCGCGAGGCCATCCAGGACCTGGAGCGCAGCCAGGAAGAGCGTTACGCGGCCCTGCAGCAGCTGGAAGGGCTGCTTGCGGAGGCCGCTCGCGGGACCGAGGCCTCGCGCCAGGAGCTGCGCGAGCTGGCGCGGGCGCGTTCGCGTCAGGAGGCGGTGGTCGCCGACCAGGAGGACCGTGTGGACGAGGCCCGGGAGCGGCTGGAGGCAGAACGCCGCGCCGCGGCCCGCCTGGTGCGCGATCAGTGGCAGGGCGAACGCCATCCCGGACGGAGCGACGGTCAGGCCGCGGAGCATCGCCATCAGGCCGCGTTTGCCGCGCGCATCCGCGAAGCGCGCGAGCAGGCCCTGGTCGTGTTGCGCGATCGAATCGAGGCGCTGGAGACGGCGCGCGAGGAACTCGCGCGGGAGCGGGCGGTGCTGGCAGAACGGGAAGAGCAGGCCCGCGCGGCGGTCGCGGATCTGGAACGCGAGGAGGCGCACCAGCGCCAGGCGATGGCGGAGCTGGAGGCGGCCATCGAGGACGAGTCGCTGGAACTGGAGCGCCTGGCGCGCAATGCCGAAACCCTGGAGGCGGTAATCGAGGAGGTCGAGGCACGCAGCGCGGCGCGTGCCGCGGCACCCCGCGAGTTTACCCCCGAACGGCCGGACGTCGGCTTCGTGGAATTGGAGGGCGAACTCCCGCGTCCGGCCGAAGGCCGAGTGATTCGCAGTTTCAACGAGTCCCGTGGTAGCCGCCTGCGTTCACGCTGGCGCGGCGCGGTGCTGGAGGTCGATAACGGCACGGCGGTACGCGCGGTGCACTTCGGCCGGGTGGTCTACGCCGACTGGATGCAGGGCTACGGCTTCCTGGTGATCGTTGATCATGGGGAGCGCTACCTGACGCTCTACTCCAATGTAGAGGAGATCCTGGTGGCGGAAGGCGAGACCGTGGGCGCCGGCGAGCAACTGGCCGTGGCGGGCGAGGGCAGCGAGGCGATCGCGCCCGGGCTTTACTTCGAGATCCGTCACAACGGCGGGCCATTGAACCCCGAAAGCTGGTGGCCCTCTCAGTAGAGGAAGCAAGATGGAATGCGCCCATGCCCCGGCAAAAGGCCGATCGGCGGCGTGCATTCAGGCAGCCGTCACATTGCGGGTGCTACCATCTTCACACGAATCACCTCAAGTGAACGAGGAAAGGTAATGAGCAAGTCTTGTCGCACCGGATACTCCCTGATCGTCGGACTGGTTGTCGGGGTCATGCTGAGTGTTTCGGTGGCCGTCTACGCCGACCGCGACAATGGCGCGCAATCCGCTCTGCCAGTAGAAGATCTGCAGCGCTTCACTGACGTATACATGCGCATCAAGCGCAATTACGTCACCGAGGTCGAAGACAAGGATCTCCTGGACAGTGCGATCCAGGGGATGCTGTCCGGCCTTGACCAGCATTCGGCCTATCTGGACGAACAGGACTTCGAGGACATGCAGGTCGGGACCTCCGGCGAGTTTGGCGGGCTGGGCATCGAGGTTGGCATGGAAGACGGCTTCGTCAAGGTCATCGCGCCGATCGATGACACCCCGGCCAGCCGTGCCGGGGTCGAGGCCGGTGACCTGATCATTCGCCTGGATGGCGAGTCGGTGAAGGGTATGTCCCTGTCCGACGCGGTCGCCAAGATGCGTGGCGAGAAAGGCTCGGACATCACCCTGACCATCCTGCGTGATGGCGAGGACCGCCCGAAAGAAATCACCATCACCCGCGATGTGATCCAGGTGCAGAGCGTGCGCTCCGAGATCCTGGAGGACGGCTTCGGCTACGTACGCATCAGCAATTTCCAGCAGCGCACGGCACGCGACCTGGTGCGGGCAATCGAAGACCTGCAGGAACAGGGCGAGCTGCAGGGGCTCGTGCTGGATCTGCGCAACAACCCCGGCGGCATCCTGACGGGCGCTGTGGGCGTCTCGGACGCCTTCCTCGAAGAAGGCCTGATCGTCTACACCGAAGGTCGGCTGGAGGATTCGCAGTTCCGCTACCAGGCCTCGCCGGGGGATGTTCTCAAGGGCGCGCCGATGGTCGTCCTCGTCAATCGCGGATCGGCCTCCGCCTCCGAGATCGTGGCGGGTGCGCTGCAGGACCACAGGCGGGCCGTGGTTATGGGGCAGAACACCTTCGGCAAGGGCTCGGTGCAAACCATCCTGCCGCTGACCCAGAACACCGGGATCAAGCTGACCACCGCGCGTTACTTCACGCCTGATGGCCGTGCCATCAACGAGGACGGGATTGACCCGGACATCCGCCTGCAGCAGCTCGTGGTGCAGCGCTCCGACAGCGAAAATGGCGGCGCCCGCATGGGCCGTGACGGCTTGCCGGAATCTGTGGATGCGGACGAAGACAATGGCGAGACGTTGGCCGAGCGCGATTACGGCATGAACGAGGCGCTGAATCTCCTGAAGGGCCTGAACTTCTACAACCGCCGCTGAGCGCGGCGGACAGGGAGGATTGATGCCGAACGTACTGGTGCCCCTGGCCGCCGGGGCCGAGGAACTGGAGGCGGTCACGATCATCGACCTGCTGCGCCGGGCGCAATTCGAGGTCACCGTGGCCGGGCTGGAGCCCGGGCCGGTGACCTGTTCGCGGGGCACGGTCATCCAGCCGGATACCACGGTTGATCAGGTGCTGGATCGGTCCTTTGACCTGATCGTCCTGCCGGGTGGCCTGCCCGGCGCCGATCACCTGCGCGACGACGCCCGGGTGCAGGGTTTGCTGCGGGCGCAGGCCGAACGCGAGGGATACCTGGCCGCGATCTGTGCCGGGCCCAAGGCGCTGGCCGAGGCCGGGCTGCTGGAGGGCCGCACCGTTACCGCCTTTACCGGCGCGCTGGACGAGGCGGGAATCCCGTCCACCGGCGCCCCGGTGGAGATCGACGGGCGTCTGATCACCGGCCGTGGCCCGGGTGCCGCGATGGACTTCGCCCTGACCCTGATCGAACAGCTCGCCGGCCGCGAGGCCCGCGACGCCGTCGAGGGCCCGCTGCTAAGACCCTGATGGCCTTAGCCACGAAGACACGAAGGAAGACACGAAGAGGGTAGGATGTGTTGAGCGCAGCGAAACGCATCGGGGCCGGACCATTCCGCGAGGCCGATGCGATTCGCTGCGCTCATCCGCATCCTGCCCGCTGCAAAACGATCGTGGCCTTTCTGATGCGCCTCAAGAGGTCCGATGGCGGTCGTCATCAACACCCGCTGTCTCCTGCGCTTCGGGGTGGATTCGCCCTTCGTTCTTGGGCTATCCCACGGTCGCGTAGCGGGTGGCGGTGCCCAGCCAGCGTTCGATCAGGGCGGCGGCGCGCGCCGGGTCGTTCTCGATGCGTGCCGCGAGAGTGGCGGCCTCGTCCAGAAGGTCCTGGTCGCGTGACCAGTCGGCGACGCGGAAGCTGCGATCGCCAGTCTGGCGCGTGCCCAGCAGTTCGCCCGGACCGCGCAGCTTGAGATCCACCTCCGCAATCTCGAAGCCGTCGTCGGTGCGGCGCATCGCCTCCAGGCGCTCGCGTGCGGTATCGCCCAGTGGCGGACGGTAGAGCAGCACGCAGGCCGACGCGGCACTGCCGCGCCCGACCCGGCCGCGCAGCTGGTGCAGCTGCGACAGCCCCATGCGTTCGGCATTCTCGATGATCATCAGGCTGGCGTTGGGGACGTCGACGCCGACCTCGATCACGGTGGTCGCCACCAGCAGGTCGATCGCGCCCGCGCGGAAGCGCTCCATCACCGCATCGCGCTCCGGTCCCTTCATGCGTCCGTGGGCCAGTCCGATGGTCAGCTCCGGCAACGCCTCGCGCAAGCGTTCGGCAGTGGCCTCGGCGGATTCCGCCTCCAGTTGTTCCGATTCCTCCACCAACGGGCAGACCCAGTAGGCCTGGGTACCGGAGCCGCAGGCGGCGCGGATGCGTTCGATGACCTCGTCACGGCGCTCGTGGCTGATCAGCGCGGTGCGTACCGGGGTGCGCCCGGGCGGGCGTTCGTCGATGACCGAACTGGCCAGTTCCGCGTACAGGGCCATGGCCAGGGTGCGCGGGATCGGGGTGGCGGTCATGATCAGCTGATGCGGCATCCGGCCGTTGCCCTTGTCGCGCAGGGCCATGCGCTGGTGCACGCCGAAGCGGTGCTGTTCGTCGATGATTGCGAGCCCCAGATGATGAAACCGCACCTCCTCCTGAAACAGGGCGTGGGTCCCGATCGCGACCTGGCGCTGCCCGCTGGCCAGTTCCGCGAGCAGTTGGCCGCGCTCGCTGGCCGTCTGGCGTCCGCCCAGCCAGGCGATCGCGACGCCCAGTGGTTCCATCCACTGGGCAAGATTGCGCCCGTGCTGGCGGGCGAGTAGTTCGGTCGGGGCCATGAACGCCACCTGATAGCCGGCCTCTACCGCCGCTAGCGCGGCTGCGACCGCGACCAGGGTCTTGCCGGAGCCGACATCGCCCTGGACCAGACGGTTCATCGGCTGCGGGCGCGCGAGGTCGGCCAGGATCTCTTCGGTAACACGCTCCTGTGCGCCGGTGGGTTCGAAGGGGAGCTGCCCGCGCAGTTGTTGCCACAGCGCCCCCGGGGACTGGATGACCGGGGCGCTGCGTGTGTCCGCGGGCATCCGGCTCTGCTGCATGCGCGCGAGTTGGTGGGCGCAGAGCTCTTCCAGGGCCAGCCGCGTGCGCGCCGGGCTGCGGTTCTCCGGGGTGTCCAGGGCGGCCAGTGCGTCGGCCTGCGCCGGTGGGTGATGGAGCTGCTCGAGGGCGGAGTGCAGGCCAGGCAGGCCCTGCCGGGGCAGTTCCGGAAGCAGGTCGGGCAGGGCCTGCATCCCCGGCAGGGCGTGCGCGACCAGCTGGCGTAGCAGCTTTTGCGACACGCCCTCGGTGGTCGGGTAGATCGGGGTCAGGTGCGACTCCATCGCCGGCGGGCTATCGCCCACGGTCTGGATCTCCGGGTGCACGCACTCCAGTGCGCCGGGCATGCCGCGGGGCTCGCCGAAGGCGCGGATGCACGTGCCGGGGCTCAGGCGGCGCTGCTGGTTGGCCCCGAAGTGAAAGAACCGCAGCAGGACCTGGGCCTGGCCGTCGGCCAGGGTGACCACCAGCATGCGCCGGCGGCGGTGGACCACCTCGGAGTGGGTGACGCGCCCCTCGAACAGTGCAGCCAGCCCCGGACGCAGCGCGGCAATCGGCGTCAGGCGCGTGCGATCCTCGAAGCGCAGGGGCAGATGGAACAGCAGGTCCCCGGCCTGCTCCAGACCCAGACGCTCCAGTCGTTCCGCCACCGCCGGGCCGACACCCTTCAGCGCGGTCAGCGGGACCTGCAGCTCCACCGGTTGGGTTCGCGCAGCGCGATCAGTCGCGCGGGCACCAGGCGATGGCGTCCATTTCCACCTGGGCGCCCTTGGGCAGGGCGGCCACGCCGATCGCGGCACGCGCCGGGTAGGGCTCGTTGCAGACTTCGCTCATGATCTTGTTCACAAGCGGGAAGTGAGCCAGGTCGATCAGGAAGATGTTCAGTTTGGCAATATCGGCGGTGCTGGCTCCCGCCGCCTCCAGGACGGCCTGGAGGTTGGCGAACACCTGGCGGATCTGGTCCTCGATGCCGCCGTCGACCAGTTCCATGGTGGCCGGGTCCAGCGGGATCTGGCCGGACAGGTACAGGGTGTCGCCGGTACGCACGGCCTGCGAGTAGGGGCCGATGGCGGCCGGGGCGTTTTCGGTCTGGATGATCTCGCGCGACATGTGGACTCCTTGTACTGCCGGGTTGAATCTTGATAGGGCCAGCGATTGCTGGATGCGGACCCGCCATTCTACTGATCAATCCGCACGCGTGTGCGGTCGGGGGGCTCGGCAGCCGTGCACGCGGACGGCTACACTGCGGGCCACATCCGTAATGACAAAAGGAAGCAGGCAATGACGGGATACGCATTGGCAAACGTGCTGCATGTACTGGCCGTGGTGATCTGGGTGGGCGGCATGTTCTTCGCCTACATGTTCCTGCGCCCGGTGGCCGGGCAGCAGCTCGAGGGGCCGGCGCGGCTGAAGCTCTGGGAGGGGGTGTTCGCGCGCTTCTTCCCCTGGGTCTGGGCCTCGGTGCTGGTAATCCTGGTGACCGGCTTCTACCTGATCTTCGGGGTGTTCGGCGGCATGGGTGATGTGCATCCCAGCGTGCACACCATGCTGCTGCTGGGTCTGATCATGATGGCGATCTTTGCCCATGTGTTCTTCGCCCCCTATCGGCGGATGCGCAAGGCCATTGCGGCAAACGATACCGCGGAAGGCCTGCGCCGGCTGGGGCAGATCCGCATCCTGGTCGGGATCAACACCGTCATCGGTCTGGTGACGATCGTGGTCGCTTCGGGCGGTCGCCTGCCGTTGTAGGAGGCACGCTACCTTCCTAGCCCCGGGTGCCATACCAGCCGGGGCAGAGCCGGCGGTTCCAGTAGCACGGCTGCGTTCTGGCCGAAGGCCTCCAGCCAGCGCGCCAGCAGGTCGTCGGGCAGGTCCGCGATGGCCAGGCCCGGTTCGTCCGGCCACTGGCCGCGCGGGTCGCGGTTGCGGGCAGGCCATGCGCGCAGGCCGTGCTCGGCCACGGTCTGCTCCAGCCGGCGCTGGCGTTGGATGTTTTCACCCTCGGTGCCCGGGCGGCTGCCCGGATTGCAGGCGGTGAACAGGACCAGGCGCTGCATGTCCCGCTCGGCCATCCAGGCCGTGACATCCTCCGCGGGCTGGTCGATGTACAGAACTCGGCTGCTGCCCTCGATCTCCAGGCAGTAGGCGGCGCTTAGGTAGGCCTTCTCCAGTGTCGCCAGCTGCGCTACGGGAGCGGGCGACTCCGGGCGCGAGGCGGACATCCGGTCGCGGTATTTGCTTGTATTGGTGGACATCTCGCGGCAACCTCCCCGCCTGGATCGTGCGGATATGGTCGATCAAACAGGGGGAGCGGGATGCGCGTCAAGGATGCGACAGCGGTTTGTGGTGCCTCGTCGGGTGCGGGTGCGTCCATGGACCGGCCCCTCCCCGGCTGGGATTGAGACGCGATGGCCCCGCGTCCCTTCGTTCCCGGGCTGACCGGTGCCTTTGTTGTGGTGCTGCTGCTGGTTGCGGTGGTCGCCGTCGCCAGCTGGCTTCGGGTGCAGCAGTTGCAGTACGACGTCCAGGCCCTTACCGAGGAATACGTGCAGAAGGTGGACCGCGTGCATCGCATGCGCAGCCTCGTGCGCGAGCGCATGCTGCGCGCCTCGCTGGTGATCAGTGCCGAGGACCCGGCCCTGCAGGATCGCTACCAGCGGGAGTTTCGCGAGCTGGCCGAGCGCTTCCTGGACGCCCGCGAGGGTGCGGAATTACTGGCTCGGACCCCACGCGACGCCGCGCTGCTGGCCGAACTGCGTGCGCTGACCGCGACCGGTGCCCCGATCCTGTCCGAGCTCCTCGACATTGCCCTGGCGGGTGGGCGCAACGACGCGCTGGCGATCCTGTATGCGGACGCAATGCCGGTGCAGGAGGATGTGCTGGAACAGATGGAGGCCATCCTCGCGGCCTTCGAACGTGATAACGAGGAGGCGGTGGCGGCCATGGCGCAGCGCCATGAACAGGCGCAGCAGGTGATGCTGGTGGCCACCGTCCTGACCATGCTGATGATTGTGCTGATGTGGGTGCGGGTGCGCCGGAGGATCTGGCGTGATCACGCCGCCTTGCACAAGGAACTGGAGGGACGCCAGCAGATCGAGGCGCGCCTGCGCGAGACGCAGGCCGGGCTGGAGGCGGCGGTGGCCCGGCGAACCGCGGCCCTGCAGGAGACCACCGAGCGCCTGGAAGAGGCCCAGCGGATTGCCGGGTCCGGTTACTGGGACTGGGATATTCGTGGTCTGCGGATGAACTGGTCCACGCATGTATTCGATCTGTTCGGGCTCGACCCGCAAACCGATACCGCGGGATTCGAGGCCTACATGCGAGCCATCCATCCGGACGACCGTACGCGGGTGCGCCGCGCCACCAACGAGGCGCTGGATCACGAGGCCTATTACCGGGTGGATCACCGGGTGGTGCGCGCGGACGGCGGGCTGCGCCATGTGCGGGTCGAGGGCGAAATCGATCGGGACGCCCAAGGCCGCGCCGTGCAGGTCCTCGGGATGGTCCGTGACATCACCCGCGACAAGGCCTCCGAGGAGCGCCTGTGGCACCAGGCCCATCATGACTCCCTGACCGGCCTGCCCAATCGCAGTCTGCTGCAGGAGCATATTCAGCAGGCCCTGCGCCGGGCCCAGCGTGCCGGTACCGGCCTGGCCCTGGTGGTCTGCGATCTCGACGGCTTCAAACCGATCAACGATCGCCTGGGACACGATGCCGGCGACGTGATGCTCGTGACCGTGGCGCGGCGTCTGCGCGAGGGCGTGCGCGAGAGCGACGTGGTGGCCCGCGTGGGCGGCGACGAATTCGTGCTGCTGCTGGAGAATGTGCGTGATCCGGATGCGGTGACGGGGGTCGGACTCAAGCTGATCGAACGCTTCGAGGAGCCGGTGGAGGTGAATCGCGAGTCGGTTCGCGTCGGGCTCAGCATGGGGGCGGTGCTCTACCCCGAGGACGGGGACGATGTGGAGGCGTTGCTGCAGCGCGCCGACCGCGCGATGTACGTGGCGAAGGAGGAAGGCGGCAGCCGGATCGTGCTGTACCGGGAATGCTCCGGAGAGGAGCGCCGGCAAACGGATCTGTCCCTGCGCCGGCGCGGCGCGCTGGGTTGCGGGCTGGAAGACCCGGCCGCTCGCGACTGAATCGGCCGGCCTCGTCTACGGCCGATGCAGTCGCGCGACGAATTGTTCGTGCGTCAGCGGCGCGCTGAACAGGAAGCCCTGGAACCGGGTGCAGCCCAGGGCCAGGAGCTGCTCCCGCTGCTCCGGGTGCTCCACGCCCTCGGCGATGACGTCGAGCTCCATGTTGCGGGCAATGTCCACGATGTTTTCGATCAGGGTCCGGTCACCGCCGGCCAGCAGCTCCTTGACGAAGGATTTGTCGATCTTCAGCTCGTCCACCGGCAGGTCGCGCAGGTAGGCGAGCGAGGAATAGCCGGTCCCGAAGTCGTCCAGGGCGATGCGCATGCCCAGCCGGCGCAGCGCGCCCAGCTTGGTGATGGCGTCCGGCAGGTCGCGCAGCAGGCCGGATTCGGTGACCTCCAGGGTCAGGGCGTGGCCGTCCACCCCGTATCGGCGCAGCCGCGCCTGGAACTGGTCGACGAAGTCCGGGCGCGCCAGTTGCCAGGGCGAGAGATTCAAGGCCAGGCGAGGTGGCTGCAGGTTCCCGGCCTGCCACTGCGACAGCCGCATCAGGGCGTGTTCCAGGACCCAGTTACCGACCCCGTGGATCAGGCCGGTCTCCTCGGCGACCGGGATGAAGAGATCCGGCGGGACCTGGCCCATCTCCGGGTGCTGCCAGCGCAGCAGGGCCTCGACCCCGATCAGGCGCTCGGCGGTGTCGAACTGCGGCTGGTAGTGCAGGTCCAGCTCGTCACGTTCGGCCGCTTGTCGTAGCCCGTCCTCGATCTGCAGGCGGGCATGTGCCTCGTCCTGCAGTGCATGGCGGTAGAACTGCACCCCGCCGCGGCCGGCACGCTTGGCCTGGTACAGGGCGATATCGGCGTGGCGCAGGGCTTCTGCCGAGCTTTCTCCGGCGTCGGGATAGCATACGCAGCCGAGACTGGCGCCGACCCCGAAGGTGCGTTCGCCGATGATGATCGGGCGCTGCAGGGCCTCCAGGATGCGCTCGGCGATTGCCTGCAGTTCCGGCTCCAGGGTCTCGCGTACCCGGGCGCAGGGGGGCAGGACAACGGCGAACTCGTCGCCACCCAGGCGCACGATCAGCGCATCCTCGGGGGCATGGCTGCGCAGGCGGTCCGCCACCGCGCCCAGCACGGTGTCGCCTACCGCATGCCCCAGGGCGTCGTTGATGGTCTTGAAGTGGTCCAGGTCGATCAGGATCAGCCCGCCATGCAGGTGGTCGGCGGTGGCCTCCTCGATATGGCGGGTCAGGTCGTCGTGCAGGCGGGTGCGGTTGGCCAGCCCGGTCAGGGAGTCGTGGTAGGCCAGGGCATGGATGTGTTCCTCGGTGTGCAGGCGTTCCAGTTCGGCCCCCGCGCGGTCGGCCATGATCCCGAGGATCTCCATCGCCTTGTCGACATCCTCCACCGGATGTCGGTTGACCATGGCGATGTGCCCCAGCAGCGTGCCCTGGCTGTCCAGCAACGGGGCCCCCAGATAACTCTCGGCGTCCATCTCCACCAGCATCTCGTCGCCCGGAAAGCGCTGTTGTACGTCGCAGGGGTAGATACAGGTACCGATCTCCAGCACACGTTCGCAGGGGGTCTCGGCGAGGTCGTAGCGCAAGTTCTCCACGATCTGCCCCGCGGTACACAGGGCGACGGTCTCCACCACGCCGGGTTTTTCCGGATCCTCGATGCCGATCAGGGCATAGTCGGCAGCGAACAGGTTGCTCAGCTTGAGAACCAGCTGCTGGAAGAACTCCTCGCGCGAGCGCGCCTGCAGCCCCTCGGCGATCAGGCGCAGGGCGTCCTCGCTGCGGTGCGCGGCGGTGATGTCCTCCTGCATCACGATCACGTCCTGTACCTCGCCACGGACATCCTGCAGTGGGTAGATGCAGCCCCGCAGCCAGCGCTCGGGGGTGATGAGCGGGGTGGTCTGGGTCGCCGGGCCGGGGTCGGCGGGTTCGGCCGACTGGTCGGGGCGGGCTGGCGGGGTGTAGGGCAGAGGGCCGATCTCGCGGTAGTGTCCGCGCAGGGCATCCTTGAGCGGTTCGTGGATGTGCCGGTCGATGGCATTCGGACGGTCGAGAACGTTGCCGCCTGGCAGGGAGGCTTGTGCGCCGTGCATGGTTTCCCAGGCGGCGTTGCACTGGCGGATCTCACCCTGCGGTGTGAGTACCTGGATGCCGACCGGGGATTGCTCCACCAGCGCCCGAAAACGGCTTTCCGAGTCACGCAGGCGTTCGCCGGTCTCGCGGTTCAGTACCAGGCTCATCATGACGACGATCACCACGTAGCCGAATGGCGCGAGCTGGGGCATCTCCAGTGCGCCGCCCCGGGCCAGGACGCCCTGCAACGTGAACAGGACGAAGACCCCGATCCCGCCCAGCAGGAGCAGGGTGGTGGTCTGGCGATAGCGCCGGTAGTGCCGGATCAGTGTGGTGAGGGCGAAGCCCAGGACCAGAAAGACCGCGAGCACGCCAAAGCCGAACCAGGGGCTGATGGTGCCCACTGCGAGAGCCACGGTTTCGCCCCAGGGGAGTTCCAGGAGGCGGAGTTCGTCGATCACCTGGTACTGCATGCTGTAGGGCTGCAGGGTGTTGACCACCCAGGTGATGACCAGTAGTACCAGAAGTCCGGAGATCAGCCAGCGGGCGGGGGTGCGCGTATGGGCCGCGACGAAGGCGGCGAACAGCACGTAGAACGGTCCCAGCAGATAGACGTTCAGGGTGAGTGCGCGGGTATAGGCCTCGACGGTGCCGGCCTGGTAGGTCTGGGCCGATCCGACGGCAAGCACCGCCATCAGGGCGCACATCGCGGCGAACAGCCGGTGCTCGGTGCTGCTCCGGGCGCTTTGCCGGCTGTGCAGCAGGTGGCTGAGCGTGGCATAGATCGCCAGCCCCGCTGCAAGGTAGAGCGATGGCGCAAGGATCCCGTTCATCGGTTCCCTGCGCTTGCGTCCCAGTGCCGTGCCATCCCTTGCCCCCCTGCGGTGAAGCGATGCGGGTCGGTGCCCGCGCTCGGTCCCTGCCGCTACAGTACAAAAGACCACGCGCGCGCGTCCCGGTTCGCGTGAGGGTCACCGCGGGGGTGGCTAACGGTCGGTCACAGATACGGCGTGAGCAGGCGCGCGGCCCCGTCGCGCAGTTGGGTCGCGAGCGGCCGGGCGCGGACCTCCTCGAGGGTCAGGGGGTGCGACTGTGCGCGCAGCGCGTCGGTCCAGCTGGCCAGTTCCTGGCCCAGTCCGGCATCCAGGCATTCCAGGTTGAACTCGAAGTTCAGGCGCAGGCTGCGCGGGTCCCAGTTGGCAGAGCCAACCAGGGCCCACTCGCGGTCTACCAGCATCAGCTTGGCGTGGTTGAACGGTGGTGGTGTGAGCCACAGCCGGCAGCCGCGCTCCAGCAGTTCGGCCTGCTGCGGGCGGCTGGCCCACTCCACCAGGCGCAGGTTGCTCCGGGCGGGGATCAGGATGTCGACCTGGACCCCGCGCAGGGCCGCGGCCTTCAGCGCCCCGGTGAGCGCCACGTCGGGCAGGAAGTACGGGGTCACGATGGTGACCTGTTCGCGTGCCTCGGCCAGCGCCGACTGCAGGGTGAAGTTCAGGACCTCGAAGTCCTCGTCCGGGCCGTCCGGAAGGCCGCGGCAGGCGCGGGCGCCGGCGGGGTCTACGGACTGCGGAAGCCAGAGCGGACCCTCCAGGCGTTCGCCGGTGGCGAATTGCCAGTCTTCCGCGAAGACCCGCTGCAACTGGGTGCAGGCCGGACCCCGCAGCTCGAAGTGGAGGTCGTGTATGGGGTGCGGTCCCGGGTTGGTGTGGCTGTGGCCGCGGCGGATGTTCATGCCGCCGGTGAAGGCGCGGGCGCCGTCGATCACCAGCATCTTGCGGTGATTGCGCAGGTTGAAGGCGGCCAGGCTGCTCGGCAGGTGTACCGGCATGAAGGCGGCGGCAGGCAGGCCCACCCGGCGCAGCTGGCGCTGGGTGTTGCGACGGCTGTAGCGGGCGCCGATGGCATCGATCAGGATGCGCACCTGCACGCCCCGGTCCTGTGCCTGCTGCAGGTGGGCGACGAAGCGCTCGCCTACCTGGTCATAGTCGAAGATGTACGTGGCCAGGCTGATGCTGTGACGGGACGCGTCGATCGCGGCCAGCATCTGCGCGTAGGCGCGATCGCCGTCGAACAGCGGTTCGATCGCGTTGCCACCGACCAGGCGGAACGGGCTCAGGCGGTCCCCGGAACGCAGCAGGCGCTGCCAGCGTTCCGGTGGCTCGGCCAGGCTGCTCCCGTCGGTGCTGGGGTCGGCGATCAGATAGCCCTCGCGCAGGGCGTGGGCCCGCCGGCGAATACGATTGACGCCGAACAGCCAGTAGAGCAGCGAGCCGGCCAGGGGCAGCAACACGATCAGCCCGACCCAGGCGATGACGGTCCCGGTATCGCGGCGTTGCAGCAGCGCGTGCACGACGCTCATCACCGCCAGGGCGAAGACGGCGATGGCGACGATACTGGCGGTCCAGCCTGTATCCGGCACGGACGGACTCCTTGTCGATGATGGGTTTTCCGACCGCACCCGTGGAACGCCGGGCGCGTGCCCGCTACAGTACGCGGGCCCGACCCGGCGTAAAACCCCGGCCCATCCACGTCCGCGAGACTGTCGATGACCGATATCGAGACCCCCAGCCTGTTCGCCAACAGCGGCGAGCAGCTGCCGCTGAAGGACTTCACCGAGAAGGCGTACCTGGACTACTCCATGTACGTGATCCTGGACCGTGCTCTGCCGCATATCGGCGACGGCCTGAAGCCCGTACAGCGGCGGATCATCTACGCGATGAGCGAGCTGGGGCTCTCCGCCACCGCCAAGTACAAGAAGTCCGCGCGCACCGTGGGCGACGTGCTCGGCAAGTTCCATCCGCACGGGGACTCGGCGTGCTACGAGGCGATGGTGCTGATGGCGCAGCCGTTTTCCTATCGCTATCCGTTCGTCGACGGGCAGGGCAACTGGGGTTCGCCGGATGATCCCAAGTCTTTTGCGGCGATGCGCTACACCGAGTCGCGCCTGTCGCGTTATGCGCAGCTGCTGCTTTCCGAACTGGGTCAGGGCACGGTGGACTGGGTGCCCAACTTCGACGGTGCGCTGGACGAGCCGAAGATGCTCCCGGCGCGGCTGCCGAACGTGCTGCTCAATGGGGGTTCCGGGATCGCGGTGGGTATGGCGACGGACATCCCGCCGCACAACCTGCGCGAGGTGGCCGCCGCCTGCGTGCACCTGCTGGAGCACCCGAAGGCAACGGTCGAGGAGTTGTGCGCGATCCTCCCGGCGCCGGATTTCCCCACCGAGGCCGAGATCATCTCCCCGCCGGCCGAGCTGCGAAAGGTCTACGAGACCGGCCAGGGCTCGATCCGGGCGCGGGCGCGCTACGAGCGCGAGGGCGACGACATCGTGGTGACCGCGCTGCCGCACCAGGTCTCCGGCGCCAAGCTGCTGGAGCAGATCGCCGCCCAGATCCGCGCGAAGAAGCTGCCGATGGTCGAGGACCTGCGCGACGAGTCCGACCACGAGCATCCGACGCGCCTGGTGATCACCCCGCGCTCGAACCGGGTGGACGTCGAGGGCCTGATGGCGCATCTGTTCGCGACCACGGATCTCGAGAAGACCTACCGCGTGAACATGAACGTGATCGGCCTTGACGGCCGGCCGCGGGTGCGCGACCTGGCAGGGCTGCTCGGCGAGTGGCTACAGTTCCGGATCGAGACGGTGCGCCGGCGCCTGCAATGGCGGCTGGAGAAGGTGCAGGCGCGGCTGCACGTGCTGGAAGGCCTGCTGATCGCCTATCTCAATATCGACGAGGTGATCGCGATCATCCGCGAGTACGACCGGCCAAAGCCGGAATTGATGAGCCGGTTTGGCCTGAGCGATATCCAGGCCGAGGCGATCCTGGAGCTGAAACTGCGCCACCTGGCGAAGCTCGAGGAGATGAAGATCCGCGGCGAGCAGGACGAGCTTAGCCAGGAGCGCGACCAGCTGGAGAAGACGCTGGGCTCCGAGCGCCGCCTGCGCACCCTGGTCCGCCGCGAGATCGAGCAGGACGCGAAGGAGTATGGCGACGAGCGGCGCTCGCCGCTGGTCGAACGCGCGGCCGCGCAGGCGCTGGACGAATCGGCACTGGTGCCCACCGAGCCGCTGACCATCGTGCTCTCGGAGAAGGGCTGGGCGCGGGCGGCCAAGGGCCACGATGTCGATCCCCGCGGGCTCAACTACAAGGCCGGGGATGCCTTCCAGGCGGCAGTCATCGGGCGCAGCAACCAGCCGGTGGCGTTCATCGACTCCACCGGTCGCACCTACACCATTGCGGCCCACACGCTGCCGTCGGCGCGCGGCCAGGGCGAGCCGCTTTCCGGCCGGGTGAACCCGCCGGAGGGGGCGCGTTTTATCGGCCTGGCCACCGGGGCGGAGGAAGACCGCTGGCTGCTGGGCTCGGATCACGGCTACGGCTTCATTGCCAAGCTGGGTGACCTGCTCGGCCGGCAGAAGGCAGGCAAGAACGTGCTGAGCGTACCGGCTGGCGCGGCCGTGCTGCAGCCGGCGCCGGTGCGCAACCCGCACGAGGATCACATCGCGGTGGTTACGACCCGCGGCTATCTGCTGGTGTTTCCGGCCGCGGGATTGCCGGAACTGGCGCGCGGCAAGGGCAACAAGCTGATCGGCATCCCGTCCGCGGCGCTCAAGGATGGCTCCGAGCGGGTGCTCGGGGTGGCTGTGCTGGCGCCGCAGGACACCCTGGTCGTGCATGCGGGCAAGCGCTTCAAGGCACTGGCCCCGGTGGAATGGGCCGAGTACGTTGGCGAGCGCGCGCGTCGCGGGCGTCAGCTCCCGCGCGGCTATCAGAACGCGGACAGCCTGGAGGTGCGCCCGGCCTGAACCCGCGCGTACCTGTGTGGTCTGTGAACGCGGCGGTGCTTGAATTTGGCCGCTGCGCCCCGACTATCGGCTCATCCCGTCGAGTTTATTAATTGGAGTACAGGAAAGCTTCATGAAACGTATCGTGCTGTTTCTGGCGACCAACTTCGCCATTCTGATCGTTCTCAGCATCACTCTGCGCATCCTCGGGGTGGAAAGCATCCTGGATGACCAAGGGGTCAATCTCGATCTGACCGCGCTGCTGATCTTCGCTGCCGTGTTCGGTTTTGGTGGGTCGTTCATCTCGCTGGCCATCTCCAAGTGGATGGCGAAGAAGACGATGAAGGTCCACGTGATCGACAAGCCGCGCAACGCCACCGAGCAGTGGCTGCTGGAGACGGTCACCCGTCAGGCCCGCGAGGCGGGAATCGGGATGCCGGAGGTTGGTATCTACGAGTCGCCGGACCCGAACGCCTTCGCCACCGGCATGAGCAGGAATAATGCCCTGGTCGCGGTCAGCACCGGGTTGATGCAGAACATGGGGCAAGGCGAGGTCGAGGCCGTGCTGGGGCACGAGGTGGGCCACGTGGCCAATGGTGACATGGTGACCCTGGCGCTGATCCAGGGGGTGATCAATACCTTCGTCATCTTCCTGTCGCGCGTGATCGGTCACTTTGTCGATCGCGTGATCTTCAAGAACGAGTCCGGTCACGGGCCGGCGTTCTGGATCACCGCCATCGTGACCGAGATCATCCTCGCGATCCTGGCGTCCATTATCGTGTTCTGGTTCTCGCGCCAGCGCGAGTTCCGTGCCGACGAGGCCGGGGCGCAGCTCGCCGGCCGCGAGAAGATGATCGGGGCGCTGGAGTCGCTGGCGCGCGCCTCCGGTCGCCCGGTGGACATGCCGGACCAGATGGCCGCCTTTGGCATTCGCGGTGGCATGGCTCAGGGGCTGAAGAAGCTGTTCATGAGCCACCCGCCGATCGAACAGCGCATCGCGGCGCTGCGCGCCAACGGCTGACCGCAACCCTTTATGTGTACCGGGAGAGGGCCGCCCTTCGGGGCGGCCTTTTTCGTTTGCAGTGCCGGGGCGGCGGCCGGTCGGATCAGTAGTAGCGACCGCGTCCGGGTTCGTCGTCGGAGGTGGAGATGACGTCGTCGCCGACGAAGGGGTTGCTGCGGCGTTCTTCACCGAAGGTCGACTCGGGGCCATGGCCGGGGACAAAGCGGGTGTCGTCGCCCAGTGGCCAGAGCTTGCCGGTGATGGAGTCCAGCAGCTCACGCCCGTTGCCGCGCGGAAAGTCGCTGCGGCCGATCGCGCCATGGAAAAGGACGTCACCGACCAGGGCGAGCCGGCCCTCCGGATCGTGGAAGACCACGTGGCCCGGGGTGTGGCCGGGACAGTGCAGGACGTGGAGCGTGGCTTGCCCGAGCTCGACGGTGTCGCCATCGTCCAGCCACTGATCGGGCACCAGTGGCTGGACCTCGGAGAAGCCGAAGATCTGCGCCTGCGCCGGGAGCTGGTCCAGCCAGAAGGCATCGTCGCGGTGCGGGCCGATGATCGGCGCGCCGGTACGTTTGGCCAGTTCGGCGGCCGCGCCCACGTGGTCCAGGTGGCCATGGGTCAGCAGGATCTTTTCCAGGTGGACGCCCTGATCCCGCGCGATCCGTTCCAGGGCCGCGGCATCCGCGCCGGGATCGACCCAGGCCGCCGCCCCGGTGACGTCGCACCAGATCAGGGTGGCGTTCTGGGCAAGCGGGGTGACAGGGTGGCTCAGATGGCGAAGCATAGCGGCGGATCCGTGAATGAATTCGAATTTTGAAGGCTGGAGGCGCTGGATTGCGCGCACCCGGGAATAGAACCGTCGAGCGGACGTCTTACGGGGTATGCAGGTCTTCAAGGGTACGTGATATGACGATGCGGTGAATCTGCGACCCCCTGCGCATTCACCACTTGACAAGAATATCGCCATATTAGAAGATTTGCATACGCTAATCGCTGTCCCCCCTGTCAGCGGTTGGTGGACTCCTCCATCCTCCTTTGGTGGTTTTCTTGGCGCGGGCCTCGACCCGCGCTTTTTTTTGCCTGCAATTCGCGTCATGCCGGCCGCCGTGTCTACCATGGTGGCCTTCGACGACGCTGCGAATCGCCCTTTATGACCCGACGCCTGAACAGTCTGCGCACCGCGGTGTTGTCGTTCGTGCTGATGCCCCTGTTGCTGCTGATGGCCGCGGTGGTGGCGCTGGGTCTGCACGAATTTCAGACCCAGATGGAAAACCGGATGCAGGAGGACATCGAGCTGGTGGCGCGCTCGATCCGCCTGCCTGTGGCCGGTGCGATGTTGCAGGACGACGCGGCCGGTGTGCAGCAGTCGCTGGACTCCCTGTTCCAGATCGAGGAGGTGTTCGGGGTCTATGTCTACGATGCCGACGGCCGGATGGTGGCGGCCAGTGGCCCGCCCAGTCCGACCCTGCAGCGCCGTGGCGAGGCGCAGGTCATCAGCGAAACCGGGAGTCTCGGGGCTTTCGGCGAACATCAGGGGCGCGAGACCTTTTCGTTCTTTCTTCCGTTGTCCGATCCGGCCGGTCGCATCGTGGGGCTGTTGCAGGTGACGCGCGACGTCACACCGTTCCGGGCCTTCGTCGCGCAGCTCCAGTGGCAGGGTGGGTTGCTGATGCTGGGGATTAGCGGGCTGTTTCTGCTGGTGGTGCTGTTCGGGTACCACCGGGCGGTGGGGCGGCATGTGTCTCGGTTGATGGCCGCGATGCGCGCGATTGGCGAGGGTCAGCGTGGATTGCGGGCGCCGGAACAGGGGCCGGCGGAGCTGCGCGGCCTGGCCGTCTCGATGAACCGCATGATGGAGCGTCGCGAGGCCTCGGAGGCCGAACTGGAGGCGCAACGCCTTGAGCAGGGACGGCTGGAGGAGAAGCTGCGGCACTCGGAGAAGCTGGCGGCGATCGGGCAGCTGGCGGCCGGCGTGGCACACGAACTGGGGACGCCGCTCGGGATTATCGCCGGTCGCGTGCAGCGCGCCATCCGGCACCTGCCGGAGGCGGATCCGGCGCGCACCGAGATGGAGGCGCTGAAGGCCGAGCTGGAGCGGGTGGAGACCATCGTGCGCCAGCTGCTGGACTTTGCCCGGCGCAATCCGTTGCAGGAACGCTCGCTGGATCTCGCGCAGCTGGTTGGAGATCTGGTCGAGCGTGTGCGCGAGCGGCATGCCTCCGGCGGGGTGGAATTCCGGCTCGAAGGCCCCGAGTTGACCATCGCCGCGGACCGCCTGCGCTTGGGCCAGGCCCTGGAGAATCTGCTGGAGAATGCCGCGCAGGTCGCCGCCCGCGAGGTCCGGGTCCGCTGGCATGCCTCGTCCGACCGGGTCGAGCTGGTGGTGGCGGACGACGGCCCTACGGCCGGGCGAGGGATAGACGATGAGCAGGCCGAACGCCTGTTCGAGCCCTTTTTTACCACCAAGCCCACCGGCGAGGGGACCGGGCTCGGGCTGGCGGTGGCGCAGGTGGCGCTGGAGGACCACGGGGGTACGGTGATGCTGGATCGCAGTGTCGCGGGGGAGACCCGTTTCGTCGTGCATCTGCCGGTGGCCGCTGGCGCCCAGGAGGATTCGCTTCGATGAGCAGCAAGGCACAAGTCCCCGCAACGCCCCCGGAGTCGGTCCTGGTCGTGGAGGACGATCGCGGGCATCGCGAGCTGCTGACCGAGGAGCTGACCGAGGCCGGCTACGCGGTTACGGCGGTCGCCAGTGCCGAGGATGCCGCGCGGGTGCTTGCGCAGCAGGCCTTCAGTCTGGTGGTGAGCGACCTGCGCCTGCCCGGCGCGGATGGCTTCCAGGTGCTCCAGGAGGCCCGCGCCCGGGTGCCGGCACCCGGGTTCATCATGCTCACGGGCTTCGGGACCATCGACCAGGCAGTGGCCGCGCTGAAGGCGGGGGCCGATGACTTCCTGACCAAGCCGGTGGATCTGGATCACCTGCGCCTGGCCGCCGACCGGGTGACCGAGGCGCGGCGTTTGAAGGACGAGGTGCGTCGCTATCGTGAGGTCCTTGCGCAGGCCGATGGCTTTCACGGCATGCAGGGCCGCAGTCCGGCCATGCTGCAGTTGTTCGACCTGATTCGGCGGATCGCGGCCGCCGACGGCAGTGTCCTGATCACCGGCGAGTCCGGGACCGGCAAGGAACTGGTGGCGCGCGCGCTCCATGCGGAAAGCGAGCGGGCCGGTGGTCCGTTCGTGGCGATTAACTGCGCGGGCATCCCCGAGGCCCTGCTGGAGTCGGAGTTGCTGGGGCACGTGGCGGGTGCGTTCAGCGGGGCCAAGGGGGCTCGGCGCGGCCTGTTTACCGAGGCCGACGGCGGCACCCTGTTCCTGGACGAGATTGCCGAGATGCCGGTGGCCATGCAGAGCAAGCTGTTGCGTCTTCTGCAGGATGGTCGCGTGCGTCCAGTGGGCGCCAACGAGGAGATCGCGACCGATGTGCGTATCGTGGCGGCCACGCATCAGGATCTGCAGGCGCATATTGCCAACGGTCGTTTCCGTGAGGATCTCTACTATCGCCTGGAGACCTTTCGTATCGAGATCCCGCCGCTGCGCGAGCGTGGCGATGATATCGAACGCCTGGCCCTGCAGTTCCTGCGTCAGCAGGCCCTGGCCCGCGATCTGCCCGAGCGTCGCCTGAGCCCGGAGGCCCTGCGTGCGCTGGTGCGGTATCCGTTCCCGGGGAACGTCCGCGAACTCGCGAGTCTGATGGAGCGTGCCGCCACCCTGGCGGCCGGCGAGGTCATCGAGACCCGTGATCTGCCGGAGCGCGTATTCGAGGCGCTCGCCGAGGATCCCGGCGGAACGACGGGCGACCGGGCGGAGGGGGCGACGCCGGTCCCGGGGATGGGCGACGACGGCCAGTGGCCGACCCTGGAGGAGCGCGAGCGCGACTACATTCGTCGGGTGCTGGAGCATGTGGACGGCAACAAGCAACGCGCTGCGCGGATCCTCGGCATCGGCCGCAAGACGCTGTACCGCAAACTCGGGGAATCCGACCCATCGTGACATCCTGACCCGGGTCGACCTGACCCATGTGTCATTATGACCCGGTTTACCGTTGGGGCGTTCCCCGGCCCTTTCGGGATGATGAGGTCATAAGTCGCTGTTTCAAAGTGTTTTGTTTGTCTTTTTCCAATCTTGGCACGATGCCTGCTCCTACTGGGACAGCAATCGAGGAATCGGAACCGCAGTGACGGACCATTCCTCCTCACACGGTTGCAACGAAATCGGGCGTGCGGACGATCGACCTTGAGTCGTAGCCGGCTTCGCCCCGAGATCCGAACGATCCAAAGGAAAAGGAGCAACATGATGAATATGCGCAAGACGATGCTCGCGATGGCCCTGACCTCCCTGTTTGCCGTGGGTGGAGCCGCCTCCGCCCAGTACGGCGGTGCCGAAGGTGGTGCCGGTGGGGGCGACATGGGCGGTGCCCAGGGCGGCCAGCCGCCGGCCCAGGAAGGCGGTGCCGGTGGCGGTGCTCAGGGCGGCCAGCCGCCTCAGGGTGGTGCCCAGGGTGGCGCGGCCCAGGGCGGTGCCCCGATGCAGGAAGCCCCCGAGGTGGATCTGAGCGAAGAAGACATCGACACTTTCGTAACCGCCTTCGTTGCGGTGCAGGAAGTGCGCGAAGACTTCGCCGACCGGCTGCAGAGTGCCGAGGACGAAACCGAAGCCCAGTCCATGCAGCAGGAAGCACAGGACGAAATGGTCAACGCGGTTGAAGACTCGGGCATGAGCGTCGAGGAATACAACGAAGTGGCCATGGCCCTGCAGAACGACCCCGAGTTGATGCAGGAAGTCCAGGAACGCGCTGAAGCCCAGCTGTAACGGGCAGCGCAAAACCTCCCCGGGCATTGCGCCCGGGGGGTTGCAGGGGCCGGCCTTCGGGGCGGCCCCTTGTTTGTGTCCGGGGCATGCACGCGAATGTTCTGCACATTGATCCGTGATTCCCCCGAGGGCGGACGCCTTCGGGTCTCGGGAATTGTCCCTGTAGCTTGAATTGGGCGGAGGGAAGCGTTATTCTTGCGCGCTTTCTGAATCGCCCCGACCTCGGAGCATCGAACATCATGAGTACCATTAGCGCCAAGCCGGCCGAAGTCGAACGCGACTGGTTTCTCGTCGACGCCGACGGCAAGACCCTCGGTCGACTCGCCACGGAAATCGCACATCGCCTGCGCGGGAAGCACAAGCCCGTGTACACGCCGCATGTCGATACCGGCGACTACATCGTCGTGATCAACGCGGAGAAGATCCGCGTCTCCGGCAACAAGGCCATGGACAAGAAGTACTTCCACCATTCCGGTTACCCGGGTGGCATCAAGGAAGCCAACTTCACCCAGATGATCGAGCGTCATCCGGAGAAGGTGCTGGAGCTTGCCGTCAAGGGCATGCTGCCGCGCAACCCGCTTGGCCGGGCCATGTTCAAGAAGCTCAAGGTCTACGCCGGTACCGAACACCGGCACACGGCCCAGCAGCCGCAGCCGCTCGAAGTCTGAGCCGCCAGAATCAGCAAGGGAATCGATCCGAATGGCTATCAATCAGTATTACGGCACCGGCCGCCGCAAGACCGCCTCGGCGCGCGTCTTCCTGCGTCCCGGCACGGGCAACATCACGGTTAACGAGAAGCCGCTGGACGACTTCTTCGGCCGCAAGACCTCGCGCATGGTGGTACGCCAGCCGTTGGAGGCGACCGAGTCGACCGGCAACTTCGACGTGATCGCGACCGTTGAAGGCGGTGGCGGCAACGGCCAGGCCGGCGCGATCCGTCTGGGCATTGCCCGCGCCTTGGTGCAGTACAACGAAGACATGCGCCCGTCGCTGCGTCGTGGTGGTCACCTGACCCGCGATGCCCGCGAGGTGGAGCGCAAGAAGATCGGCCTGCGCAAGGCCCGTCGTGCAACCCAGTACTCGAAGCGCTAAAATTCGCGTCGAGTTTCGGGCTGCACCCGACCCGGTTTACTGGGGGATCGTCTAGCGGTAGGACTGCGGACTCTGACTCCGCCAACCCAGGTTCGAATCCTGGTCCCCCAGCCATTCATGGAAGAAGGCCCCCTTGTGGGGCCTTTTTTCATGAATGGCTGGAAGATTTCAGGATGAGAACCTGCAAGGTTCGACGGTGAGGCGTAGCCGAGCCGAACAGCGCCGTATGCGGCGCTGGCCCGAAGGGCGAGGCGCATAGCGCCGAGTAATCCTGGTCCCCCAGCCAAACATAGAGAAGGGCCCCCTCGTGGGGCCCTTTTCTATGGATATTTGAGCGGACCAGGGTTCGAACCTGGAAGGTTCGGCGAAGCGCAGCGAAGCACTGCACGCGCGCAGCGTGTGCAGCCCCTAAGGGGTGAGGCGGCGTAGCCGCCGAATCATCCTGGTCCCCCAGCCATGGCAGTGCGCCCCTCGAAGGGGCGCACTGCCATCCCCGGAGCCAGGCAACGATTCGGGCCAGAACGTTTCGACACCGCCCCGCTGATTTGTGGACGCCGACCTTGGCGACCGGCCCCCGGTAGCCACAAACGCCGGGACCCCGGCATCCCATCAACCCCGCTCCCGACTCCGCTACAATCCCTCGACAGTGATCGGGAAATGCAGGGAATTCTCCCGCCCTTTTTCCGTCCAATTCCGCAGAACCCGGCCGCACTGGGTCGGATCGATCAAAATGCCAGAGAAGAGAGGATTGACCATGTCGGTACCCGAGAATCCCTACGAGCCGGTCAGCGTGGATGTGACAGCCCACGAGGTCGAAGGGCTGGACACTTGGTACATGATCGGGATCTCCGGTATTCCGGATCCCGACAACGAGGGGCATACCTCGAATGCGGGGTTCGTCGTGACCGACGAGGGCGTGGTGGTATATGACGCCCTGGGGACGCCGCCACTTGGTTTCGAGATGATTCGCCGGATCCGCGAGGTGACCGACCAGCCGATCAAGTACGTGATCGCAGGTCATTATCACGCGGATCACATCTATGGCCTGCAGGCGTTCGCGGACCACACCGATGCCAAAATCATCGGGCAGGCGCGCGCGCGGGACTATCTGGGAGGCGCCGGTGCGGTGGCGCGGCTCGAGCAGCGCCGGGGCGTGCTGGCCCCATGGGTGGACGAGGACACCCAGATCATCCCGCCGGACGAATTCTTCGAGGACGAGTACACCATCCGTCTCGGCGGGAAGACCTTCCGGTGCGTGCACGCGGGGCCCGCACACTCGCCGGACGACATCATCATGGTGGTGGAGGAGACCGGCGTGGTGTTCGCCGGCGACATCGTGTTCGATGGTCGGATCCCGTTTCTGGGCGACGATGCGCTGGATTCGGAGAACTGGGTCAAGCGCCTGGAAGAGTTGATGGAGATGGACCTGAAGTTCCTGATTCCGGGGCATGGCGAGGCGACCGATCAGGCGGCCCGGGCGGTCAGGTTCACCCGCGACTACCTGGTGAAGCTGCGCGAGCACATGGCCGTGGCGGTCGAGAACATGGATTCCTTCGACGAGGCCTACTCCGCGATGGACTGGAGTGACTACGAAGACCTGCCGGCCTTCGAACAGACCAACCGCAGCAACGCCAACGCGGTCTATCTGGAGATGGAAGAGAAGCTCTTCTGAGATCGGCCCCAGGGGAAGCCCGGTCGGTGCGTCCGTTGCGGGTCCTTGATGTATCCCTGAATCCCACAAGCGAAAGGAATGATCGCCAATGACGCTGAATATTGAACCGGGCCTGCTCATGGCCATCCTGTCCCTGGTGGCGGGCATCCTGATCCTGATCCGGCCCCGCCTGCTGAACTACATCGTCGCGATCTATCTGATTGTTATCGGGGTGCTGGGTCTGCTGGCGTATTTCTAGGGAGATGCTCGTGGGGCACCAGCGCGGATGCGTGAATCGATCAGCGCCGCCCTGGCGACGTAAAGGTCCCCGTCACCGATAGTTTGGTGCCCAAAAGCATGGACCAACAGTGCGACTTCGTGCGCAGGGCGTGCGGACCCGTTACTCTTTGGCCACATTCTGATCGGGGGGCTACGCCTCAATGACCGCCGAACGCGTCCGAGAAATACCCTATAACTACACCTCATTCTCCGACCGCGAAATCGTTATCCGTTTCCTGGGTTCCGATACCTGGGACCTCCTCAATGAGTTGCGTGGGGAGCGTCGGACGGGGGTGTCTGCGCGCATGCTGTTCGAGGTTCTGGGCGACATGTGGGTGGTCACCCGAAACCCGTACATCCAGGATGATCTGCTGGAGGACAAGAAGCGCCGCAAGGCGCTGATTGATGCCATGCAGCATCGGCTGGGCCAGATCACGGCCCGGGCCGACGGCAACGAGAAGGCGCTCAAGCTGGGCCAGCGCGCGCAGGCGGCAGTGTCCGCCTTTGCGCAGGAGTTCGCCGATACCGCCGCGCTGCGCGATCAGGTGCGCAAGCGCATGAAGTCCCTGACGCACAAGGACAACATCCAGTTCGGCGGCTTGGCGCGGGTCTCCCACGTGACCGATGCGACCGACTGGCGTGTGGAGCTCCCGTTCGTGGTGCTCACCCCGGATTCCGAGGAAGAGATGGGCCCGCTGGTCGCGGCCTGCATCGAGCTCGGCCTGACGGTGATCCCGCGTGGCGGTGGCACCGGCTACACCGGTAGTGCCGTCCCGCTGTCCAAGCGCTCGGCGGTCATCAACACCGAGAAGCTGGAAGGTCTGGGCGAGGTCGAGCGCCGACCCCTGCCGGGCGTGGAGCGTGACGTCCCGGTGGTGCGCGTGGAGGCCGGTGTGGTCACCAAACGCGTCTCCGAGCTGGCCGATCGCAACGGTCTGGTGTTCGCGGTGGATCCGACCTCGCAGGACGCCTCCACCATCGGCGGCAACGTCGCGATGAACGCCGGCGGCAAGAAGGCCGTGCTGTGGGGTACCGCGCTGGACAACCTGGCCGCCTGGACCATGGTGACCCCCGAGGCGGAGTGGATGTATGTCGAGCGCCTCGACCACAACCTCGGCAAGATCCACGACGCCGAGGTCGTGCGCTTCCGTGTGAGCCGCTATCAGCCGGACGGCAAGACCCCGAAGGGCGAGCCCGAGATCCTGGAGATGCCGGGGCAGAGCTTCCGCAAGCTGGGGCTGGGCAAGGATGTGACCGACAAGACCCTGATGGGCGTGCCGGGCATCCAGAAGGAAGGCTGTGACGGTCTGATTACGTCGGCCGAGTTCATCCTGCACCGGATGCCGGACAACATCCGCACCGTGTGTCTGGAGTTCTACGGGACCGATCTGCACCAGGCCGTGCCGGCGATCGTCGAGATCAAGGATGCGGTGGACGCCGAGGACGAAGTCCTGCTGGCGGGTCTGGAGCATCTCGACGAGCGCTACGTGCGGGCGGTGAAGTACACCCCGAAGGGCGCCCGTGGTGACCTGCCGAAGATGGTCCTGGTCGCCGACATTGTCTCCGACAACGAGGATGCCCTGGGCAAGCTGGCGGCCAGGATGGTGCGCGCGGCGAACGCCCGCAATGGCGAGGGTTTCGTTGCGGTCAGCCCCGAGGCGCGCAAGCGCTTCTGGGCGGATCGCGCCCGCACCGCGGCGATTGCTCACCACACCAACGCGTTCAAGATCAACGAGGACGTGGTGATCCCGCTGGAGCGCCTGGCGGAGTACACCGAGGGGATCGAGACCCTGAACGTGCGCGAGTCGCTGAAGAACAAGCTCCGGATGGTCGACGAGATGCAGGAGTGCATGCGCGGTGACCATCCGGAGCTGCGCGAGTTGCTGGACGACACCGGTGGCGAGGGCCAGCAGTGGTTCGAGGCCAAGCGCGAGCGTGCGGTGGAGGTCCTGGAGACGGTGAAGAAGCGCTGGGAGGCAATCTCGGACAACTTCTTCACCCAGGCCTCGGAGTGTGACGAGCTGCTGGACGAGCCCGCTCGTGCGGACTTGCGCGACCATGACAAGCTGATCAATGTGCTGCTGCGGCGCAGCCTGCGCATCTCCTACCGCGCCGAGGTCGAGCGCCCGCTGTTCGAGATCTTTGGCGGGCACCAGCTGGAGCCGGTGCGCAAGCGGCTGGCCGCGATCCACGACCGGGTACTGACCAGCCGCCTGTTCATCGCCCTGCACATGCACGCGGGCGATGGCAACGTGCACACCAACATCCCGGTCAATTCCAATGACTACCAGATGATGCACCAGGCCGAGCGCCTGGTGGATGAAGTGATGCGCCTGGCACGCGAGCTCAATGGGGTGATCTCCGGCGAGCACGGGATCGGGCTGACCAAGATGCAGTATCTGGAGCCCGAACGCATCGAGTCGTTCGCGAAGTACAAGAAGGACGTCGACCCGAATGGCGTTTTCAACGCCGGCAAGCTGCTGGTGGGCTCCGGGTTGTCCAATGCCTATACGCCGTCGCTGCGCCTGGTCAAGCAGGAGGCGTTGATCCTTGAACAAAGCGAGCTGGGCGATCTCAACGACGAGATCAAGGACTGCCTGCGTTGCGGCAAGTGCAAGCCGGTGTGCAACACGCACGTCCCGCGCGCCAATCTACTGTACTCGCCGCGCAACAAGATCCTGGCGACCGGGTTGATCGTCGAGGCGTTCCTCTACGAGGAGCAGACCCGGCGCGGGCTGTCGCTGAATCACTTCGAGGAGATGAACGACGTCGCGGATCACTGCACGATCTGCCACAAGTGCCTGAATCCGTGTCCGGTCGACATCGACTTTGGCGACGTGACCATGCACATGCGTTCGATTCTGAACAAGAAGGGCAAGCGCAAGGCGACGCCGGCGACGATGATGTCCATGGCGTTCCTCAACGCCAAGGACCCGGCCACCATCAAGGGCATCCGCAAGGGTGCGATCCAGATGGGCTACGCCGCCCAGCGTCTGGGCCACTGGTCGTTCAAGAAGTTCGGCCTGACCGGGGAGGGCAAGACCCCGCGCTCGACCACCGGCAAGGCACCGATGCACGAGCAGGTCGTGCACTTCGTGAAAAAACCGATGCCCGCCGGGCTGCCGAGCCAGACCACCCGCCAGATGCTGGGGCTGGAGGATTCGCGCTACGTGCCGATCCTGCGCGACCCGGTGAAGACCGATCTGGATTCGGATGCGGTGTTCTACTTCCCCGGTTGCGGTTCCGAGCGCCTGTTCAGTCAGGTGGGCCTGGCCACCCTGGCCATGCTCTACGACGTGGGCGCGCAGACCGTGCTGCCGCCGGGCTACCTGTGCTGCGGGTATCCGCAGAATGCCGGTGGCGATTTCGAGAAGGGCCAGCAGATCAGCACCGAGAACCGGGTACTGTTCCACCGTCTGGCGACCACGCTCAACTACCTCGACATCAAGACCGTGGTGGTGTCCTGCGGCACCTGCATGGATCAGCTCCTGAAATACGAGTTCGAGCGGATCTTCCCGGGTTGCCGGTTGCTGGACATCCACGAGTACCTGATGGAGAAGGGCGTCCATCTCGAGGGGCTCGAGGGTGTGCAGTACATGTACCACGATCCCTGCCATTCGCCGATGAAGTCGCACAAGCCGACCGATGTCGCCTCCAAACTGATGGGGCAGGACGTCCTGCAGTCCGACCGTTGCTGTGGCGAGGCCGGGACCTTTGCGATCAGCCGTCCGGATATCGCCACCCAGGTGCGCTTCCGCAAGCAGGAAGAGCTGCACAAGGGCATCAAGGAGCTGACCGGAGAGGAGAAGGCGAAGGACGGCAACGTGAAGATGCTGACCTCCTGCCCGGCCTGCCAGCAGGGTCTGTCGCGCTATCGCGAGGATACCGGGATGGATACCGACTACATCGTGGTGGAGATGGCCAACCGTCTGATGGGCGATGGCTGGCAGAAGGCCTTCATCGAACGGGCGCGCGAGGGCGGGATCGAGAAGGTCCTGCTGTAGGGCTTGGAGCCGGCACAAGTGGGTGCTGCACATGGCCCGCCCGGGTTGGCTACAATCGGGGGCACCGGGCGTTCGCGACGGAATAAAGGATCGTCACGTCGCGTCGCCCCATCGGGCGTACGCAATGCCCGTCAAGGCCGCGGCAGTGTATGCGGCATGTCCACCCGTCCATGCAAGGGAGTTCGCATGACCTTTCGCTCTTTGAGTCCCCGTCTCGCCGTGATGGCCCTTTGTTTCGGGCTGGCGGCGGCCCCCGTCGTGGCCAGTGCCCAGGCCTTTGTCGAATTTCCCGGCCGCAGTCTTTACGAGCGATTCGGCGTGGATGCCGTGGACCTGTTCGATCTGCGGGGCCAGTTGTCGCGCTCCACGGTGATCGATGTCCGCCCGCGTCTGGAATACGACATCCTGCACATCGAGGGGGCCCATCATGTACCGCTGGGCGCTCCGGATTTCGAGGATCAGGTACGGGCCCTGGAAGAGCAGCATGGCGGGCCCCTGGTGTTCTACTGCAACGGGCGCGAGAGCTACATGTCCTATCGCGCTGCCGCGCGGGCCAACGCGGCCGGGCTCGGTCCGACCCAGGCCTATGACGCCGGCGTCGCGGACTGGGCAGACCGCTACCCGGGGCTGGCCATGCTCCGCGGCGAGCCGATCGAGGACCCCGAGACCCAACTCATCACGGACGAGGCCTTCGAGGCGCGGTTGCTGGATGCCGACACCTTCGCCCGTCGTGTTCGCAACGACGACAATGCGGTGGTTCTGGACGTGCGCGGCAACGAGGAGCGTGACGAGATCTCGCTGTTTGCCGGGCGCGAGATGTCGGCCCCGTTGGAGAACATCGATACGCTTAACCGCATCCTCGGCCAGGCCAACCGGGATGGTGATGCGCTGTTGATCTTTGACCAGAACGGTCAGCAGGTGCGCTGGTTGCAGTATCACCTGGAGGAACGCGGCATCGAGAACTACCACTTCCTGGAAGGCGGCCTGCAGCAATTCTACGATGAGGTGATGGCGCGCTGATTGGCGGTCTCACCGCTTGCCCACGTTAAAAAGGGCCGGGATCATATGATCCCGGCCCTTTTTTCTGGAGCGGTATCAGCGACGAAACAGCGCCAGGAGGATCGTGATCACCACGCTGACGATGATCATCGTGGTGAGCGGGAAGTAGAAGCGGGCGTTCTCGCGTTCGATCACGATGTCACCCGGGAGCCGGCCCCAGGGGATTTTTCCGAGCCATGGCCACAGCAGACCGATCAGGACGATCAGCCCGCCGATGATGATCAGCCATTTGCCCGTCGCGTTCACCGTGGCGGACTCGACCCGCTTAACCGGCGGTCATCTCCTCGACGCCCGAGGCGGAGCCCACCAGCATGACATCCGCCGAACGGCGGGCGAACAGTCCGTTGGTCACGACGCCGGCGATATGGTCCAGCTCGGATTCGAGCTCCACGGGGTTCATGATGCGCAGGTTGTGCACGTCGAGGATCACGTTGCCGTTGTCGGTCTTGAAGCCCTCGCGCAGTTCCGGGTTGCCGCCCAGCTTCGACAGGGCGCGGGCCACGTGGCTGCGCGCCATCGGGATGACCTCGATCGGTAGCGGGAAGGCTCCCAGATAGTCGACGACCTTGGTTTCGTCGACCACGCAGACGAAGGTCTTCGACGCCGCCGCGACGATCTTTTCGCGGGTCAGCGCCCCGCCGCCGCCCTTGGTCAGGTGCAGATGCCGGGTCGCCTCGTCGGCCCCGTCGACGTAGATCGGCAGCGGACCGGCGGAGTTCAGGTCCAGTACCTCGATACCGTGGCCGCGCAGGCGCTCGGCGCTGGCCTCGCTGGAGGCCACGGCGCCATCGATCTTGCCCTTGATGCCGGCCAGGGCGTCAATAAAGTAGTTCGCGGTGGAACCGGTGCCCACACCCACGATCCAGCCGCTCTCGATCCGTTCCAGCGCCGCCTCGGCGACCGCCTTTTTCATTTCGTCCTGATTCATCACCGTCTCCCGAATATTCTGTCCGTAACCCATTGAGGATACCGACTGCTCCGTCCCCGGGACAAGCGGAAGCGTTAAGGCCTCGCATGCTATCGTTTGGGCCATGAAATTCCCCTATCTCGAGAAGATCCTGACGGCACGCGTCTACGATGTCGCGCGCGAGACGCCACTGGACCCGATGCCGAATCTGTCGGAGCGCCTTGGCTCCACGTTGTGGCTGAAGCGCGAAGATCTGCAGCCGGTGTTCTCGTTCAAGCTGCGTGGCGCCTACAACAAGATCGCCCAGCTGACCCCGGAGCAGCGCGCAAAGGGCGTGGTCGCCGCCTCCGCCGGCAACCATGCGCAGGGCGTTGCACTGGGGGCCAGTCACCTCGGCATCAAGGCCGTGATCGTGATGCCAGTGACCACGCCGTCGATCAAGATCGACGCGGTGCGCCGGTTCGGTGGCAAGGCTGTGCTGCACGGCGACTCCTTCGACGAGGCGGCCGCCCACGCCCGCGAACTGGAACAGAAACACGGCTACACCTTCATTCATCCGTTCGACGATCCCGACGTGATCGCCGGGCAGGGCACGGTGGCGATGGAGCTATTGCGCCAGCACCCGGGCGAACTGGACGCGGTGTTTGTCTGCATCGGGGGGGGCGGATTGGCGGCCGGCATGGCGGCCTACATCAAGCGCCTGCGTCCGGAGATCAAGGTCATCGGCGTGGAGCCGGACGATGCGCCCTCAATGTACAAGGCGCTGCAACAGAACCGCCGGGTCACCCTCAAGCAGGTCGGGATCTTTGCCGACGGTGCGGCTGTGCGTCAGGTCGGAAAGGAGACCTTCCGTCTGTGCCGCGACCTGATTGACGAGGTCCTCCTCGTGGACACCGACTCCATTTGCGCGGCCATCAAGGACATCTTCGATGACACCCGCGTGGTGGCCGAGCCGGCCGGGGCCCTCGCGGTGGCCGGGATGAAGCAGTACATCCAGCGCGAGGGCCTGCAGGGCGCGAACCTGGCGGCGGTACTCAGCGGGGCCAATATCAACTTCGATCGCTTGCGCCACGTGGCCGAGCGCGCCGAGATCGGCGAGCATCGCGAGGCCCTGTTTGCGGTCACCATCCCCGAGCGTCCGGGTAGCTTTCGCCAGTTCTGTCAGGCGATCGGCAAGCGCGGAGTCACCGAATTCAACTACCGCTACGCGGATGACGAGAAGGCCCAGGTCTTTGCCGGTATCAAACTGGAGGGGGGCGACGCCGAGCGCCAGGAAATCCTGTCGGCCCTGGAGCAGGCGGGTTACGACGTTCTGGACATGACCGAGAACGAGGTGGCCAAGCTCCATCTCCGGCACATGGTCGGCGGCCACGGTGGCGAGGTCCGCAACGAACGGATTTACCGCTTCGAGTTTCCGGAGCGACCCGGCGCGCTCCTGAATTTCCTGACGCACATGGGGCAGACCTGGAACATCAGCCTGTTCCACTATCGCAACCATGGCGCCGCCTATGGCCGCGTGCTGGTCGGCATGCAGATCCCCGCCGAGGATCGGGCGCGCTTTCGTGCTTTCCTGAAGGAGGTCGGGTATCCATGGCACGAGGAGACCGGGAATCCGGCCTACTCCCTCTTCCTGCGCTGACCGCGTCTCGCCCGCCCGCCTGATTGTGGCTGGTCCGGGTTCGTCGTCCGGTGTTTACGGTGGCGCCGGTCCGCATACTGCCACGCGCTGACTCGCCAGCGCGCCCCGAGTTACTTCTTTGCTCGTGCAAAGAAGTAACTGTCAGGTCTCAGGTGGTTACCTACCGTCGGAGAAGGAGCCGCTGTTTCGAGCTCGGGAGTGGCTAGCTACCCTGTTGGCAGAGCCCCACCGGAGGTGATTCGATGTCCAGTGCGATTCACGTGAACGCCCGTACCACCCCGCGGACCCGGCGCGAGATCCAGCAAGCACCGCCGTCGGTCCGTCACCGGGACCTGGCACGCCGCCTGGGCATCAGTCGCCATACGGTGATGAAGTGGCGCCACCGGGAAGACACCCAGGACCGGTCTCACCGCCCGCACCAGATGAAGACGGCCCTGACGCCCGGAGAGGAAGCCATCCTCATCGCGGTACGCGAGTGGCTGTGGCTGTCGCTGGATGATCTGCTGGTCGTGGCCCGCGAGTTCGTGCAGCCGGACCTGAGCCGCGCCGCCCTGGACCGCTGCCTGCGCCGCCACGGCGTGGCCAGCCTGAAGGCGCTGCGGCAGCAGGCCGAGGGGGAGCCGGCGCCACCCCGCAAGGCCTTCAAGGCGTACGTCCCGGGCTTTGTGCATGTGGATGTGAAGTACCTGCCGAAGCTGGCTGAAGAGTCCTCGCGTCGCTATCTGTTCGTGGCGATCGATCGGGCGACTCGCTGGGTCTATCTCGAAGTTCGTTCATCCAAGTCCGGGGCGGCAGCGCGAGACTTTCTGAAACGGCTGCTCGAACGGGCACCGTTCTACGTCACGCATGTACTGACCGACAACGGCAAGGAGTTCACCGACCGTTTTGTGGTCACCGGAGAGCGCCAGCCGACCGGCCGTCACCCATTCGACCGGCTGTGCGCCGAACACGGCATCCAACACCGCCTGACCCAGCCCAGAAAGCCCCAGACGAACGGGATGGTCGAGCGCTTCAACGGGCGCATTGCCGATCTCCTGCGCACGTACCACATCGACTCCAGCGAGCAGATGCAGGATGCCCTGTACCATTACCTGTACTTGTACAACCACGCCATCCAGCAAAAGGCCCTGGGTCACCGAACGCCCGTAGCGGCCCTCAAGGCGTGGCAGCAAACCCACCCCGACTGCTTTCGAAAACGCGTTTATAACCAGCCGAGACCTGACAAGTAACCAAGAAACACGCCCGACTGCCGCGACCCCGGCCCGCTGCGCGGGCCGGGGTTTCCCTCGCTCCGAGGCTTTTCGCGGGCGGCGCTGAACTCGCTACGCCTTCGGCTTCGCTCAGACATCCAGCGCCTTGAATCCCGCGAAAAGCCTCTCCACTCGGCGCGACGACAACGGGGAGGTAGGTCAAGACAATTGCGATCCGAAGGCCTGCGCCATTGGTTGGAGGTAGGCTGTTCCCGCATCTTCGGCACGCTCGGCCTTTGGCCGTTGCGTGCCGCGCCCGCGAAGCGGGCGCCGGGGGGCGTAGGATGTGATGAGCGCAGCGAATCGCATCAGGGTTTCGCACGACGTGGGGAACGGTGCGTTTCGCTGCGCTCAACCGCACCCTACCGGATACCGTCGGTTTTGACCTTCGCCTCCCGTATGGAGCCCCTTGCGGAAGGGTTCTCGGGCCGGCCCGTTTTCTACAACTTCGGGGCGCTGGATGTCTGAGCGCAGCGCAGCGAGTTCCGCGCCGCCGGCCCGAGGACCCTGGAGCAAGGTTCCCGGGCGGAATCCGGGTGCGCCTCGAAGGGTACTTTCTTGGGCAAGCAAGAAAGTACCTCGCGGCGCGCTGGCGAGACAGCGCACGGCAGTATGCGGACCGAAGCCACCGTAAACACCGAGCGATGGACCATGGCCAGCCACAACATGGCATATGCGGCCGGATGGAAGGCGGGTGCCCGGAAGGTGGCGCGCGGTAGCGGCCGGGTCAGGTGGGGCAGGGTGTCTGCCAGGTCGTCACGCGGGCGGGATCGCCGTCGGTGTTGTCGAGGCGGGCGAGGGTCATGCGGTTGCCCCAGACGCAGCCGCTGTCCAGGGCCAGCCAGTCCGGTCCGACGCGATGTCCGAGTGCGGCCCAGTGGCCGAACGCGATCGGGTGGCCGGCGGCCGCGCGGCCGGGTACCTGGAACCAGGGGGTGAGGCCGGATGGGGCCTCTTCCGGCGGGCCGTTGCCGGCGAATTCCAGCGCCCCGTCGGCGGTGATGTAGCGCATGCGGGTGAAGGCGTTGATGGTATAGCGGGAGCGGTCGTAGCCGTCCAGATCGGGGCTCCACAGCGTCGGTTCATCGCCGTACATGACCTCGAACAGCGCCTGACGGCGGGCGGGGTCGCGTAGATCGGCCTCCACGCGCCGTGCCTCGGTCTGCGCTGTGTCCGGGTCCCAGGCCGGCGGGAGGCCCGCATGCACCAGCATCCAGCCGCTGGCCGTGTCGGATTGCAGTAGCGGGCGCCGCGCCAGCCAGTCCAGGAGGTCGGCGGCGTCCGGGGCGTCCAGCACCGGGCGCAGGGTGTCCTTGCCGCCGGGGGGGCGCACGCCTTCGGCGGTGGCCAGCAGGTGCAGGTCGTGGTTGCCCAGTACCGTGGTGGCGGCATCCCCCAGCGCCCGGACCCGGCGCAGGCAGCCGAGCGAGTCCGGGCCACGGTTGACCAGGTCGCCGACCAGCCATAGATGGTCGGCCGCCGGGTCGAAGCGCACCTTCTCCAGCAGGCGTTCCAGCGGGTCCAGGCAGCCCTGGAGGTCGCCGACGACGTACAGTGCCATCGAGCCGCCTAGTGCAGCGTGCGCGGGACGGATAGCGTGAACGGCGGGATCGGCGCGTCGAAGGTGTTGCCGCGTTCGTCGCGCATGCCGTAGCTGCCTTCCATGGTGCCCACCGGGGTCTCGATCACCGTGCCACTGGTGTACTCGAAACTGTCACCGGGCTCGATGCTGGGCTGTTCCCCGATCACGCCCTCGCCGCGTACCTCCTGCGTCTGGTCGCGGCCATCGCGGATGATCCAGTGGCGGTTGAGCAGTTGCACGGTCAGCGCCCCCGCGTTGCGGATCACCACGTGATAGGCGAAGACATAGCGGTCGTCATCGGGTTCCGACTGGTCTTCCACATAGGCAGTGGAGACCTCGATCTCGATGGTGTGGGCTTCGGTGTCGTGCTCTTGGGGCTGGTTCATGCGGTTGCGGCTCCAGATTCGTGAGCGGGAAACGCCCGTGCGCGGGGCAGGCCCGGCATCAGGGTTTCACGGACCGGCTGGCGTACACGGCAGCGCCGAGCAGGCCCGGTTCGGGGTGCATGATAAGGGCCACGGGCAATTGCTCAAGCAAGTGGGTCATCGGTGGGCGATTACGGAAGGTGCTACGAAAGCGTGGTCCGCGGAACGCCTCGAGCCAGCGCGGGGCGATGCCACCGGCCAGGAAGACCCCCCCGCTGGGGAGTGCGGTCAGGGCCATGTCAGCCAGTTGCCCGGCGTAGACACCGACGAAGCGATCGATGACGGCTTGAGCCGCGGGGTGCCCGGCGAGCGCCAGTTCGCCAATCGCCGCGGCGGGTTCGGCGGTCTCCAGGGCCTGCGCCAATTCCGGGTCAGGCTGGCGGTCGAGCTCGAAATGCCCGATGCGGGCGATCCCGCGACCGCTGAGCAGATGCTCGCGTGTGCAGTATCCCAGTTCGCGGGCCACGAAATCGCCCAGTGCGGCCTCCTCCGCCCCGCTGGGCGAGAAGCGCGCGTGGCCGCCCTCGCCGGGAAAGATGGTGGCGGCGCCGGGCGGGCCCACCAGACAGGTGCCGAGTCCGGTACCGGCGCCCGCGACCAGGCGCAGGCCGGCGGGATCGTGCGCTCCTTCCTGCAGGGTTTCGCAGTCCTGTGGCTGCAGGGCGTCGAGGCTCGCGCCGATGGCGGCAAAGTCATTCAACAGGGTGACGGGCAGACCCAGGTGATCCGCGAGCGTGGTGGTGTCCAGCGCCGTCCAGGGCAGGTTCGTGACGCGCGCCCGGCCGTGATGCACGGGGCCGGCCACCGCCAGACCCGCCGCAGCAAAGGTATCCACTGTCGCAACCTCGGTGCGCCAGCGTTCGAGGATGCTGGCCAGGTCGGGGTGTTCGCGGCTGCGGTAGCGCTCGCCCTCGTGCAAAGACCACCCGTCCGCATCGCGGTGGGCGCGGGCAACGCGGGTATTGGTTCCGCCAACATCGGCAACGATCAGGTCCATGGGCCCATGGTAGCGGATCGCGGCCGCCGGCTGTTCAGGGGGTGGCGGGGTGGAGGCGTCGAGCCAGGGCCTCGAAGCCGGTGATGTCGATGTTCTCCGGGCGCTCGCCCGGATCCAGGCCGGCGGCCTCGAGATCGGCGATCTCGGCCAGGCCGGAGAGACCGCGGCGCAGGGTCTTGCGGCGGCTGGAGAATGCCTGATTGACCACCCGTGCGAAGGTTGGGTACAGCGTCGCCGCGACGCGCGGTTCGGCCAGGGGCGTGATGCGCACGACGCTGGAGTAGACCTTGGGTGGGGGGTGGAAGGCCCCGGGGGGCACGGTGAACAGGGCGGTCGCCTCGGCGCGGGCGGCCAGCATCACCGTCAGGCGCCCGTAGCGCTTGCTGCCGGGGGCGGCAGTCATGCGCTCCACGACCTCGCGTTGCAGCAGGAAGTGCATGTCGCGGATCGCGCCGACCTGATCCAGCAGGTGGAACATCAACGGGGTGGAGATGTTGTAGGGCAGATTGCCGACCACACGCCAGCCCCGCTCGGGCAACGCGCCGAGGTCGGATAGCTGCATATGCAGGGCGTCGCCCACGTGCAGATCCAGGCGTTCTGGGGGGAAGCCGGCGCGCAGGCCGGCCGCCAGGTCGCGGTCGATCTCCACCGCGACCAGATGCTCAAGGCGCTCCAGCAGGGCGGCCGTCAGGGCGCCACGGCCAGGACCGATCTCCAGCACGGCATCGCCGGGTTGCGGGGCGATCGCCGCGACGATGCGCGCGAGGATGCCGGCATCGTGGAGGAAGTTCTGGCCGAAACGCTTGCGGATCGGCGACGAGGTCTTGATTCGGGTCATGCCCTGGGGGTGCTCCGGCGTGCGGCGGCTCGCGCCGCGAGGGTTTCGGCCAGGCGTTCGGCGGCCTGGAAGCTGCCGACCTCGGCGCGCCCGGTGCCGGCCAGATCCAGTGCCGTGCCGTGGTCCACCGAGGTGCGGATGAAGGGCAGGCCCAGGGTGACATTGATGGCGCTGCCGAAGCCGGCATGCTTGAGCACCGGCAGTCCTTGATCGTGGTACATGGCGAGCACGGCGTCGACGCCGTGCAGGGCGCGCGGGGTGAATGCGGTGTCGGCCGGGAGTGGCCCGCGCAGACGCATGCCGACTTCCCGCAGGCGGTCCAGGGTGGGGGTGATGATCTCGATCTCCTCGCGTCCGAGGACCCCATCCTCGCCGGCATGCGGGTTCAGCCCGCAGACGGCGATCACCGGGTCGGCGATACCGAAGTCGCGCTGCAGGTCGTGATGCAGGACGCGGGTCACGGCCTCCAGGCGGTCTGCGGTGATGGCGTCGGGGACCGCGCGCAGTGGCAGGTGGGTGGTGACCAGCGCGACCCGCAGGCCCTCGGTGGCCAGCAGCATCACCGGCATCGGCGCGCCTGCGCGCTCGGCCAGCCACTCGGTGTGACCACTGAAGGCGATCCCGGCGCGGTTGATTACGCCCTTGTGCACCGGACCGGTGACCATCGCCTCGAAGGTGCCGTCGAGGCAGCCGGCGGCGGCCGTGGCCAGCAAGGCCAGCACGTGCTCGGCGTTGGCCGGGTCCAGGGTGCCGGCGACCACCGGGGTTGCCACCGGTACGGGCAGGATCTCCAGGGTGTGGGCCGGGGTGACCGCGCGCGGGCGTTCCGGGTCGAAGTGGATCAGGCGCAGGGACTCGCCGAGCTGGCGGGCACGGGCCTCGAGGACGTCCGGGTCGGCGATGGCGACGCGCTGCGCGTGGCCGCGCTGCCGGGCCATGGCGATCAGGAGATCGGGCCCGATGCCGGCGGGGTCGCCGGCGGTCAGGGCCAGGCGCGGGACCGCGTGGGCCCCGCGCGGATCAGGAGCCGAAGCCGTCGACCCGGTATTCGACATAGGCCTCGTCCCGCAGGCGGCGCAGCCACAACTCGAGTTCTTCCTCGCGCTTGCGGTTTTGCAGGATCTCGCGGGCACGGGCCCGGATCTGTTCGCGCGAGGTGTCGACCTCGCGGCGTTCCAGGACCTCGATGATGTGCCAGCCGAACTGGCTCTCCACCGGTTCGCTGACGACGCCCGGTTCCAGGGCGTCCATGGCCTCCTCGAATCCGGGCACCAGTTCGCCCGGGCTGACCCAGCCGAGGGTGCCGCCCTGGGCGGCCGAGCCGGGGTCGTCCGAGTTGGCGCGTGCCAGGTCCTCGAAGCTCGCGCTCTCGCGGATGCGGTTGTACAGCGACTGCGCCTGGCGGCGGGCGTCCTCGTCGCTGCGCACCTGGTCCGGGCTGATCAGGATGTGGCGCACGCGGGTCTGCTGCACGCGCGTCTGGTCGCCGCCCTCGCGGTCCAGCAGTTTCATGATGTGGAAGCCGCCGGGCGAGCGCAGGACCTCGCTGATCTCGCCTGTGCGCATCAGCACCGCTTCGCGGGCGAACATGCCGGGGATTTCGCCGGCCGAGCGCCAGCCGAGGTCGCCGCCTTCCAGGGCCTGAGGGCCTTGGGACTCGCTGATCGCGACGGTGGCGAAGTCCTCGCCCTCGCGCACGCGCTGGCGCAGCGCTTCGGCCTTCTCGCGTGCCTCGGCGATCTGGCTGGCATCCGCGCCCTGGGGCAGGGGGACCATGATCTGCGCGATGCGGTAGCGCACGCCGCGGTCGATCGCGCCGCTCTCGGAGGCGATCAGGTCGGCGATCTCCGGGTCGGAGACGCGGATGCGCTGATCGACCTGGCGGCGCTGCAGCTGGTTCACAGTCAGTTCGTGGCGGATCTGTTCGCGAAAGGCGTTGAAGTCCACCCCGTCCTGCATCAGGGCCTGACGCAGTTGCGGCAGGGTCATGCGGTTCTCGCGGGCGATGTTCTCCATCGCGCGGTTCAGGGTCATCTCGTCGATGTTGATGCCGACGCGCTCGGCCTCCTGCAGCTGCACGCGCTCGACGATCAGGCGCTCCATGACCTGACGCGCCAGGGTGTCCTGATCCGGCGGGCGAGTGCCGCGCTCGACCATCTGCTGGGCGATCAGGTTCATGCGTTCCACCAGTTCGCGCTGGGTGATCACGTCGTCGCCCACCACGGCCAGGATGCGGTCGGTGAAGCGGTCGCCCTCCGGGGTAATCGGGGCGGCCGGGGCCCCGCGGTCGCGGGCGGCCCCGGGGGTGACCGGGGCCTCGACCGCGCCCTGCGAGAGGTCGCCGGCCGCGGGCGCGGTCGTCTGGGCCATCGCCGGCAGGCCGAGGCCGTAGACCAGGGCGGCCAGCAGCGGCAGCAGGGCGCGGGCCTTGCCGCGGCGGCGTTGTTCAGGGACGTGCGTCATATCCGGCAATACCCTCGCGCAATAGCGAATCCACGCCGGAATCGAACCGTGCCAGGCCGTCCAGCGTGAGTTGGAAGTAGATCGAGTTGTCGTAGGTCTCGTCGAAGGAGAGCGCGCGGCGTGCGACCACGCGGATACCATAGCAGCAACTACGATACTGAAGCCCGGCCAGAAGTTCGAGATCGCGTTCCTCCTGCAGGCTGTAGTTCCAGCGCCCGATGGCGTCGATGCGCTCGGTGACCGGCCACATCACGGAGACATCGGTCTGGTCGATGGAGCGCACGCCGGCCTCGCGCTGGCGGTAGCCCACGTTGATCCGGGCGCGTTCGCGCGGGCTGTAGCCGACCGAGACCGCCGCCAGGGTGGTCTCGCCGGCATCCTGGTTGTAGAGAATGGACCCGCGACCGTCCCAGGCGTCGCCGATGCGGACCCGGCCTTCCAGGGCCAGGTCGGAGGTGGAGGCGTCCAGTACCGGGGCGTTGGGGTTGCGCCGGACTTCGCGGTCTTCCAGGTAGTGGATCTGCCCGGCAGACAGGCTCAGGCGTTCGCGCCCGGTCTGCTGGTCGAGGATGCGGGTGGTCAGGGCGGTGGTGACCTGATGGGTGTCGCCCACCCGGTCGGCGCCGACGAAGCGGTCCAGGCTGAACAGGTTGTCGAAGCTGAAATCGGCCTCGCCGGTATCGAAGATCGGGATGTCATTCTGGTCGCGAAAGGGCACATAGCCGTAGAAGATGCGCGGTTCCAGGGTCTGCAGGCGCTGGCCGCCCGCGATGGGGCGCTCGAAGATCAGCCCGGTGTCGATGGAGGCCCGCGGCACGGTGCGGCTGATGGATTCCGGACGGTCGTCCTGGCCGCGGCGGTCCAGCTCGTAGCGGGTGTGACGAACCCCGACGGCGGGTTCGAAGAAGAAGCCACCGGTGTCATGGCGCCAGCGGA
Source organism: Thioalkalivibrio sp. AKL7 (assembly GCF_000381705.1). Classification (NCBI taxonomy): domain Bacteria; kingdom Pseudomonadati; phylum Pseudomonadota; class Gammaproteobacteria; order Chromatiales; family Ectothiorhodospiraceae; genus Thioalkalivibrio; species Thioalkalivibrio sp. AKL7. The sequence continues at coordinate 55,075 of NZ_KB906953.1, read as the reverse complement.
CCTCGGGGTTCAGGTCGAGGCGGGTGCCCAGCGGGCGCGCGGACTGTGTTTCACTGCGCGCGAAGCGCACCAGCTCGGTGTCGAGGTCCCAGGACAGGCCATGGCCCAGGTATTCCCCCGCCTCCAGGGTGATCTGTGGCAGGCGCTGGTAGGGCTCGCCGGCGTCGCTCAGATCGGGGTCGACGATCTGGTAGTCCTCGATACGCGTGCGCAGGCGATAGGCCGGCTGGTTCCAGGTCAGGTCGGCGGAGCGCCGAAGATAAGGGGTGGAACCGGCGTAGCGGTCGGAGTTGCCGAAATCGAAGAAGTATTCGCGGTCGGAGACATCCGCGGCGTCGAGGCGCAGGTTCAGATTGGAAGTAATCCGGGTCTGATGGCGCCACTGGGCGAAGTGGCGGTCTTCGCCGGTCTCGCGGTCATCCGGCAGGTAGCGGACGTCGAGCACACCATTGTGCCGGGGCTGCAGATAGCGGAACTCGGTGCCCAGCATTACGCCGCGGTCGGCCATGATGCGCGGGGTAAAGGTCGCGTCGTAGTTGGGCGCGATGTTCCAGTACCAGGGGGTCGCGAGATCGAACCCGGTGCGCCCGCCGGTACCCACACTGGGCAGAAGGAAGCCGCTCTTGCGGCGATCATCCAGCGGGAAGTTGATGTACGGGGTGTAGGCGATGGGCACGCCCTTGAAACGGATCGTCGCGTTGCGGGCCACGCCGACGCCGCTTTCGCGGTCCAGCTCCAGGTCGCCGGTGCGCAGCCACCAGGAGTCGTTGCCGACCGGGCAGGTGGTGTATTCGGCGTCCTCGAAGTCGTGGCGGTGCGGGGCATGCTGAACGCCGCGTTCGGCGCTACCGCGTGCCGGGATGGACTGCACCAGGAAATCGATTCGGCGGAACTCGCCGGTCTCCGCGTCCAGGCGGTACTCGCCGCCCTCGGTGTGCAGCAGCAGGTCGCCGTCGAACAGCCGGGTGTCGCCCTCGGTGCGCGCAGTGCCGGAGGCGCGGTCGTATTCGAGGAAGTCGGTATCCAGGCGTCGCCCGGCCTCGAACAGGTGCACGTTGCCTGTGGCCGAGATGCGATCGCCGTCGCGGCGGACGTGATCGGCGTCAATCTCGGTCAGGCCGCCCTCGAGGGTACGCAGCTCGGGCCATTCGACCCCCGGGGCAAACGCACATCCCGACGGGCGTTCGTCGGCGGGCCCGGTTACGGGGATCAGGCCGGCGGCCGCCAAGCCCAGGCTCACCGCGACCTGCCGCGCGATCGGGTGACGGCGAGGCGCGGAGCTGGCGGGCCGGCGGCTCATCCCGAATTCAGGACAGCAGCTGGCGGATCTCGTCGAAGATCAGCTCGATGTCGCGGGTGCCGTTGATGTGCTTGAGCAGGCCATGACCGTCGTAGTACTCGATCAGCGGCTGGGTCTGTTCCTCGTAGACCTTGAGGCGGTTGACCACGGTCTCTTCGTTGTCATCCGCGCGGTGGACCAGGTCACCGCCGCACAGGTCGCACACGCCCTCTTTCTGTGGCGGGAAGGTATGGGTGTTGAACACTGCGCCACAGTCGCCGCAGGAGACACGCCCGGTCAGGCGCTGCTTGAGTTCCTCGAACGGGACGTCGATCTGGATCGCGCGGTCGAGCGGCGACTCGATGTCGGCCAGCATGGTATCCAGGGCCTCGGCCTGGGCGACGTTGCGCGGGAAGCCGTCGAGGATGAAACCCTTCTGCGCGTCGGGTTCCTGCAGGCGATCGCGGATCAGCCCCAGCACCAGGTCGTCGGGGACCAGCTGGCCGGCATCCATCGCGCTCTTGGCCTGCTTGCCGAGTTCTGTCTCGGCGGCGACGGCGGCACGCAGCAGGTCGCCGGTGGAGATCTGGGGGATGCCGAAGGTGGCGACCATCTTCTTGGCCTGGGTGCCCTTGCCGGAACCGGGGGCGCCCATCAGGACGATACGCATAGCTGACTCCTGCCGGGTGCCGCGCCGAACCGCAGGACTAGCCGGGAACGGGGGCGGCACGGTGAATGGCGGTGGCGAAACGGGGCTGGTCACTGAAGACGCAAACCGTTTCCCGAGCGCGGTCTTATACCGCCTGAAGGTGCTTGCCCGCAACCGTTGGGGCCGCTGGCCGGGTGCCCTTGAGGTGCGTGTCCCCTGTATAATGCCCGGCTAGCCAAACCAACTTTTGGGAAGCAAGCATGGACATGAACCAGATCGAAGCCGGCAAGGATCTCCCCAATGACGTCAACGTCGTGATCGAGATCCCCGCCCACGGGCAGCCCGTCAAATACGAGATCGACAAGGACAGCGGGGCCCTGATGGTTGATCGCTTCATGACGGTCGCGATGTTCTATCCGTGCAACTATGGGTTTGTTCCGCACACCCTGTCGGAAGACGGCGATCCGGTGGATGTGCTGGTGGTCACCCCGGTGCCGCTGATGCCGGGTTCGGTGGTGCGTTCGCGTCCGATCGGCGTGTTGCAGATGACCGACGAGGCGGGTGTGGACGCCAAGATCCTGGCCGTGCCGGTGACCAAGCTGCATCCGCAGTACGAAAAGTATCAGGGGCCGGAGGACGTGGGTCAGGAACTGCTGGACTCGATCAAGCATTTCTTCGAGCACTACAAGGAGCTGGAGAAGGGCAAGTGGGTCAAGGTCGAGGGCTGGGCGGACGCCGAGGCGGCCAAGGCGGAGATTGTTGCCAGCTACAAGCGTTTCCAGAAGAGCAAGATCTGACGTCGCCACCCGCTGCATGCAGCGCGAGGCCAGCGCCGGGCCGCCCCCTTGGGGCGGTCCGGCGTTTGCGTGGGCGGTGGTCAGCGGGGGTCACGGCCCCGTGACCCCCTGAAATGGCCGAACGCGACGCCTACGGCGAGGAACAGCAGGACCGCGAACGCTTTGCCGTGCGCATCCTGCTCGCGCTGGTGATCCTGGCGGTCATCCTGCTGGCACTGGGCTGGCGGCTTTCGGGCCTGCAGGTCGGTGCGCATACGCACTTCACCACGCTCTCGGAGAACAACCGCCTGCGGGTGGAACCGATTGCCCCCACTCGGGGGGTAATCCGCGACCGCAATGGCGTGCTTCTGGCGGGCAATCGCGCGTCCTATCAGCTGGAGGTCACGGTCGAGCAGGCCGGCGATCTCGATTCCCTGCTCGCTCGCCTGCGCGGTTACGTGGAGCTAAGCGAGGCGGACGTCGAGCGGTTCCAGCGCGGGGTGCGTCAGCGGCGGCCGTTCCAGCCGGTGTTGCTGAAGGCCGGCCTGGACGACGAGACGGTGGCGCGGATTGCGGTTTCGCGCCACGAGCTGCCCGGGGTGGAGATCGAGGCGCGGCCGCTGCGGTTCTATCCGCTGGGGTCCAAGTTCTCGCATGCGGTCGGCTATGTCGGGCGCATCAACCAGCAGGACCTGCAGCGGGTCGACGGGCGTGCCTATGCCGGCACTTCGCATATCGGCAAGAGCGGCGTCGAGCGCTACTACGAGGATCTGCTGCACGGGCGGCCGGGCTATCGCCAGGTGGAGGTGAACGCCCAGGGGCGCGTGATCCGCGAACTCTCAGTGACCCCGCCGCAACCGGGCACGGACCTGACCCTGACCCTGGACGTCAACCTGCAGCAGGCGGCCTATCGGGCGTTGGCCGGGCGGGACGGGGCCATCGTGGCCGTGGATCCGAATAATGGCGAGGTGCTTGCGCTGGTCAGCGCCCCCGGTTTTGATCCCGAGTCGTTCGTCCACGGCATCTCGCAGGCCGACTTTGCCGCGGTGCGTGACGACCATCGCCGGCCCCTGTTCAACCGCGCCCTGAGTGGCCAGTACCCGCCGGGTTCGACGATCAAGCCGCTGGTGGGTCTGGCGGCCCTGGACGAAGAGGTGACCACCGCCGAGCGCGAGATGTTCGCCCGCGGGTATTTCCAGCTCCCGGGGCATGAGCGGCGCTATCGCGACTGGCGTCGCGAGGGGCATGGTCGCGTGGACATGTCGCGCGCCATCGCGGTGTCGTCGGACGTCTATTTCTACGACCTGGCCCACACCATGGGGATCGACCGCATGGTCCCGATTCTGGGGGCCTTCGGGATCGGGCAGCGGACCGGGATCGATTCCACCGGGGAGCGCCCGGGCATCCTGCCCAGCCGCAACTGGAAACGGGCCACGCATGACCAGGTGTGGTTTCCCGGCGAGACCCTGATCACCGCAATCGGTCAGGGCTATATGCTGTCGACCCCCCTGCAGATGGCCGACTTCACTGCGGCCCTTGCGGCCCGTGGCGAGCGCTATCAGCCGCACCTGCTGCGCGCCATGGACAACGGAGTGGGTGAACCCGAATATCGCTTGCCCATGCTGCGGGATCCGGTAACGGTCGACGAGAAACACTGGGACGCCATCCATGGCTCGCTGGTGGAGGCCGTGAACGCGCGTCATGGCACCGCCTGGGGTAGCGTCGGCAGTACCCGGCCGGAGTACACCATCGCCGGCAAGACCGGTACCTCGCAGGTGTTCAGCCTGGGCGAGGACGAGGAATACGACGAGGAGGAACTGGCGCGGCGCCTGTGGGACCATGCCCTGTTCGTCGGGTATGCCCCGGCCGAGGATCCGCGCATCGCGGTGGCGGTGCTGGTGGAGCACGGCGGTTCCGGTGGCCGGGTGGCGGCGCCGGTGGCCCGCGAGGTGATGGATGCCTATCTGCTGGAGGGGGCGGGCATGACGATCGATGTCCCGGAGGACGAATGATCAGCGTGACCGGCCGCGAGATGTCCGCCAGCCAGTGGGTATTGCGCAGCCTGCGTCTGGACAGCGTGCTGCTGGTGCTGCTGTCCATCCTGCTGCTGCTGGGGCTGGCGATACTGTTCAGCGCCACCGGCGAGAGCGTGGTCGCCCTGGAGCGACAGGTCATGCGGATCGGCCTGGGGGTGGCCGCCATGCTGCTGGTCGCCCAGGTGTCCATGCATGCCCTGCGAGCGATCTCGCCATGGCTCTTTGTAGCCGGTGTCCTGCTGTTGCTGGCGGTGATGTGGGCCGGGGATGTTGGCAAGGGCGCGCAGCGCTGGCTGGATCTCGGCTTCATGCGCTTCCAGCCTTCGGAGATCATGAAGCTCGCGGTGCCGATGATGGTGGCCTGGTACCTGTCCCAGCGGGATGGACGTCCGCGCTTCCGCGACCTGGTGGTGACCGCGGCGCTGATCCTGGCGCCGGTCTATCTGATCATGCAGCAACCGGATCTGGGCACCTCGATGCTGGTCGGGGCCGCCGGGTTCCTGGTGATCTTCCTTGCGGGGCTGGGCTGGCGCTGGTTCGTTGGGCTTGGGGTCACGGCGGCCGCCGCCATCCCGATCCTGTGGTCGCAGATGCTGGATTATCAGCGCCAGCGGGTGCTGACGCTGTTCAACCCGGAGTCCGATCCGCTGGGCGCCGGCTATCACATCATCCAGTCGAAGATCGCCATCGGGTCCGGCGGGCTGTATGGCAAGGGCTGGCTGAACGGGACCCAGTCGCAACTGGAGTTTCTGCCCGAGCGTTCCACCGACTTCATTTTTGCGGTCTACGCCGAGGAATTCGGCTTTATCGGTGTCGCGCTGTTGCTGCTGCTGTATTTTGCGATTGTTGCGCGTGGGCTCTGGATTGCCGCGCTGGCACAGCAGCGTTACGCCCGATTGCTGGGCGGGAGTATCAGCCTGACCTTTGCGGTCTACATGGTGGTCAATATCGGCATGGTGACCGGCCTGTTGCCGGTGGTCGGCGTGCCGTTGCCCCTCGTCAGTTACGGGGGGACTTCGCTGGTGACCCTGATGGTCGCCTTCGGTATTCTCATGAGCATAGCCTCCCAGAAACGCCTGGTGAATCGATGAGCCTGAACTTGCGCCCCGTGTGGGCCCGCATTGTCCGCCCGACCCTGTTACGGACGGGGCTGGTCCTGTCCCTGGCTGCCGTGTCCCTCCCGGTCGCGGCCGAAAGCGAATTCCGTGCCGGCGATCCGCCGTATCTCGAGCGCGACGAGGTGCAGGCGTTCATCGACGAACAGGTGGAGGCCGGCCGCGACCGCGAGGCGCTGGAGGCAATGTTTGCCGCCGCCGACCCCCAGCAGCGCATCCTCGACCTGATCTCCAGCCCGGCCGAGGCGCGGCCGTGGAAGGACTATCGTCCGATCTTCATCACCGACCAGCGCATCGAGCGCGGTCGCGACTTCATGGAAGAACACGGCCGCTGGCTCAAGCGCGCCGAGGATCGCTTTAGTGTGGAGCCGAAGATCATCGCCTCCATTATCGGGGTCGAGACCTACTATGGCCGCAACACTGGCGGCTTCCGCGTGTTCGATGCCCTGGTGACCCTGGGCTTCGACTACCCGCCGCGATCGGATTTCTTCCGCCGCGAGCTGGGTGAATTCCTGACCCTGGTGGACGAGGAAGGCCTGGATCCGCGCGAGACGCGCGGATCCTACGCCGGGGCCATGGGGCGCGGACAGTTCATCTCGTCCAGCTATCGCCACTACGCAGTGGACTTCGACGGCTCCGGTCAGCGTGACCTGTTGAACTCCTGGCCGGACGCGATCGGCTCGGTGGCCAACTATTTCCGCGAGCACCACTGGAACCATGGCGAGCCGGTGGTGGCGAAGGCGCGGGTCGAGGGGGATGCCCACGAGGCCCTGATCAGCCGTAACTATCAGGCCCGCTTCGGTCTCGACGAACTGGCCGAGCACGGCATTTATCCCGACGAGGCCGTGGACGAGGATGGCGAGTATTCCTTCATTCGTCTCGAGGGCGATGACGGTTACGAGTACTACCTGGGATACCCGAACTTCTACGTGATTACCCGCTACAACCGGAGCCCGCTGTATGCGATGGCCGTGCACCAACTTGCCGAGGCACTGGCCGACTAGTCCGGCCTCCGGGCCTGCGCCCGGGGCGCTCCTGCTGGGGTTTGTGTTGCTGGCGCTGGCTGGCTGTTCCGGTACCCCGGAGCGTGACCCGCGCCCGCTGGGGGACGCCGCCTACGACAGTTACCCCGATGCGGCCGACGTGCCGCAGGATCTCGCCTTGATCCCGGAACCGGAGCCGCGCAACGAGCCGCCCAGCCGCTATGGCAACCCGTCGGAATACGAGGTGTTCGGGCAGCGTTATCGCACCCTGCGGACCAGTGACGGCTTCGAGGAAGAGGGCATTGCCTCTTGGTACGGCACGAAATTCCACGGCCGGCGTACGTCCAGCGGCGAGCCCTATGACATGTATGCGATGACGGCGGCACACAAGTCTCTGCCGCTGCCAAGCTATGTCGAAGTCACCAACCTGGAGAACAACAAGCAGGTGGTGGTGCGGGTGAATGATCGCGGGCCATTTGTGGATGGGCGCATCATCGACCTTTCCTACGCTGCGGCCCATCGCATCGACATGACCGATGCCGGTGTGGCTCGGGTGCGGGTGCGCTCGGTGGGGCCGGGTGATACCGAGTCCGACGACCGAGTTGCGGCCGCGCCGGCCGCGGGGCCCGGCGTCGATGTGGCCGCCGTGACCTCGCCGGAACGGGTGGCCGAGCGAGCCCCCGAACCGCTACCGGAGACAGCAGACTCCGGGATGCCCGCCGCCGTGTCCAACGGCGAGGGCGCCGGGGGCGGGCGTTTTGTCCAGGTCGGGGCGTTTTCCGAGCGCCAGTCCGCGGAACAGGTGCGCGAAGATCTGCGCGCCCTGGGTTTCGACCCGGTTCGTATCTCCACCCTGGGGCGGGACGACGGTGCGGACCTCCATCGCGTGCGGATTGGCCCGCTGGCGGATGGCGATGAGGTCCGCGCGATCACGGATCGCCTGCAGGGTGCGGCGCACGTTGATTACCGCGTGGTCGAGAACGCCCAGTAAAGGCTCTGCCGCTGTTGTTTTTCCGGCCCGTCCCGGGCCCCACTCTGCTATCGTAGACCGGTCCTTAAGGAGGTCCTTCCCTGCCATGACTCTGTCCGTCCGCATTCCCTTTTTGCCGTTTCTGGTGGCCTGCCTGCTCGCGATGCTGGTGCTTGCTCCGGTGCACGCGCAGGAACAGCAACTGCCCGTGGCCGGGGATGGGGCGAACACCCCCAGCGGGATCCCGCGCCCGCCATCGGATGTGACGGCGGCGAGTTATGCGCTGATGGACTTCGACTCCGGTCTGATGCTGGCCAGTCGCGAGCCGCAAGTGGAGCGCGAGCCGGCCAGCCTGACCAAAGTGATGACTGCCTACGTGGTGTTCGGCGAGATCACCGAGGGCCGCATGGCGCTGGACGATACGGTCACGGTGAGCGAGCGTGCCTGGCGCACCGGGATGACCGGGGCATCGCGGATGTTCATCGAGGTCGGCGAGGAGGTCGCGGTCGAGGACCTGTTGCGCGGCATGATCGTCCAGTCCGGGAACGATGCCTCTACCGCTCTGGCCGAGCATGTGGCCGGCTCCGAAGGGGCCTTTGTCGACATGATGAACTCCCAGGCTCGTGAACTGGGGATGCGCCAGTCCTATTTTGCCAACCCGCATGGCCTGCCTTCCGAGGAGTCGCAGTACACCACTGCGCAGGACATGGTGCTGCTGGCGCGGGCGCTCATTCGCGATTTCCCGGATCTCTATGGCTACTACAGCGAGCGGTCCTTCGAGTACAACGACATCTCCCAGAGCAACCGCAATATGCTCCTGTGGCGCGATTCCGGCTTTGATGGGCTGAAGACCGGCTGGACCTCGAGCGCCGGGTACAACCTGGTGTCGTCGGCCAAGCGCAATGATCGTCGCCTGGTGGCCGCGGTGATGGGCATCGAAGCGCCCGACCATCAGCAGGGCGGGACCCGCCGTGCGAACGAATCCCAGGCGCTGGTGAACTGGGGTATGCGTTTCACCGCGACCCGCAAGCTGTTCGAAGGGGCGCACGAACTGGGAACGCCACGGGTCTACCGCGGGGCGGATACCGAGGTCGCCGTGGGGCTGGCCGAGGACTTCTGGGTGATGGTTCCGCCGGGGCGTGAGGACGACCTGGACGCCTCGATGGAGGTCCACCAGCCGTTGGAGGCACCGCTGGCGGCGGGCGACCCGGTCGGTGAGGTGGTCGTGCGCCTGGATGGCGAAGTGATCCGTACCCAGCCACTGGTTGCGTTGCACACGGTGGAGCAAGGTGGCCTCGTGCGCCGCCTGTGGGATGGGGCGGCGCTGGGTATCCAGGCGGCCTGGCCGTTCTGACACGCAGGTTGCGCGTGAGTATTGCCTACTTCAACGGGGACTACCTTCCGCTGGACCAGGTGCGGATCTCGCCGCTGGACCGCGGTTTCCTGTTCGGGGATTCGGTCTACGAAGTGATTCCCAGCTACGCGGGCGAATTCTTCATGCTCCCCGCGCATCTCGAGCGCCTGGATCGGTCTCTCGCGGCCATCCGCATTCTCAGCCCCTTTGATGCCGGGCAGTGGACTGCGCTTCTGGAAGATCTGCTGGCGCGCAATGCCGATCCCGCTACCCCGGATCTGGGGGTGTACCTGCAAGTGACCCGCGGTGTGGCCCCGCGCGATCACGCCTTCCCGCCGGATGCCCGGCCGACGGTCCTCGCGATGGTGAGCCCGATCCGGCCTCTGCCGGAGACGGTGCGCACGGAGGGTGTGGCGGCCGTGACCGCCGAGGATCGCCGCTGGGGCCACTGCGACATCAAGGCGACCACGCTGCTGGCCAATGTCCTGAACCGCCAGGCCGCGGTCGAGCAGGGTGCGGTCGAGGCGATCCTGCTGCGTGATGGACAGCTAACTGAGGGTGCTGCCAGCAACGTCCTCGTGGTCCTCGACGGCCGTCTGGTGACGCCGCCACTCGCGCCTTCGGTGCTGCCCGGGGTGACGCGGTCACGGGTTCTCGATCTGGCGCGCGAGTTGGGCTACCCGGTGGAGGAGTGCGCGGTAAGCGAGTCCGAGCTGGCACGGGCGGAGGAGATCTGGTTGACCAGTTCGACCCGCGAGATCCTCCCGGTCACGCGCCTTAATGACCGGGTCGTGGGCGCGGGGCATCCTGGTCCGGTCTGGAAGACCCTCCATGCGGCCTATCAGGCTGCCAAGCCGGGTGCGCCCGTGAGTGAGCCAATGCAGTCCGGAGGTGCCGCATGAGTGACCGCGAGACCCTGATCGAATTTCCCTGCCGGTTCCCGGTGAAGGTGATGGGGGATGCCCATCCAGAGTTGATGGAGGCCGTAGAAGGTTGCGTGGCCGAACACCTGGATGCCGATGACGCGGTGATCGAGCAACGGGCCTCGCGCGCCGGCCGTTACGTCGGCATCACCATCACCTTTACCGCGACGAGCCAGGCACAACTGGACGCCTTCTACCGCTCCCTTGGCCGTTGCGACCGGGTGCGCATGATCCTGTGACACCGGCCCCGGTCGAGGTGCGCGAGCTGGGGCTGCAGCCCTACGTCCCGGTCTGGCAGGCGATGCAGTTGCATGGGCGCGAACGCGCGGCCGAAGCCCCCGATGCCCTGTGGTGCGTGCAGCATCCCCCGGTCTTCACCCAGGGACGCAATGGCCGTCCGGAGCACCTGCTCGATCCTGGGGCCGTGCCGGTGGTGGCGATCGACCGCGGTGGGCAGATCACCTATCACGGGCCCGGCCAACTCGTCGTTTACACCCTGCTGGATCTCAGGCGCCTCGGGATCGGCGTGCGCCGTCTGGTCGCGTGCCTGGAACAGGCCATCATCGATACGCTTGCCCAATGGGGTATCGAGGCCGAACGTCGGGCCAACGCGCCCGGGGTTTATGTCGGGCAGGCGAAGATTGCGGCCCTCGGCTTGCGCGTGCGCCACGCCCGCAGCATCCATGGCCTCGCCCTGAACGTGGCGCCGGTGCTGGCGCCGTTTGCGCGCATCAACCCCTGTGGCTATGCGGGCCTGCCGACGACCTCCATGCAGGTCCAGCTTGGTGGTCCGGTCACAATCGACCGTGTTCGCGACGCGCTCCTGGCGAATCTCGCCGCACAGCTATTCCCGGACCGGGATTCTCCATTCCTGCATGAGCCGGCGCTGCCAGCTGAGCTGGTGCGGGTCCAGGCCCTGGGGCGTTGCCCGGCGCCGTAACACGTCGCCCGCGTTTCCGAAGGCTGGCCAGGCCCTAGCCTTTGGAGCTTTTCGTGCCGTCTGCCTGGTTGTGGCTGGTCCCGGTTCGTCGTCCGGTGTTTACGGTGCCTCCGTCCGGCCGCCTGCCACGCGCTCTCTCGCGAGCGCACCGCGAGGCACTTCTTTGCTCGTGCAAAGAAGTGCCCAAGAAACACGCCCGACTGCCGCGACCCCGGCCCGCTGCGCGGGCCGGGGTTTCCCTCGCTCCGAGGCTTTTCGCGGGCGGCGCTGAACTCGCTACGCTGCGCTCCGCTCAGACATCCAGCGCCCCGTGTCTATTTAGAATCGTCCCGCGAAAAGCCTCTCCACTCGGCGCGACGACAACGGGAAGGCAGGTCAAGACAACAGCGGTCCGAAGGCCTGTGCCATTGGATAGAGGCAGGCTGTTCCGGCACCTGTGCACGCTCGGTCTGCGGCCATGGCGTGCCGCGCCCGCGAAGCGGGCGCCGGGGGGCGTAGGATGTGATGAGCGCAGCGAATCGCATCAGGGTTTCGCACGGCGTGGGGAACGGTGCGTTTCGCTGCGCTCAACGGCACCCTACGGGATACCGTCTGTTTTGACCTTCTTCTCCCGTATGGAGCCCCTTGCGGAAGGGTTCTCGGGCCGGGAGAAGGCGCTGGATGTCTGAGCGGGGCCGAAGGCGCTGCGAGTTCAGCGCCGCCGGCCCGAGGGCCCTGGAGCAAGGTTCCCGGGCGAAATCCGGGTGCCTTTCTTTGGGCACTTTCTTGGGCAAGCAAGAAAGTGCCTCGCGGTGCGCTCGCGAGAGAGCGCATGGCAGGCGGTCGGACGGAGGCACGGAAACACAGCGGACGAACCGGGTCTAGCCACAACAAGGCAGACGGCGGACCGAGGCCACCGTAGGACACTGGATGCCGAGCGGGCCAGGCCCGCGATGCTGGGCTGGACGGGCAGCGGTGGCACGGGCCACCGCCCGTGACGCGTCAGGCGGTTTCGAGGCCCTGGGCCTGGAGGTCGGCGTGGTAGGACGAGCGGACCATCGGGCCGCTGGCCACCTGCTTGAAGCCCATCTCGCGGGCGCGGTCGCCGAGCTCGTCGAACTCCTCGGGGGAGAGGAAGCGCGTCACCGGCAGGTGATGGCGCGACGGCTGCAGGTACTGGCCCAGGGTCAGCATGTCGCAGCCGTGGTCGCGCAGGTCCTGCAGGACCTCCAGCAGTTCTTCACGGGTCTCGCCGAGCCCCAGCATCAGGCCCGACTTTGTCGGCACGCCCGGGTGCTGTTCCCGGAACTGCCGGAGCAGTTCCAGCGACCAGGCATAGTCGGCGCCCGGGCGGGCCTCGCGGTACAGGCGCGGGACCGTCTCCAGGTTGTGGTTGAAGACGTCCGGCGGGGCCTGGTGCATGATTTCGAGCGCGCGATCCATGCGGCCGCGAAAATCGGGTACGAGGATCTCGATCTTCATGTCCGGGTTCAGGGCGCGCACCTCGCGGATGCAGTCGACAAAGTGCCCGGCGCCCCCGTCGCGCAGGTCGTCGCGGTCCACCGAGGTGATCACGACATAGTTGAGGCCAAGCGCCTGGATGGTCTCGGCCAGGTGACGGGGCTCGTCCGCGTCCAGGGCCTCGGGGCGGCCGTGGGCGACGTCACAGAACGGGCAGCGGCGGGTGCAGATGTCGCCCATGATCATGAAGGTGGCGGTGCCGTGGGCGAAGCATTCGCCGAGGTTCGGGCAGCTGGCCTCCTCGCAGACGGTGTGCAGTTTCTGCTCGCGCAGGATGCCCTTGATGCGCTGTACCTCGGGCCGTGCCTGGCTTTGCGCGCGGATCCACTTGGGCTTGCGCTGGGGCTTCTCGGTGGGATGGATCTTGACCGGGATGCGCGCGACCTTGTCGGCGGCGCGCTGTTTTTCACCGGGCTGGGGGCGGATTCGAGTGTCCATGGACCTTCCCTGAATTTCGTGGCGGCCGGGTTGTGCGGCCGGCGTGGGGCGATCGGGCGTGCTCAGGCAACCTCGCGGATCAGCGCCTCGACTTCCTGCCTAGCCGTCTCGATGGCTGGCAGGTTGCCGTCCTCGTCCAGGATAAAGCCGAGGCGTTCCACTGCCCGCAGGTCGGTGAGCGGGATGCGGTCGGCGAGCAGGTCGTCTTCGGCATCCCGCGGGCACGCGGCGCGGGCGATTCGCACGATGTCGGTCAGGGCGTGAGCCTCCGGATTCTCCGGGCCGCCGGAATCGCGAATGGCCTCTATGATATCGGATGCCAGGTCCCATTGCTGGGCAACCAGTTCGCCGATCAGGCCTTCCAGTCGGAACAGTACGCGTTCCACTTCCCCGGGTGTTCGGTCCGGATGGGTGCGGGCGACCTCGGCGATGACCGGCAAGGCCCCGACTCGGTGCAGGAGGCCGGCGAGCAACGCACTCTGCGGATCGGCGGCCTCGCACTGGTCGGCCAGCACGCAACTGACCGCGGCAATGCGTGCGGAGCGCCGCCACAGGCGTTCCAGCAGTTCATGGTAGGGGTTGTCGCGATGGATGAAGACCTGGTGCATCGCCAGGGCCATCACCAACTGGCGGGTGCGTTCCAGTCCAAGCCGGGCGACGGCATCCTGAAGGCGCGAGACGACACGGCGGCTGCCCATGGCCGGGCTGTTGGCCACACTCAGCAGGCGGCCGGCCACGCTCGGATCTTCCTCGATGATGCGGGTGGCCTCGGCGATGGAGACATCCGGATCCTTCAGGGCCCGCTGCAGGTGCAGGGCAACCTCGGGGAGCTGGGGCAGGGCCAGTTCCCCGGAGTAGGCATGGGTGTAGATGCTGCTGAACAGTTCGCCCTCGAGATCGGATAGCTCGATCTCGCTGACCTCGACGCTGTCCTGGCCGCCGCCGTCGATCAGGGTTTCATAGACCTTGCGATCAAGCATGGCGAGGGTCGAGCGAGTCGCGGCGATGGCATGGCTGTGGTAGTCGTGCGCATCGAACAGGGGGTTCAGCGCTTCGCTGCTGTCGCCTTTCAACATGACCGAATTGCGCCCGCTGGCCAGGATCATGCGGCCTTCCAGCAGGAAGATCATGCTGCGGAATTCGTCGCGTGCATGCAGCTTGAAGCCCGGATCCACCGTCATGGTCCGGGCGTGCTGCAGTAGCTTGTCGCGGGCCCGGTCGCTCAGCTCGGCAAACGGGTGCAGCTGGGGGAGGCGTTGCTCGATCACCGCGGTTCAGACGTTGAACATGGCGCGGAGTTCTGCCAGATCCTCGGCGCGCTCTTCCAGGAACGCGATCGGCTCGCCGGGTGGGGGCGGGGTGATCCCGAGGACCTCGAAGGCCGCGACATCGGTGGCATCGGGGACGGCCTCGCCTTCGGCGCGGCGGGTGGCCCATTCCGCGACCAGGGCGATGCTGGCGTAGTCCGGTTCGTTGGCGCGATAGCCCCAGTCTCCGGCGTGTTCAGCGACCGTTACCAGGTCGCCGCCCAGATCCCAGTAGTTGATTACCAGGACGCCGGCGAGATTGCTCAGGCGCCGCACCAGCGATTGCACGCGGTCGCGGTCGGGGTGGTCCTCGCGCAGTTCCACGAACTGGATGATCGGGACCGCGCCGATCCCGGCGACCAGCCCGGCCAGCAGTGCCCGCTCGCGGTCCAGCTGCTTCAGCGAGTCCGCGATCAGGTAGCTGTAGGCCGATTGCAGGGCGCCGTGTTTCCAGCTGGACTCCATCGCGTCGCGGGTCGAGGCGTGCTTGGCCTTGAAGGCCTGACGCAGGGCCATGTTCATCGCCAGCATGCGGGTGTTGCGAAAGCCCAGGCGGTTGACCGCGTCGCGTACGGACTGGATCTGCTTGGCGGCGCGAAACAGCGGGCTGTTGGTGGCGTGCAGCAGCGCACCGGCGATCGTCCCGTCGCGCTGGATGACCTCGGTGAGCTTGTCCAGGTCGGCATCAGGATCGTTGGTCAGTTCCTGAATGCGCAGCGCGATCTCCGGCATGGTCGGCAATTCCAGCCGATTGCTGGTGATCAGGTCGTAGAGCTCGCCGAAGAAGGCGCCCTCGGTGTCGTCCAGGTCGGTGTCGTGCACTACGAGCGAGGCACTGTGGGCCTTCTTCAGCGCCGCTGTGGGGATCTCCAGCAACTGGCAGGTCTTCTCGGTAATGAGGAAGTCCTGCTGCCCGATGTTCTGGTCGAACATCTGCAGGGGGCTGTCCGGATCGGTCGAATCCAGGGTGATGCGGGCCGGACTGCCGCCGCTGACGCGGACCAGCTGGCCGCGTACCAGGAACAGGTAGCGATCCTCGACCTCCTGCGGGCGCAGGCGCCGCCCGGCGTCCAGCTCCCGGGCCAGGCAGGCCGCGGCCAGTTCGCTGCGGGCTTGCTCCGACAGGCTGGAGGTCAGGTCCAGGTCCTGAAGCAGGGCATCAATGCTGGTGCTATCCATGGGGCGGTTCCCGATCCGTGCTGTGCCAATCCGTTCCCGCGCTGCAGCGCCGCGTGGCGGGCCGCGGGGCGTACCCGCCACGCGGGTTACTCGACTGGCGTCAGTGTAGCATCCGATCCGGTGGCGGGAAGCGCTGACGCCGCCCCACGGCAGGCGAAGCGCGGTCGGTCGGCGGCGTCGATCAGGTCATGGGCTTGCAGAAAGCCCCGCGCGTCGGCGGCGTCCTCGCGGAACCAGGCGGCGGTATTTCCCAGACGGAAGCTGTAGCCCCAGGCGTCCATGTCCCGCATCAGCCGCTCGCGGCCGACGCCGGGGATCTCGTCGGCCAGCAGGATCTGCAGATAACATACGCCGCACTCCTCCAGGTCATCGCCGCCCGCATTGGTATGCAGGGCGGCGCGCCGTCCTGCGTCCATGCAGATGACGTGTCCGGCCTCATGCAGGGCCGAGTGGATGGGGGTGTCGGGGCGCACATGCACGTCATGGCCGACGATCCCGGCCTCGGGTTCGCCCCACCAGCTGCCGGGCAGCGGCGCCTGGGCCGGGTGCGCGACCAGGCGCAGGCCGTAGCGGGCGAACAGGGACACGAGCGCGACCTGCAGGGCCGGGTCGCCACAGGTCTGGATCGCGGGGTTGTTCATGTGTCGGAGTCGTCAGGCAGGGCCGAGGTGCGCTTGCGGCTGCGCCGCGGGCATTCCTCGGGGTGCTCGCGGCACCAGGTGTCGACCCGCTCGGTGAGGTCGTCCTGAAAGCACAGCAAATAGAACCGCGCCTGCTCGCGGTTGGCGATGGCGGGCCGCCCCAGGGTGTCCACCACGCCGGTGCGCAGCGCCGCGATGATCGCGTTGGCGGCCTTCTTCTGCGGCCAGGCGGTAATCTGCTCCCAGGCCTCGGGCGTGAAATACAGGCGCAGGAGGTCGGGGCGGGTGGTCAGCAGCATGCGCGTGACGTTGCGCAGGGTGGTCTCGGCCTCGCCCCAGTCGTGTACCAGGCCACCCTCCAGCAGGCGTTCGATCTCCTCGCGACCCTTGGGCGACAGCATCGGCACGCGCGCTGAACGCCTCAGGCGTTCGGGGCATCCTCGGGGGTGAAGGCGCGGATGGACAGGGCGTGGAGTTCGCCGGAGTCGATCTGCTCGCGTACGGTGGCGTAGACGGTCTGATGTTTCTTGACCGCGTTCATGCCAGCAAACTGTGGGCTGACGACCAGGGCCTCGAACTTGCCCTCGCCTCCGGTAACCTCGACCTTCTCGGCCGACGGCAGGCCGGCGCGAATGAGTTCGGCCACTTGATTGGCATCCATGATGAGTCCCTTGATTGGTGCGTATTGGTCAGCCGCGGATGATAGCCGGGCGATGGGCCCGACAGAAGTTCCCCCACGCGGGGAACTCGTTCCCGCGGCACGGGTTCGTAGGAAAACACCTGCATGGATTGTCGGGCTGGTTTGGGTTGTTCCGGGTTGGCTGCGCTAGCATCAGGTCAATAACGTTCGGCCCGCCGGGCCATGGAGGCAATCGCAATGATCTTCAAGCAACTGTTCGAGGACGAGTCGTCCACCTATACCTATCTTCTGAGCTGCCCGGATACCGGTAAGACCGCATTGATCGACCCGGTCATCGAAACCGTCGACCGCGACATGCGCGTGTTGCAGGAGATGGGCCTGAGCCTCGATTACGTCATCGAGACCCATATCCACGCCGACCACATCACCGGCGCCCGGATGCTGCGCGAAAAGACCGGCTGCAAGCTGGGCGGGCCGGCGATGGACGAACTGCCGTGTCGCGATTTCGGCCTGCGCGAGGGCGAGCCCTTCCAGGTGGGCAACCTGGTGGTCAACCCGCTCTATACCCCGGGACACACGGATGCGCACCACGCCTACCTGATGGATCACGTGGGCCTGAAAATGCTGTTCTCCGGCGACGCCCTGCTGATCGAGGCCTGTGGCCGCACCGACTTCCAGTCGGGGGATGCCAAGACGCTCTATCACTCGATTCAGGACAAGTTCTTCACCCTGCCGGACGAGACCCTGGTGTATCCCGCGCACGATTACGAAGAGCGCCAGATCACCACCATCGGCCAGGAGAAGATGCGCAACCCGCGCCTGGGCAAGGGCAAGCCAGAGGCGGAGTTCGTGAAGATCATGGACGAGATGGACCTGCCGTACCCGAAGAAGATCGACTGGGCCCTGCCGGGCAACGAGGGTTGCGGGATCTGCCCCGACAACCTGCCGGACGAGAAGAAGCGCCTCTGCGAGACCGATCAGCAGGGTTAGTCCGATCCCTTCCGGTGGCCCCGCCAGGAGCCACCGGTTCCGAATGTTCATCCGGTGGGCGGTTTTTACCGCCTGCCGGACCCCGTACACTCCCGCGATGAACGAACACACACCCGTTGACGTGCCGGGTCCGCTGGACCGCCTGCGGGCGATCATGGCGCGGCTGCGCGATCCCGAATCCGGCTGTGCCTGGGACCGGGCGCAGACCGCCGGCACCATTGTGCCGTTCACCCTGGAAGAGGCCTATGAGCTGGCCGACGTGATCGCGCGTGACCAGGGCGAGGCGGCGGATGCCCGCGAGCTGCGCGACGAGCTGGGGGACCTGCTGTTCCAGGTGGTATTCCAGGCGCGCATCGCCGAGGAGGCCGGGCGTTTCGATCTGGATGATGTAGCGCGCGCGATCGGCGACAAGCTGGTGCGCCGGCATCCGCACGTGTTTGCCGATGTCGAGCATGCCTCGGATGCGGAGCGCGAGGCGGCCTGGGAGGCAGAAAAGGCGAAGGAACGCGCGGATCGCGCCCAGACCAGCGCCATGGACGACATCCCGCTGGCCCTGCCGGCACTGTCGCGGGCGGTAAAGAGCCAGCGCCGCGCCGCCCGGCTCGGCTTTGACTGGGACGATCCGGCGCCGGTGGTCGCCAAGATCCACGAGGAGCTGGCCGAGGTGAAGGAGGCCGTGGAGCAGGGCGAGGCCGAGGCGCGCATCGCCGAGGAGGTCGGCGACGTGCTGTTTGCCGTCAGTAATTGGGCGCGCCACCTGGGTGTGGATCCGGAGGGGGCGCTGCGCGGAAGTACGCGCAAGTTCGAGGCCCGCTTCCGGCATATGGAGGCCCTGGCCGCCGCGCGCGGTGAGACCCTGGGGGCGCTGGACTTCGCGGCCCAGGAGACCCTTTATCAGGAGGCGCGGCGCCGCGAGCGCCAGCCTTACGACGAATCCGAGACCAAGGACCCGAGATGAGCGACGCCGTCGAACTGCCCGACCATTTCCTGCCGGCCCGGATCGAGTCGATCGAGCAGGTTACCCCGTTGATCAAGGTGTTCACCCTGGCCGCGGACCCGCAGCGCTTTACCAGCAAGGCCGGCCAGTGGCTGGATCTGGTGATCCCGCAACCCGAGGGCAAGCCCTTCGTCGGTGGTTATTCGGTCGTGTCCGCGCCGCGCGCGGATGGCCGTTTGCAACTGGCCATCAAGTACGCCGACCACCACCACGCGACGCATCACCTGCACGCGGTCGCGCAGGAAGGCGACACCGTGTACATCACGCCGGGACAGGGCAGTTTCTTCTTCGAGCCCGGCATGGCAAGGAATGTCGTGCTGCTGGGGGCCGGCATCGGCGTGACGCCGCTGTTCGGCATCCTGCGCGCGATTCATGCCGACATGCCCGAGGTCTATGCGCATCTGGTGTACAGCGTGGCGCACCAGGACGAGGTGCTGTTCCCGCAGGAGCTGGAGGCGATGGCCAAGGCGCCGAATATCGACGTCAGCCTGACCGTGACCCGCGAGGCCGAGGACTGGCTGGGCCACACCGGACGTATCAGCCATCGGCTGCTGGAGTCGCTCGATCTGCCGCGCGATGCGCTGTTTTACTTCTGTGGCTCGCGCGAGTTCATCGAGGACATGGCCACCCTGCTGGCGGAATGGGGCATCCCCGAGGCGCAGCTGAAATACGAGAAGTGGTGGTAATGGCGGTCGCTCGGTGCTTTTCGCAGCCCGCGTCATTGCGAGGAGCCGCAGGCGACGAAGCAACCTCCTGAAGCTTGCAGAGTGGTGGTCAGCCTGTCGCGATCCAGTGGTTCCGCACGGAGGTTGCTTCGTCGCCTGCAGCTCCTCGCAATGACGGGGGAAAGGCAGGCGCGGTGCTCGAACCCAGAAGGATTACGGCCGGCGGGTGTCGCCCGGGCGCAGGGCGTTTTCGGGGGCGAGGATGGTCGGCTGGCCGTCCAGGGCCGGGTCGGTGTCCGGGTAGTCGCGGATGAAGTGCAGCCCGCGGCTTTCCTTGCGCGACAGGGCACTCTTCACGATGATCTCGGCGACCATGGCCAGGTTGCGCAGTTCCAGCAGGTCCGGGGAGATGCGGAAGTGGCTGTAATACTCGTGAATCTCTTCCTGCAGGATGCGGATGCGCCGCTCGGCGCGGTGCAGGCGTTCGCGTGCGCGCACGATCCCGACGTAGTCCCACATCAGCCGGCGCAGCTCGTCCCAGTCGTGGGCGACCACCACCTCCTCCTGTGACTCGGTCACTCGGGACTCGTCCCAGGCCGGCGGCACGGGGAGATTCTCGGGGGCGGGCAAATCGGTCTGCGACAGGATGTGGTCGGCCGCGGCACGGGCATACACCAGGCACTCCAGGAGCGAGTTGCTGGCCATACGGTTCGCGCCGTGAAGACCTGTGTAGGAGGCCTCGCCGGCGGCGTACAGCCCCGGCAGGTCGGTCTGGCCGAAGTGGTTCACCATGACGCCGCCGCAGGTGTAGTGCGCGGCCGGCACCACCGGCAGCGGCTCGCGGGTCATGTCGAAGCCGAATTCCAGGCAGCGCTCGTGAATGGTGGGGAAGTGTTCGCGGATGAACTCGGCCGGCTTGTGGCTGATGTCGAGGTTCACGTGGTCGATGCCGAGGCGCTTCATCTCGTGGTCGACGGCGCGGGCGACGATGTCGCGCGGGGCCAGTTCGGCGCGCTCGTCGAAGCGCGGCATGAAGCGTTCGCCGTTCGGCAGGAGCAGGACACCACCCTCGCCGCGGACCGCCTCGGAGATCAGGAACGACTTGGCCCGCGGATGGAACAGGCAGGTCGGGTGGAATTGCATGAATTCCATGTTGGCGATGCGGCAGCCGGCGCGCCAGGCCATCGCGATGCCGTCGCCGGTGGAGCCGTCCGGATTGGAGCTATAGAGGTAGACCTTGCTGGCGCCGCCGGTGGCGAGGATCACGGTCGGGGCGAGGATGGTCTCCACCTCACGGGTCTTGGCGTCCTGCACGTAGGCGCCGATTACGCGCCGGCTGCCATCCACCGGGTGAGTGATCAGGTCCACGGCGACGTGGCGTTCGAACACCTCGATGCTGCCCTGGCCCGAGGCGCTGCGTACCAGGGCCTCCTCGATCGCGCGGCCCGTGGCATCGGCGGCGTGCGCGACGCGCCGGGCGCTGTGCCCGCCCTCGCGGGTCAGGTGCAGCCGGCTGCGGCCCTCGAGCGGCTCGCGGGTGAACGGCACGCCGAGGTTGAGTAGCCAGTGGATCGCCTCGGGGCCCGCCGCCACGGTGCGGCGCACGGCGTCCGGGTCACACAGGCCCGCGCCTGCGTCCAGGGTGTCCTGAATGTGGGCATCGAAGGAGTCGGTGCGGTCGAGGACTGCCGAGATCCCGCCCTGGGCATAGCGGGTAGAACCCTCGTCCACCGGACCCTTGCTGATCACGGTGACGCGACGGTGCGGGGCCAGATGCAGGGCTGCGGAGAGCCCCGCCGCGCCGCTTCCAATCACGAGGACGTCCGCCAGGCGCGGTTGTTGTACTGTCCCCATGGGTCAGGTAACGTGCTGCGCTTGTTGCCAGAGCGAATTGTGGCCCTTGCGCAACAGTGTTGTGCGCAAAGCGAACTTAATGCGAGTCAGGCGGTCCATGCAACATAGAATACCGGAGACTGGCGTGTTGGCGGGAGTCCCCGCATGAGCGAGAAGGCTTCCGACGAGGCCCTGGTCAAGCGAGTTCAGAAGGGCGACAAGGCGGCCTTCGACGTCCTGGTGCTGAAGTACCAGCACAAGATCGTCAACCTGGTTGGGCGTTATGTCCATGACCATGCAGCGGCCCTGGACGTGTCCCAGGAGGCCTTCATCAAGGCCTACAGGGGACTGGCGAACTTTCGTGGCGAAAGCGCGTTCTATACGTGGCTCTACCGCATCGCCATCAACACGGCCAAGAATCACCTTGTCTCCCAGGGACGGCGGCGGCCCGAGGCCGAAATCGATGCGCAGGACGCGGAACAGATGGGCGGTGACTCCGCCCTGAAGGACAGTGCAACCCCGGAGGGGGAGCTGTTGTCCGAAGAGATTGAAGGGGCGGTGCGTCGCACCATCGAGGAATTGCCCGACGACCTTCGGATGGCCATCACACTGCGCGAGATCGAAGGACTGAGTTACGAGGAAATCGCGCAGACGATGGGATGCCCGATCGGCACGGTCCGGTCACGTATCTTCCGGGCCCGCGAGGCCATCGACCGGACCTTGCGTCCTTTGTTAGACAACAACTGAACGAGTAGCGCCATGACAGAGCAAGTCTCAAAGAATGAACGTCTTTCGGCCCTGGTGGACGGAGAAACGGATGACTTCGAGACGCGTCGCTTGATGGATGAACTGGTCAAGTCCGAAGAGGACCGCGGCCAGTGGGAACGCTATCACCTGATCGGCGATAGTCTGCGCGGCGGGATGCGCCGCACGGCCCCCGCGAACTTCATGGACGGTGTCCATGCGGCCCTGGCCGACGAGGCGCCGCTGTCGGCTGCCCACAAGCCGGCGCAGCCGCGCTGGCTGAAGCCGGTTGCGGGCACTGGCGTGGCCGCCGCGGTCGCGATGGTGACCCTCGTCGGGATGCAGATGCTGGGGCCCGACACGGGCACGCAGGAGGCCGCTCCGGTCGCCAGCGAGACCCGTACCCCGGCACAGGTCGCCGATGGCGTGCAGCGGGCCAGTACCTCCGACGTCGAGGCCCCGGCCGCCGGACGTGAGTCGCTGGACCCACGCTTTGCCCGCTATCTCGAAAATCACGCGGAACTGACCGGGCCGGGTTCTACCGCCCTGGGCCGGGTTCGTTACTCGGTGAGTGACGAGTAACGCGTGATGCGCCGCGGCCTGCCGTTCGTCCTGGTTGCCGCCACTGCACTTTGCTGCGTTCCGTTGCCGGTGCTGGCCGGGGATCAATCCCCGGCAGACTGGCTGCAGCGGATGACCAGCAGCCTGCATTCGGAGAGTTACCAGGGAACTTTCGTGCTCCAGCGGGATGACCGACTGGACGCCATTCGTGTGGTGCACGCCGCCGAGAACGGTGGCTACCGCGAGCGCCTGGAAACCCTGACCGGAAGCCACCGCGAGATCCTGCGGTCGGTCGACCGTCTGAGCGCGTTGAAGGGGGCCCGGGCGGCGGCCGGCGAGGGTGGTGGAGGGGCCCCGCACTGGCCGGCCGGCGCGCCGGTCTTCCTGCTCGAACACCACGATCACTACGCCCTGGAAGACATGGGTGTCGATCGTGTCGCCGGTCTCGAGTGCCGCATGATCCTTGCGCGTGCCCGCGATATGCTGCGTTACAGCCATCGCTACTGCCTGCACACCGCGACCGCGCTCCCCTTGCTCAGCGAACTGTACGACGGTCACGGGGCGCTGCTCGAGCGCCTGGCCTTTACCGATCTTGAGCATCTTGACGAGGTCGCGGAAACCGCCCTCGAGGCGACCCGCGAGGACGCCGAGCATGTCGAGGTGCGAGCCGACCATGGGCACAAGAAGCCCGACTGGGACGAGCAGACCGGCATGGACGGCTGGAGCTTTGCCAACCTGCCGGATGGCTTTTCCGCGATTGCCGCGTCCGAACGCCGTGTCGGAGACGACCAGGCCAGCCTGCGTCATTTTGTGTTGAGCGACGGCCTGGCCTCGGTCTCGGTCTATATCGAGAAGGCCAGCGGCGAGCAGATGTTCGAGGGCACGACACGTGCCGGGGCCACGCACGGGGCCGCGCGTTCGATCGCGGGGCACCAGGTCACTGCGGTGGGCGATGTCCCGCAGGCGACGGTGCGGGGCGTGCTGGACGCCGTGGTGCATCACCCCGGCAATTGAATCGCCACATGGGCCCGCAAGCATGAGTGAATGGATCCGCGAACAGGGAACCGTGCTCTCGGTGGAGGGCTACGCGGCGCGTGTGCGTATCGAACGCCGTTCGACCTGCGGCAGTTGTTCGGCCCGGACGGGCTGCGGCAGCGGCGTCCTGTCCGAGGTGCTGGGCCGCAAGGCAGTGGAGGTGTCCATCGGCCATCCCGGCTCGCTGCAGCCGGGAGATACCGTGACCCTGGGTATTCGCGATCAGGCGCTGGTTTCGGGGGCCCTGGCGATGTACCTGTTGCCGCTCGCCGGCCTGGTGGCGGCGCCGGCACTGCTGATGCTGGTCGTCCCCGGACTCGGGGA
This sequence comes from Thioalkalivibrio sp. AKL7, assembly GCF_000381705.1. Taxonomy (NCBI): domain Bacteria; kingdom Pseudomonadati; phylum Pseudomonadota; class Gammaproteobacteria; order Chromatiales; family Ectothiorhodospiraceae; genus Thioalkalivibrio; species Thioalkalivibrio sp. AKL7. The sequence continues at coordinate 31,196 of NZ_KB906953.1, read as the reverse complement.
GGGCTTTCATTTGCTGGCCGGGGCCCTGGGGTTCGCGGGCGGGCTGCTCGGCGTGCGCGCCTGGCTGCGCCGGCGCGCCCCGGATCTGGCGCCGGTGCTGCTGGAGCGCCATCCGGCCACGGGAACCCACCGCGCTGCGGCACCCATGGCTGCGCCCCGGCCCTGAATCTTCGCGCCGGTCGCCGGGAACTTGTGGCCGGGCCGGCTTTCTAGAGCCATGAACCTACGACTTCCCAATGCGGGCTGGATGATGATGAAACCGATGCAATGGGCACTGGTGGCCCTGACCTTTCTCGCCCTGTCGCTGCCGGCCTCGGCGCGCATGCTGCCGGACTTCGTGCCGCTGGCGGAGGAGCACAGCCCGGCGGTGGTGAATATCGCGACCACCCGCGAGCGCGAGAACCCGCATCGCAGTCAGATGCCGGACTTCGAGGGCTCGCCCTTCGAGGATCTGTTCGAACGTTTCTTTGGGGGCCCCGGGGGCGAAGGCCCGCGCGGGCCGGAGCGCTTCGAGCGCAACTCGCTGGGTTCCGGGTTCATCTATACCGAAGATGGCTACATCATCACCGCCAACCATGTGGTGGAGGGCGCCTCGGAGGTTGTCGTGCACCTGTCCGACCGGCGCGTGTTCGACGCCGAGATCGTTGGCAAGGACCCGCAGAGTGATGTGGCCCTGCTCAAGATTGACGCCGAGAACCTGCCCACTCTGAAACTCGGCTCCTCGTCCGATCTGAAGGTTGGCGAATGGGTGCTGGCGATCGGATCGCCGTTCGGCTTCGACCATTCGGTGACCGCCGGCATCGTCAGTGCCAAGGGGCGCAGCCTCCCGAGCGAGAATTACGTGCCGTTCATTCAGACCGATGTGGCCATCAACCCGGGCAATTCCGGGGGGCCGCTGCTGAACCTGGATGGCGAGGTGATTGGCGTCAACGCGCAGATCTACAGCCGGACCGGCGGTTTCATGGGGCTGTCCTTTGCCGTACCGATCGAGATGGTGGGCGACGTGGTACAGCAGTTGCGCGAGCACGGCGAGGTGACGCGTGGCTGGCTGGGTGTGCTGATCCAGGAAGTGACCCGCGAGCTGGCCGACTCCTTCGGCATGGACAAGCCGGCCGGGGCGCTGGTCTCGCGCGTGCAGCCGGACAGTCCGGCGCAGAAGGCCGGCTTTGAAACCGGGGACGTAATCCTGTCGTTCAACGGCATCGAGGTGCCGAACTCGTCCGCGCTGCCGCCGATTGTCGGGCGCACGCCGGTGGGCGCCGAGGCCGAGGTCGAGGTGCGCCGTGGTGACGAGACTCGCACCATCATCGTCGAGATCGAGCGTCTGCCGGAGGATATCTCCGCCCAGCGCGGGGGGCCGCAGCGTGAGGCCCCGGAGCGGACCGAGCCGCAAAGCCTGTTGGGGATGGTCCTGGAGCCGCTGGATGCCGAGCGTGCCGCAGAGCTGGACGTCGATGGCGGCCTGGTGGTCCGGGACGTCACCGACAATCCGGCGCGCTCGGCCGGGGTGCGCTCCGGCGACGTGATCGTCCAGTTTGGCGGCCATGCGGTCGACTCGGTGGAGACCCTGGAGAAGCGGATCGAAGAGGTGGGTGAGCGGCGCACGGTGCCGGTACTGGTGTACCGTGGTGGCAATCCGACCTATATCGCCCTGCGCGTTCCGCGGGACTGAAACCGCCTCGTGCTGCGCTCGCGCGGGTCCCACGGCGCGGGTGCTGCGGGGCCGCAATGGAGAACGGGAGGGCTGCCGGCGGGTTCGGCAGCCCTCCCAATCGTTTCTGGATGACCGAACTGACCCTTTATCATCGCGAGAGCTGCGGTCTCTGCCATGACATGCTGGCCGAGATCATGGCCCTCAAAAGCCGTTATACTTTCGCGCTTACGGTCGTCGACATCGACGAGGACCCGGACCTGCAGGCGCGTTTCAACGTCAAGGTCCCGGTGCTCGCGGTCGACGACGACATTCTCTGCTGCCATTTCCTCGACCGAAAGGCACTGCTGGACCTACTGGCCCCTGCATGACCGAAACCCGCCTTACCCGCAATTTCTCCATCATCGCGCACATCGACCATGGCAAGTCCACGCTGGCGGACCGCCTGATCCAGGGTTGCAACGGCCTGACCGAGCGCGAGATGTCGGAGCAGGTGCTGGACTCGATGGATCTGGAGCGCGAGCGCGGAATCACCATCAAGGCGCAGAGCGTTTCGCTGTTCTATGACGCCCAGGATGGTCAGCGCTACCAGCTGAACCTCATCGACACCCCGGGGCACGTGGATTTCTCCTACGAGGTGTCGCGCTCGCTGTTCGCCTGCGAAGGCGCCCTGCTGGTGGTCGATGCGTCGCAGGGGGTGGAGGCGCAAAGCGTCGCGAACTGCTACACCGCGCTCGACCAGGGCCTGGAGGTCGTTCCGGTCCTGAACAAGATCGACTTGCCGGCCGCCGAGCCGGATCGGGTGGCGGCCGAGATCGAGGATGTGATCGGTATCGAGGCCACCGACGCCCTGCGAGTCTCCGCGAAGACCGGCGAGGGGATGGCCGAACTGCTGGAAGAGATCGTGCGTCGTATCCCGCCGCCGGAGGGCGATTCCGAGGCTGCACCCAAGGCGCTGGTGATCGACTCCTGGTACGACAACTACCTGGGCGTGGTCGCGCTGGTGCGGGTGAAGGCCGGACGCTTCCGCGCCGGGCAGAAGATCAAGGCGATGTCGGTCGGGCGTGCCCACGAGGTCAGCCGGGTGGGGGTGTTCACGCCCAAGCCGGTGGATCGCGCGACCCTGGAGGTTGGCGATGTCGGCTATCTGATCGCGACCATCAAGGACATCTCCGGGGCCAAGGTCGGGGATACCTTTACGGACTTCAACAACCCGGCCTCCGAACCCGTGCCGGGCTTCCAGGAGGTTCAGCCACGGGTGTTTGCCGGGCTGTTCCCGGTCAGCGCGGAGGACTTCAATGACCTGCGCGATGCCCTGGACAAGCTCCGGCTGAACGACGCCGCGCTGTCCTTCGAGCCGGAGACCTCGCAGGCGCTGGGCTTCGGCTTTCGCTGCGGCTTCCTCGGCATGCTGCACATGGAGATCGTGCAGGAGCGCCTGGAGCGTGAATACGACCTCGACCTGATCACCACCGCGCCCACCGTGGTCTACGAGGTGGAAAGAAGCGACGGCGAGGTGGTCATGGTGCACAACCCCTCGGAGCTGCCCCCGAACAACGAGATCGGCGAGATCCGCGAGCCGATCATCGAGGCCAATATCCTGGTCCCGCAGGAGTATGTCGGCGCGGTGATCACGCTGTGCGTGGAAAAGCGCGGGTCGCAGACCAAGATGCAGTACCTGGGGCGCCAGGTGCAGCTGGCCTACGAGTTGCCGATGTCCGAGGTGATGCTGGACTTCTTCGATCGGTTGAAGTCCGCGACCCGTGGCTATGCGTCGTTCGACTATCAGCCGCTGCGGTTCGAGGCGGCGCCGCTGGTACGTGTGGATATCCTGATCAACGGCGACCGGGTGGATGCGCTGTCGGCAATCGTGCATCGCGACCACGCCGAGTCGCGCGGGCGCCAGATCATTGAGCGCATGGCGAAGATCATCCCGCGTCAGATGTACGAGGTGGCGATCCAGGCGGCGATCGGGTCGAAGATCATCGCGCGCTCCACGGTCAAGGCGATGCGCAAGAACGTGCTGGCCAAGTGCTACGGCGGGGATGTCTCGCGCAAGCGCAAGCTGCTGGAAAAGCAGAAGGCCGGCAAGAAACGCATGAAGTCGATCGGCCGGGTGGATGTCCCGCAGGAAGCCTTCCTCGCGGTGCTGTCGGTAGACGACGACAAGAAGTAACAACCAGGCCTGCGGCCCGGACGGGTCGCAGGGCGATCCCCGGCGGGCCGGGAACAGAGGACACGGCATGGCAAATCTCGAACTGATCCTGGTGCTGGCAACCGCCGTGACCGGCCTGATCTGGCTGGGCTGGGTGGTCCTGCGGCGGCGCCGGAGCCCCGAGCGCCAGCGCCGGAGCCCCGAGCGCCAGCGCGAAATGCCCTGGTTCGTCGACTACTCGCGCTCGTTCTTCCCGGTCCTGCTGATCGTGCTGATCCTGCGCTCGTTCGTGGCCGAGCCCTTTCGCATTCCCTCGGGTTCGATGATGCCCACCCTGCTGGTGGGCGACTTCATCATGGTCAGCAAGTTTTCCTACGGCATTCGTCTGCCGGTGACGCGCACCAAGATTCTCGACACCGGGGAACCGGAGCGGGGCGAGGTGGTGGTGTTCAAGTATCCGCGCAACCCGGCCGAGGACTACATCAAGCGTGTGATCGGCCTGCCGGGCGACACCATCGCGTTCCGCGACCGCGTCCTGTACGTGAATGGGGAGCCGCAGTCGGCCGAGCGCGTCGGTACCTTCGAGGGCGAGGGCTCGGGGCAGGTGATGTCGGGCGCCTCGATCTTCGAGGAGACCCTGGACGGGCGCACGTACAACACCCTGATGCGCGAGCAGCAGGCCAGCCTGGATGGATCGGTCACCGTGCCCGACGGGCACTACTTCATGGTCGGTGACAACCGCGATAATTCCAACGACAGCCGATCCTGGGGTTTTGTCGCCGAGGAGCATCTGGTTGGGCGTGCCCTCTTCATCTGGCTGCATTGGGATTACAATGAAGGCCATCGGGACTTTTCCCGGATCGGCCAGGCGATTCGCTAGTAGCCCCGCGGGGGCGGGCAAACAGGGACGGGGTATTCATGCAACATTCCAGACACTCGATGCAGGGCGCGGGCGCGATCACCATTCTCGCGCTGATCTTCCTGGCGCTGCTGGTCGGTACCTTCGTGATCAAGATGGGCACGCAGTACACCCAGTTCCTCACCGTGCGCTCGATCATGCAGGACGTCGCCACCCAGGCCGGCGCGGCAGAGAAGAGCGAACGCGAACTGTGGCGCGAGATCAACCGCCGCTTCCAGATCAATTCCGTATACGACGGGATTGGCGAGGAGGACTTCAGCGTGACCGAGAATGGCGCCAGCCGCCAGCTGCACCTGCAGTACGAGGTGCGCCGCGAATTCCTCGGCAATGTGGACGTGGTGGCGCGCTTCTCGAACAGCGAGACGCTGGCCCCCTGATGGGGTCGGCGTCGGTTCCTTGCATGCTTTGTCGGGTGGGTTCGTGAGCCGGGATTTTCGCAGTCTGCTGCCCGCGGCCGTGCGCGACGGCGACGGGATTGACCAGGCGTTGACCCACCGCAGCGCCGGCGGGCGCAATAATGAGCGCCTGGAGTTCCTGGGTGACGCCGTCCTTGGGCTGGTGATCGCCGACGCCCTGTACGAGAAGCTCCCGGATGCCCCTGAAGGGGATCTCACCCGCCTGCGTGCGGCGCTGGTCAATCGCGAGTCGCTGGCGGATCTGGCTCGGGAGACCGGCCTCGAGGGCACGCTGAACCTGGGGCAGGGCGAGCGCAAGAGTGGCGGCCAACGCCGCGACTCCATCCTGGCCGATGCGGTGGAGGCCCTGATCGGGGTGACCTACCGCGAGGCCGGGATGGAGGCCGCGCGCGACTTTACCCTGGCGCTGTATGTCGAGCGCCTGAACGATCTCCCGTCGGCCGAATCGCTGAAGGACCCCAAGACCCGGCTGCAGGAACAACTGCAGGGCCGCAATGCGGATCTGCCGGTCTACGAGGTGCTGGAGGTGGTCGGCCCCGATCACAAGCGCCAGTTCACCGTGGCGGTCCACCTGCCCACCCAGGGCTGGGGCCAACGTGGCCAGGGCTCCTCGCGCCGTCGCGCCGAACAGGCCGCGGCCGAGGCGGCCCTGAAACGCCTGCAACAGGTACAGGAACAATGAGTGAAACCGTAGTCCCCGAACCCGCCACCACGCACTGTGGGCTGGTCGCACTGATTGGCCGGCCCAACGTGGGCAAGACCACGCTGATGAACCGCCTGGTTGGGGAGAAGCTGGCGGCGACGACCCGCCGGCCGCATACCACGCGCAATCGCATCCTCGGCATCGTGACCGAGGGGCAGGACCAGGTCGTACTGATGGATACCCCGGGGATCGATACCGAGCGTACCCAGCTGGTGAACCGGGTCCTCAATCGCACGGCCAGCCAGGCGCTGGCGGATGCCGATCTGGTCTGCTTCATCGTCGAGGCTGGAGAGTTCGGCCCCGGCGACGAGCGCATCGAGGAGACCATCCGTCATTCCGGGCGTCCGGCACTCCTGGTGATCAACAAGGTGGACCAGTGTCGGGAGAAGGAAGAGCTGCTGCCGTTCATCGAGGCCCGCGCCGCGGCCTTCGGCTATGTCGGCGTGGTACCGCTTTCGGCAAAGACCGGATCCAACCTGGACGGTCTGATTGCGGAGATTCGGGCGCATATCCCGGAGGGGCCGTTCCTGTACGACCCGGATCAGCTCTCGGATCGCCCGCAGCGCTTCCGTGCCGAAGAGATGATCCGCGAGTCCATGCTGGAGCATCTGGGGCAGGAAGTCCCGTACTCGGTGGCGGTGCGCGTGGAGGAGTGGTCGGACGAGCCGCGCACCACTCACATCGATGCCGTGATCCTGGTCGAGCGCGACAGCCAGAAGGGCATCGTGATCGGCAAGGGCGGGCAGCGACTCAAGCGTATCGGCCAGGCCGCGCGCGTCCAGTTGGAGGCGCTGCTGGAGCGCAAGGTGATGCTGCGCCTGACCGTGCGTGTCGAGGCCGACTGGACCCGCAACCCGCGCGCCCTGCGTGACCTCGGGATCGAAGAATCGCGGTGAGCGCGACCGCCGGGCTCACCCAGGGGGTGGTCCTGCACGCCCGCCCGCTACGCGAGAACAGCCGGGTGCTCGACCTGCTCACCGCCGAGGCCGGGCGCCTGTCGGCAGTGGTGCGCGGCAAGGCCGGATCGGTGCAGCCCTTCGTGCTGCTGGATCTCGCCTGGCGGGGGCGCGGCGAGCTGCCGACGCTGAATGTGGCCGAGCAGCAGCGGGTCTTCCCGCTGACCGGGCGGGCCCTGGTCTGCGGGCTGTACCTGAACGAGCTGATCCTGCGCCTGTACCCACGCGACGCACCGATCCCGGAGGCGCTCCCGGCGCTGTTATCCGCTTATGCCCGGCTGGCCGCCCGCGAGCGCGCCGATACGGTCCTGCGCCGCGCGGAATGGGCCCTGCTCGCACCACTCGATTCCGGGCTCGAACACGTGGACCCGGCCGAGCTGGACCCCGATGCCTGGTATCGCTACGACCCGGAGGCGGGGGTGGAACGTGTGGCCGCCGGTCGCAGCGAGGCGATCCCCGGTGTCGCGCTGCAGGCGCTGGCCAGCGCCTGCGACGTGCCGGATAATCAGGCCCGCGTCAGCCGCGACTTCATGCGTCGGCTGATCGACACCCATCTGGCCGGGCGGCCGCTGCGGACCCGGGGTCTGCTGTAGTGGCCCGGACCGCAGCCATACAAGGGCACCGCATCATGTCGCATCCTGCTCCGTTGAAGCTCGGGGTCAATCTCGACCATATCGCCACCATCCGCCAGGCGCGGCATACGCCGTATCCGGACCTGATGCAGGCCGTGCGCCTGGCCGAGGCCAGCGGGGCGGATTCGATCACCCTGCATCTGCGCGAGGACCGGCGCCACATTCAGGATGACGACGTGTTCGGGATCAAGCCGCGGCTGAGGGTCCCGATGAATCTGGAGATGGCAGCCACCGAGGGGATGCAAGCGATCGCCCTGAAGCTGCGCCCGGAGGCCTGCTGTATCGTGCCGGAGAAGCGCGAGGAGCTGACCACCGAGGGCGGCCTGGATGCCGTGGGCCAGCTGGAGCGTTTGCGCGAGTTTGTTGCGCCGCTGACCGCCGCCGGGATCGAGGTCTCGCTGTTCGTGGAGCCGGATGTGCGCCAGCTGGAGGCCGCCGTGGCCATCGGCGCCCCGGTGGTAGAGCTGCACACCGGCGCCTATGCGAATGCCCGCGATGTCGCCGAGCGTGAGCGGCTCCTGGGCGGCATCAACGAGGCCGCTGCGGCCGGCCGGGCCATGGGGCTGGTCATCAACGCGGGGCACGGGCTGGACTATGACAACGTGCGGCCGATTGCCGCCAACCCGGTGTTTCACGAGCTGAACATTGGGCATTCGATCGTGGCCCGGGCCCTGTTCACCGGCCTGCCCGAGGCGGTCAGCCATATGCGCGGCCTGATGGATGCCGCGCGCCAGGGTCTGCCGCCCGGTCAGTACCCGGTTTGAGCGCCGGATGATCCTGGGCATCGGAACCGATCTGGTGCAGGTCGCGCGCATGCAGGGCATGTGGGAGCGCCACGGTGCGCGCCTGGCGGAACGTATCCTGCACCCGCTGGAGCGCGCGGACCTGCCGCCCGAACACCCGGCCGGTTTTCTCGCCCGGCGCTTCGCCGCCAAGGAGGCCCTGTCCAAGGCGCTCGGCTGCGGCATCGGGGCAGATATGGCACTGGCCGAGGCCGGCGTGACCCATGATGCCCGTGGTCGGCCGGAGTTCGTGCTGGAGGGGCGTGCCCGCGCCACGGCCGAGCGTATGGGCGCCGGGACCATCCATCTCAGCATCAGCGACGAGCGCGATTACGCCCAGGCATTTGTCGTGATTGAGGCCGAGCCGGCAGGTCTGGGCCCCGAGTAACCCCCATTTCCCTCCGGACGTGGTTGCCCGCCCGGAGGCGCCTCCCTAGAATGTGACCCCTTATGCCCGCCGGTCTCCATGGATTCCGCGTCGGGCGCAGCCCTGAGCGAGCGACGGAGTCCACTCCATGCCCTGGAACGAACCGGGAAACAACAACCGCGACCCCTGGAGTGGGGGTGGTGGCGGCCAGCGCGGTAGCGGTGGCGGCGGAGGCGGTAACCAGCCGCCCGATCTCGAAGAAATGATGCGCAAGCTGTCGCGTCAGCTGAACGGCATCTTCGGCGGGGGCGGCAGTGGTGGCTCCGGCGGTTCCGGAAGCGGCGGCATGGGGCGCGGCACGCAGGCCCTGGTCAGCCTCGGTCTGATCATTGCCGTGGTTGTCTGGCTGGCCTCCGGATTCCATATCATCTCGGAAGGCGAGCGCGGCGTCGTGCTGCGTTTCGGCGAATTCCAGCAAGTGAAAAACCCGGGGCCGGGCTGGCACCTGCCATACCCGATCGAGCGCGTCGAGATCGAGAATGTCGACAACGTGCGCACCCTGTCCCACCGTGCGCTGATCGTGACCGGTGACGAGAACATCATTGATGTCGACATCGCGGTGCAGTACCGCGTCCTCGATCTGGTCGATTATCTGTTCAACGTGCGCGATCCCGACACCACCGTGAACCAGGTGATGGAGTCGGCGATCCGCGAGCGTATCGGCAAGAACAATCTGGACTTCATTCTCGGCGAGGGACGTGGCGAGATCGCATCCTCCTCGCGAGTGGTGATGCAGGAAAACCTCGATTCCTATGGCGCGGGCATTATCGTGACGGCCGTGTCCATGCAGCAGGCGCAGCCGCCGGAGCCGGTGCAGGAGGCCTTTGCCGACGCGATTCGTGCCCGCGAGGACGAGGTGCGTTTCCGCAACGAGGCCGAGGCCTACGCCAACGGTGTGATTCCGCGGGCACGCGGTCAGGCCGCCCGTATCATCGAGGAAGCCGAGGGTTACCGGGACCAGGTGATCGCGCGCGCCGAGGGTGACGCCTCGCGCTTCGATCAGTTGCTGGCCGAATACCAGCAGGCGCCGGACGTGACCCGCGACCGCCTGTACCTCGAGGCCGTCGAGGCCGTGCTGCAGGATTCCCGTAAGGTAATGCTGGATGTTGGCAGCAGTAACAACCTGATGATGCTGCCGCTGGATCAGCTGTTCCAGGGGCAGCGCTCCACCACTAATTCCGGTGACACGCCAACACCGCGGCCGCTGGATACCAGCCGCAGCACGTTCGGCAACAGTGGCACGGGCACGAACCGACTGGGCGATCGCAGCCCGGCCGCCCAGCGTTCGCGGGAGGTTCGCTAATGTTTCGCATCGTCGGTATTGCCGTAGTCGTGCTCGGGATCGTGGTCGCGCTGTCGACCTACACCGTCGACGAGCGTGACCGCGTGATCAAGTTCGCCCTCGGGGAGATCCGGGAGGTCGACCCGGCCCCTGGGCTGCACTTCAAGTTCCCGCTGATCCAGAACGTCGAGAAGTTCGACGCCCGGATCATGACGCTGAATATCCCGCCGGACCGGTTCCTGACCTCCGAGGCGAAGAACATCATTGTCGACTTCTACGCCAAGTGGCGGATCGACGATGTCGGCCAGTTCTACCGTGCCACCCGTGGTGACGAGCGTCTGGCCGAAGAGCGCCTGGCCCAGATCCTGCGCGACGGGATGCGTAACGAGTTTGCGCGCTTCGAGTTGCAGGACGTGGTCGCTGGCGAACGCCTGACGATCATGGGTGCGGTGCGCCAGACTGCGTTGGAGACCGCGCAGGAGCTGGGGATCGACCTGGTTGATGTCCGCATCCGCCGCATGGACCTGCCGGAAGAGGTGTCCGAGTCGGTGTACGAGCGCATGCGCGCCGAGCGTCAGCGGGTCGCCCAGGACTTCCGCGCCCGCGGTCAGGAAGAGGCCGAGCGCATCCGCTCGCGCGCCGACCGTGAACGCACGGTCATCCTGGCGAACGCCTATCGGGACTCGGAAGAGATCCGCGGTGCCGGTGATGCGATCGCCACCGAGACCCTCGGGCGGTCGTTTGGCGAGGATCAGGAGTTCTTCCGCTTCTATCGAAGCCTGATCGCCTACCGCAATAGCATGAGCGGCGAGAACAGCACCTTCATCCTGGAACCGAACTCCGAGTTCTTCCAGTTCTTCAACGCCCCCGGTGGCGAACGCCCGGCGCCGTTGCCGACCCGGTAAAGGAGGGGCGGAGGCGGTCCGCCGTGGCCGCCTCGAAGGTGGCCGTTTGCAACGGGCCCGGAAGATTCCGGGCCCGATTTTTGCCGGGCCGCCACTCGGGCGTGGCGGATCACAGCACAAGAGCAGGGACGAGATGACCGATATCAACCGCTGGTTGCTGCCGGACGGGCTGGAGGAGGCCCTTCCGGATGCTGCGCGCCGTCTGGAGGACCTCCGCCGGCGCGTGTTGGACCAGTTCGACACCTGGGGCTATGACCTGGTGATGCCGCCGCTGGCGGAGTATCTGGAGTCCCTGTTGACGGGTGCCGGGCACGCACTGGATTTGCAGACCTTCAAGCTGACGGATCAGCTCACGGGCCGCATGATGGGCGTGCGCGCAGACCTGACCCCGCAAGTGGCGCGGATCGATGCGCACCGTCTGCGTGTCCAGGGCCCGAATCGGCTTTGTTACGTGGGCAGTGCGCTGCGTACCCGTGCAGATGAATGGTCGGGTTCACGCAGTCCGCTCCAGGCCGGGGCCGAGCTGTTTGGCCATGACGGGATCGATAGTGATCTCGAGATTATTCGCCTGATGCTGGCGACCCTGGCCGCCTGCGGAGTGGAGCGTCCTAGCATGGATCTCGGCCACGTCGGGATCTATCGTGCCCTGGCGCAGGATGCGGGTCTGGATGCGAGCCAGGAGGAGGAATTTTTCGATCAACTCCAGCGCAAGAGCGTGCCCGAGATCGAACAGACCCTCGCGGCCTGGCAGGCCGGCGGCATGGATCCGGCGGCCTGTGCGCGGCTGCGCTCCCTGGTGGATCTGAATGGCGATGCCACGGTACTCGACGCTGCCCGTCGCGCCCTGGCCGGTGCACCAGCCGAGGTGGCTGTGGCGCTGGATCACCTGCAGGCTGTGGTCGCACGGCTTGAGGCGAGCGAGCCGGGCCTGGACCTGCACCTGGACCTGGCCGAGCTGCGCGGCTATGCCTATCACACCGGTCTGGTGTTCGCGGCCTTCGTGCCCGGGTCCGGCCAGGCGATCGCGCGCGGTGGCCGTTATAACGAGATCGGTCGCGTCTTCGGCCGCGCACGGGCGGCCACCGGTTTCAGTACCGATTTGCGCGCCTTCGTGCGCCGCGAGGCCGGGGCGCCGATGGCGCCTCGTCAGACGGTGCTGGCACCGGCCACCGGCGATGTGGCGCTGGAGGCGGCCATTGCGGATCTCCGTGCCCGCGGCGTGCGCGTAGTGCGCGAGCTGGAAGGCCAGGACAACGAAGTACCCGGGGGCGCGCGGCTCGAGCAGCGCGCCGGGGAATGGACCGTAGTGGAGCATTGATGGCGATGGGACGTTTTGTAGTCGTACTGGGCAGCCAGTGGGGTGACGAGGGCAAGGGCAAGATCGTCGATCGTCTGACCGAGGATGCCGCAGCCGTCGTGCGCTTCCAGGGCGGGCACAATGCCGGGCATACCCTGGTGATCGATGGCGAGAAGACCGTGCTCCACCTGATCCCGTCGGGCATCCTGCGGGAGGGCGTGGAATGCATGATCGGCAATGGCGTGGTGCTCTCGCCCGAGGCTCTGATCACCGAGATGGAAGAGCTGGAGGCCAAGGGTGTGCCGGTGGCGGACCGTCTGCGCCTGTCGGATGCCTGCCAGCTGATCCTGCCCTACCATGTAGCCCTCGACCTGGCGCGCGAAAAGGCCCGTGGCAAGGCCGCGATCGGGACCACCGGGCGCGGCATTGGTCCCGCCTACGAGGACAAGGTTGCGCGCCGGGGCCTGCGCCTGGACGACCTGTTCCACCGCGAACGCCTGGCGGCCAAGCTGGGCGAGGTGATGGACTATCACAACTTCGCGCTGAAGCATTACTTCAAGGCCCCGACCATCGACCAGCAAGAGGTCTTGGAGCAGTGCCTGGCGCACGCCGAGCGCCTGCAGCCGATGGTCACCGACGTGGCGGGCCGCCTGCACAAGCTGCGCGAGCAGGGCAAGGACGTCATGTTCGAGGGGGCCCAGGGCACGCTGCTGGACATCGACCACGGCACCTATCCGTTCGTGACCTCGTCGAATACCACCGCCGGTGGTGCGTCCACCGGGTCGGGTGTGGGGCCGCGCGACCTCGACTACGTGCTGGGGATCACCAAGGCCTACACGACCCGGGTGGGCGCCGGACCGTTCCCGACCGAGCTGTTCGACAACATGGGTGAACACCTGGCGCGGCAGGGCAATGAGTTCGGTTCCACCACGGGGCGCGCACGGCGCTGCGGCTGGTTCGATGCCGTCGCGCTGAAGCGGGCAGTCAAGGTGAACAGCATCAGCGGATTGTGCATGACCAAGCTGGATGTGCTGGATGGCCTGGAGAACGTGCAGATCTGCGTGGGCTACAACTGCGATGGCGAGACCCGCGAGGCGCCGCCGTCCGGCGCCGAGGCCTATGCGGCCTGCACGCCGATCTACGAGGAGATGCCGGGGTGGACGGAATCCACGGTCGGGATCCGCGAGTATGACCAGTTGCCGGCGAATGCCCGCGCCTATCTGGAGCGTCTGAGCGAGGTGGTCGGGGTGCCGGTCGACATGGTCTCCACGGGGCCCGATCGTGACGAGACCCTGGTGTTGCGCGACCCGTTCGACAGCTGATTGAGTGTCTCCCTGGGCACGTCGGGGCGCGCACCACCGTGCGGGCTCCGGCGAGCCGAGTGGCGGAGCAGGTGGGATTCGCCACGCAAAAAATACGCCACCCTCACGGGTGTCGCTTCGCGTATAACAGGGATTCGAATACAGCTGAAAAATGGTGCCGAGGAGAGGACTTGAACCTCCACGGGGTTACCCCCACTAGCACCTGAAGCTAGCGCGTCTACCAATTCCGCCACCTCGGCACGAGGGACGACACACAATGAGGAAACCGTGTGTCCTGCGCTTCAGGAGCGCGCAATATAGTGCGCGGCCGGGGGGCTGTCAACGCCCCGGAGCGGGAATGTTTCCCTCCGGTGTGGTCGGCAGGGGGCGCGCAAACGCGTCCCCTGCGCAACAAAATTCCGCATGCCTCATAATGGGCGCTTTGCGCGCCCAGCCGGATTCCCGGCGAGGGGCTGCCCATTGCAACATCCACAGAGTTCACTGAATGCCAAGACAACGTCGCAAGACCCCCGCCGATCCCAATTTCGAGCGCGAGGCGCAGAAATACGACAACCCCATCCCCAGTCGCGAGTTCATCCTCGGGCTTCTGCAGGAAGCCGACAATCCGTTGTCCTACGACGAGATCGCGGAACGTCTGAAGATCGACGACGACGATCGCCTCGAGGCCCTGCGCCGCCGCCTGAAGGCGATGGAGCGCGATGGGCAGGCCCTTTGCAACCGTCGCGGTGCCTATCTGCCGGTCAACCAGGAAGACCTGATCCGCGGGCGCGTGATCGGTCACCCGGATGGTTTTGGTTTCCTGGTGCCGGACGAGCAGGATGACGACCTGTTCCTGTCGCCGAAGCAGATGCGCGGGGTATTTCATGGCGACCGGGTTCTGGCCCGGGTCATGGGCGTGGATCGTCGCGGCCGCCGCGAGGGCGGGATTGTCGAGGTCCTGGAGCACAACACCACCCAGGTGGTCGGGCGCCTGAAGATCGAGGACGGTGTCGGTATCCTGACCCCGGACAATAAGCGCATCACCCACGACATCCTGGTGCCGCCGGACGGCCTGGGCGAGGCTGAGGACGACCAGATCGTGGTCGTGCGCATCCGTGAATCCGCTTCACGCACGGCGCGCCTGCGTGGGGACGTGCAGGAAGTCCTGGGCGAGCACATGGCGCCGGGTATGGAGATCGACATCGCGATCCGTGCCCACGCCCTGCCGCACGAGTGGCCGGACGAGGTCATAGCGGCGGCCGACGAGCTGGGCGCCGAGGTGGCCGAGGCAGACAAGAAGGATCGCCTGGACCTGCGCGAGAAGCCGTTCGTCACGATCGATGGCGACGACGCCCGCGACTTCGACGACGCCCTGTACTGCGAGCCGGAAGGCAAGGGCTGGCGGCTGTGGGTTGCGATCGCCGACGTGTCGCACTACGTCCAGCGCGACGCCGCGCTGGATCGCGAGGGACGCACACGCGGCACCTCGGTGTACTTCCCGAACAACGTGATCCCGATGTTGCCGGAGGCCCTCTCCAACGGTCTGTGCTCGCTGAATCCGAACGTGGACCGGTTGAGCATGATCTGCGAGATGGAGATCGGTGCGCGCGGGGCGCTGAAGAGCTATCGCTTCCACGAGGGACTGATCCGTTCGCACGCCCGTCTGATCTACGAGGACGTGGCCGCGATGCTCGGCGGCGACGCGGCGCAGCGCGAGCAGAACGCGCATGTGATGCCGAACCTGGAGACCTTGCACCAGGCCTTCAAGGCCCTGCACGCGGCGCGCAATCGCCGGGGCGCGATCGACTTCGACACCACCGAGACCAAGATCGTCTTTGGCGAGGACCGCAAGATCGAGAAGATCGTGCCGACGGTGCGCAACGATGCGCATCGCCTGGTCGAGGAATGCATGATCATGGCCAACGTGGCCGCCGCTCGCTTCCTCAAGAAGCACAAGGTGCCGGCGCTGTACCGCATCCATGATCAGCCGCCGTCGGACAAGATCGACGACCTGCGCGACTTCCTCAATGGCGCGGGCCTGAGCCTGGGTGGTGGTGACGAGCCGAGCCCCGCCGACTACACCGAAGTCCTGAAGGCGGCGCGCCAGCGCACCGACCAGCAGCTGATCCAGACCGTGCTGCTGCGCTCGCTGAGCCAGGCGGTGTATGCCCCGGAACTCGACGGCCACTTTGGCCTGGCGCTGGACGACTACGCGCATTTCACCTCGCCGATCCGCCGCTATCCGGACCTGCTGGTGCATCGCGGCATTCGCCATGTGCTGCGCAAGGGCAGCGCCAAGGCCTTCCCGTACTCGCATGGCGACATGGAGCAGTTGGGTGAGCATTGCTCGATGGCCGAGCGACGCGCCGACGACGCGACCCGCGACGCGGTGGCCTGGCTGAAGGCCGAGTACATGCAGGACAAGGTCGGCGAGACCTTCCCCGGCGTGGTCTCCGGAGTCACCGGGTTCGGTCTGTTCGTGGAGATCAAGGACGTCTACATCGAGGGCCTGGTGCACGTGACCAGCCTCGACAACGACTTCTACCACTTTGACCCGGCGCGCCACAGCCTGACCGGCGAACGCGGTGGCCGGGTGTTCCGTATCGGCGACGAGCTTCAAGTGCAGGTGGCCCGGGTGAGCCTGGATGATCGCAAGATCGATCTGGCCCTGGCCCAGGAAGCGGGTCAGCCGAGTCCCGCCGCTCCGCCGCCGAAAAAGCGCAGCCGTCGTAGCAAGCGCCGCAAGGATGCCGATGCGGCTCCGGCCGCCGCCGCACCAACCGCAGCAGCGCCCGAGCCTGAGGCAAAACCCACAGCAGCCGGGCCGGAAGCCCCCGCGGCCGACGATGATGCCCCGGCGCCGAAGAAGAAGCGCCGCCGTCGTGGTGGCCGCCGCCGTGGGGCCGCCGGTGGCGAGACGAGCCCTGCTGCCGAGCCGAGCCCGGCGAAAGAACCGAGCTCGGGGAAAGAGCCGAGCCCGGGGAATGAAGCAAGCCCAGGGAATGAGGCGAGCCCGGGGAATGAGGCGAGCCCAGGGAATGAGGCGAGCCCAGGGAATGAAGCGAGCCCGGGGAATGAACGGACCCGGGGCAGCAGACGTGGCCGCGGCAACGCACGCCGCCCGCGGAACGCGCCGGATGAAGGCAACAGCGATGCCCCGGAACCGGGCAACGAGGCGGTTCCGCCGCCGCGACCCGAGGCCGACAAGGACGGAAATACCATTGTCGAGCCGAGTGCGGATCGCCCGGCCAAGGCCAAGGAATCCTCTGGGTCCGGACGTGGCCGCAGCCGTCGTCGGCGTCCGCCCTCGTCCTGAGGCGCAGGGTGAACCCGCGTCTGTTCCCCCGCTTGCTCGGGGGCCGCTCAGGCGGTGTCCGCCGGGGCGTTGACCCGTGGCGGGATCGCCGTGGCGGAGGTCCGCGATGAGCAAGGGGAGCAAGGGTAGCCGCGCCGAGACCTTTGGTGGCATCCACGCAGTGGCCGCCGTGTTGCAGCGGGCCCCGGAGCGGGTCAAGCGGCTGCAGCTGGCGACCGACCCTATCGAACCCGCCTTGGAACGCCTGCGAGAACTGGCGCAGTCGCGCGGCATCTCGATCGAGCGGGTAGGCCGCGAGCGGCTCGATCAACAGCTTCCGGGGTTCCAGAACCAGGGTGTGGTCGTGCACTGCACGCCGCGTCCGCTGCTGGACGAAAAGGCCCTGATTACCCGGGTGCGCGATGGCCTGGATCTGCTGCTGGTGCTCGACGGGGTGACCGACCCGCATAATCTCGGGGCCTGCCTGCGGACCGCGGATGCGGCCGGGGCCGGGGCGGTGGTCATGCCGCGCCATCACAGCGCCGCATTGACCCCCGCCGCCATCAAGGTGGCGTCCGGGGCCGCCGAGACCGTGCCGGTGGTGACGGTCAGCAATCTCGCGCGGACGCTGGCAGCCCTGAAGGATGCCGGGATGTGGACCGTAGGCCTGGCCGGGGAAGGGGGAGAGAGCCTCTATGATCTGGACCTGCGCCCGCCGACGGCGATCGTCATGGGGGCCGAGGGCGAGGGCCTGCGGCGTCTGACCCGGGAGGCCTGTGACCACCTCGCGGCCCTGCCGATGCAGGGCGCGGTGGAGAGCCTCAACGTCTCCGTTGCCACCGGCGTCACCCTGTTCGAGGCGGTTCGCCAGCGTCGCGAAGGTCCGCCGGCTGGTTCTGCGTAGCCGCTAGCCTTCCGAGGGGCGGTGCAAACCCCTGTTTCGCCGGCTCCCTGCTTGTTGTTGGCGCCCGCTTCGGTTATCGTGTCGCGCCTTTCTGCCCTGCGGCTGCGTCCGCTGGGTCGAACCCTTGCCTCACCGCATTTGACGGGAGGCTGATACCCGCAAGGAGTTCCCGATGCGTCATTACGAAGTTGTATTCCTGGTCCACCCGGACCAGAGCGAGCAGGTCCCGGCGATGATCGAGCGCTACAAGGGCCTGGTCGAAGGTCATGAAGGCAAGATCCACCGCCTCGAAGACTGGGGCCGCCGTCAGCTGGCCTACCCGATCCAGAAGCTGGTGAAGGCCCACTACGTGCTCATGAACATCGAGGCCTCGGAAGAGGCGATGGAAGAGCTCGCCAGTGCCTTCCGGTTCAACGATGCCGTGCTGCGCCACCTGGCGATGCGCATGGAAGAGGCCGTGACCGAGACCTCCCCGCTGGCCAAGGGCCAGGAAGAGGAGAGTGGCAAGGGCCGTCGCCGCGAGCGCGACGACGAGGGTGGCGAAGGCGCCTCCGACGACTCGGCTTCCGCCGAGTAAATCCCGCCCGTTCGCTGACCGATTGATTGAAGGAGATCTGACATGGCCCGTTTTCCGCGTCGCCGCAAGTATTGCAAGTTCACCGCTGAAGGCATCGAGTACATCGACTACAAGGACCTGAATCTGTTGAAGGGTTTTGTGACCGAGACCGGCAAGATCGTGCCCAGCCGTGTCACCGGCACCAGCGCGAAATATCAGCGCCAGCTGGCCACGGCGGTGAAGCGTGCGCGCTTCCTGGCCCTGCTGCCGTACAGCGATAACCACTAAGTCCCGCACCGGTTCGCCGGGGCCGTCGCCATGCGCGTACTGGCCGAATTTGCGATGAAAAGCCGGAGCCGCGCCGTAGGCGCGGTTTCCGGCTTTGGTGTGGCGGGCCTGTTCCTGCCTCCGGTGGCACTGCTCAGCAGTGCGCTGATCGCCCTCGTAGGGCTGCGCATCGGCCTGCGCCAAGCACTCCTGGTGATGGTGCTGTCCGCAGTGGTCCTCGGGGTGGCGATGTTTGTCCTGATCCCGGAGGCCCCGCTGTTCGCGGGGGTGGTCGCCGGGGTTGTGCAGTGGGCGCCAGTGGCGCTGCTCGCCGAGCTGCTGCGGCGCACGATCTCGTGGCGCATGACGCTGCAGGTCGCCGCCGCGGTCGCCGGGATCGGCGTGCTGGCCGTGCACCTGCTGGTGCCGGATCTGGAGTCCACCTGGGCCGAGGCGGGCATGGTCCTGCTGGGGCCTCTGGTCGAGGGCAGCGAGACCGGGCCACAGGAGTTGGAGGCGGGGCTGCGCCGCGCGGCGCCGTACCTGACCGGGCTCTTGGCCGGGATCCTGCTGCTGAGCCTGACGCTGGCCGTGCTGCTGGGTCGCTACTGGCAGGCACTGCTGTACAACCCGGGGGCGTTCGGCGAGGAGTTCCGGGGCCTGCAGTTCGGGCGGATGCTGAGTGCCGTCACGCTGTTGCTGGCCGGTATCGGGCATCTGGGTCCGGTCCCGGTGGCCACGGAGTTGGCGTTCATCCTGGCGGTGCTGTTCTTCCTGCAGGGGATCGCGCTGATGCACGCGCTGACCTTCCGGCAGGGGATGAGCAGCTTCTGGCTGGTGGGGATGTACGTGCTCCTGGCCCTGGCCATGCCGCAGATGTTTCTGCTGCTGGCCACCATCGGGGTGATCGACGCCTGGGCGGATATCCGCTCGCGATTGGGCCCCGGTTCCGCGCAGGGCGGGCAGGACAGTGACAACAATCCGTGAGACCGGTCCGAGACCGGTGTAGAATGCGCCCCTTCGGGGGCTGATCAAACGTTACAGGAATACCAAAGATGGAAGTCATTCTGCTGGAAAAGATCGATAACCTGGGCACCCTGGGCGACCGCGTCAACGTGCGTCCGGGATTTGCGCGCAACTTCCTGCTGCCGCAGGGCAAGGCCAAGTTTGCCACCGCCGAGAACATCGCCGAATTCGAGGCGCGTCGCGCCGAACTGGAAAAGGCGGCGGCCGAGGCCCTGGCTGCGGCCGAGGCCCGCAAGGAAAAGCTGGACGCAACCGTGCTCGAGATCACCGCGAAGTCCGGTGGCGAAGGCAAGCTGTTCGGCTCCATCGGCCCGGCGGACATCGCCGACGCGCTGACCGCCAAGGGTACCGAAGTCGAAAAGCGCGAAGTGCGCATGCCGGAAGGTCCGCTGCGCACCACCGGTGAATTCGAGATCGGCCTGCACCTGCACTCGGACGTGGACGTCGACATCCGCGTCGTCGTGATCGGCGAAGAGTGATCCGCCGGATGTCGGGAGGGTGGCCCCACCGGGTCGCTGATACCCGGCACATGGGCGGGTTCGTCGCATGAACTCGCCCATGATCCCGAACCCGCGGGTCCCCCCGCATTCCGAGGAGGCCGAGCAGGCGGTCCTCGGAGGGTTGATGCTGGATAACGCTGCCTGGGACCGGGTGGCGGACCGCATCACTGCAGACGACTTCTACCGCCATGATCACCGCCTGATCTTCCGGGCAGTGTCCGCGTTGGCGGATCGTAATGCCCCGTTCGACATGGTCACCGTGTCGGAGCAGCTGGATCGCACGACCGAGCTGGAATCGGCCGGGGGCATGGCCTATCTCGGACGGCTGGCCGCCGAGACGCCGAGTGCGGCCAACATCGTGGCCTATGCGGATATCGTCCGCGAGCGCTCTATCCTGCGTTCGCTGATCTCGGTAGGTACCGAGATCGCCGATTCCGCCTATACCCCGGACGGCCGCGGTTCCAAGGAACTGCTGGACGTGGCGGAGCAGAAGGTCTTCCGTATCGCCGAGCAGGGTGCGCGCGGGGCCCAGGGCTTTCGCGGGATGAAGCCACTGCTGACGGCGGCGGTGGACCAGATCGAGTATCTCTACGAAAGCCAGAATCCAATCACCGGGATTGCCACCGGTTATCAGGATCTGGATGCCCTCACCTCGGGGCTGAATCCGGGCGATCTGGTGATCGTGGCCGGGCGGCCTTCGATGGGGAAGACCTCGTTCGCGATGAACATTGCCGAGTATGTGGCGATGAAAAACTCCGAGCCGGTCGCGATTTTCTCCATGGAGATGCCGGGTGAGCAGCTGGCCATTCGCCTGCTGTCCTCGATGGGGCGGATCAACCAGCAGAAGCTGCGCTCCGGACGCTTGGAGGATGGCGACTGGCCGCGCCTGACCAGCGCGGTGCAGATGCTGTCCGAGGCCCCGCTGTACATCGACGATACCCCGGCGCTCTCGCCCACCGAGCTGCGAGCTCGGACCCGGCGGTTGATGCGTGAACACAAGGGCCTGGGGCTCATCGTGGTCGACTACCTGCAGCTGATGCAATCCCCCGGCAGCAGCGAGAATCGCGCCAACGAGATCTCGGATATCTCGCGTGGCTTGAAGGCCCTGGCGAAGGAGCTGAGTGTGCCGATGATCGCGTTGTCGCAGCTCAACCGTTCGCTGGAACAGCGTCCGAACAAGCGCCCGGTGATGTCCGACCTGCGCGAGTCCGGGGCCATTGAGCAGGATGCGGATATCATCGCCTTCGTTTATCGCGACGAGGTCTACAACGACGAGTCGCCCGACAAGGGCACGGCGGAGATCATTATTGCCAAGCAGCGTAATGGCCCCATCGGGACCGTGCGCCTGACCTTCCACGGGCAGTTCACCCGCTTCGAGAACTACGCCCCCGACGTTTACGGCGAGATCGGCCACTAGGCACGACGTGAGACGCGCGGCCAGTATGCAGCTCCATCCCGAGGCACTCCGGCACAACCTGGGTGTGGCGCGCCGCTTGGCGCCGGGCGTTCCGATGTGGTCGGTCATCAAGGCCGAGGGCTACGGCCATGGTCTGTTGTGGGCGGCCGAGGCCCTGGCCGAGGCGAGCGACGGGCTGGCCGTTTCCCAGATTGGCGAGGCCCGCGCCCTGCGCGCTGCCGGCTTCCGCGGCCCGCTGCTCGTGTTGCAGGGCCCCCGCGACGTCTCCGAGGCGCATGCCTGTACCGAATTCGACCTGCAGCCCGTGCTGCACGACGCGACGCAGCTTGACCATCTCGACGCCGCTGGCGTGGTGCTTCCCGTGGTCTGGGTCAAACTCAACACCGGCATGAATCGCCTGGGTTTCGCGCCGCAGGTGGCAAAGCGCGTCGCCACGCGTTTGCAGGCCGCCGGGCACGGGTGCGGTGGCCTGCACTGGATGACGCACCTGGCGTGCGCCGACGAGCCCGGACATCCGCAGAATGCCCGCCAGCTGGAACAATTCGGCGCGTCGGTTTCCGCTTTCCCGGGGCTCCGTAGCGTGGCCAATTCGGCGGCCCTGTTCGCCGGCTGGGGCCGCGGTGCGGGGTCGGCGGCGCCGGGTGACTACTGGGCCCGGCCCGGCATCATGCTCTACGGCGCGCATCCGGCCTCGGTCCCCGTCGAGCACCTCCCGGAGGGCCCGGACGGTGATCTGCGCCCGGCGATGACCGTGCGCGCCCCGATCATCGCCACCCAGCCTCTCGAGCCTGGCAGTACGGTGGGCTATGGCGCGACCTGGACCGCCGCCGCTCCGGGCCGTGCCGGGATCGTGGCAATGGGATATGCCGATGGCTACCCGCGGCATGCCCCGTCGGGCACGCCGATCCTTGTGCAGGACCGGCTCTGCCCCCTGATCGGACGTGTCTCCATGGACATGCTGGCGGTGGACCTGTCCGGGTTGCCGGAGGTGCAGGTCGGAGCCATGGCGACGTTGTGGGGCGAGGGCCTGCCGGTGGAGCGGGTCGCCCGCGCGGCGGGCACCATCAGCTACGACGTGCTCACGCGCGTGGCGGACCGGCTGCAGCCCGGAAACTGACGGAAACGCCGGGTACACTGTCCGGTCAGCAATCCGTGGCCCGAGAGACCCCAATGACCGATTTCGATCCCAGCGAATACGACCCACAGACCGTCGCCATCCGCTATGGCTACCAGCGCACGCCCGAGGGCGAGCACTCCGAGGCGATCTTCCCGACCTCGAGCTTCGTGTTCGGCAATGCCGCGGAGGCCGCCGCGCGCTTCGGAGGTGAGGTCCCGGGCAATATCTATTCGCGCTTCACCAACCCCACCGTGCGCACCTTCCAGGACCGCCTGGCCGCGCTGGAAGGGGGCGAGGCCTGCGTGGCGACCGCCTCCGGGATGTCCGCAATCCTCGCGACCATGATGGGCCTGCTGAAGGCGGGTGATCACGTGGTCTGCTCGCGCTCGGTGTTCGGGACCACCACCGTGCTGTTCAACAACTACCTGGCGCGTTTCGGCGTCGAGGTGACCTACGTCGAGCTGTCGAACCTCGAGGCCTGGGAACAGGCGACGCAGTCGAACACGCGGCTGTACTTCTGCGAGACGCCATCCAACCCGCTGGGCGAGGTGGTGGATATCCGTGCGCTGGCCGACATCGCCCATCGCCACGACGTGCTGCTCGCGGTGGACAACTGCTTCTGCACGCCGATCCTGCAGCGCCCGCTGGATCTGGGCGCTGATATCATTATCCACTCGGCGACCAAGTTCCTTGATGGCCAGGGCCGCTGCCTCGGCGGTGCCGTGGTGGGCGACGCCGAGCGGGTGGGCAAGGAGGTCTACGGCTTCCTGCGCACCGCGGGTCCGACGTTGTCGCCGTTCAACGCCTGGGTGTTCCTGAAGGGGTTGGAGACGCTGCCCCTGCGCATGCGTGCGCACAGCGATAACGCGCTCAATCTGGCGCAGTGGCTCCAATCCCACCCCGCGGTCACCGCCGTGCATTACCCCGGCCTCGAAGATCACCCGCAGCACGCGATCGCCAAGCAGCAGCAAAGCGGCTTCGGCGGGGTGCTCAGCTTCGAGGTCGCCGGCGGGCGCGACGCCGCCTGGTCGGTGATCGACGCCACGCAGTTCCTGTCGATCACCGCGAACCTGGGGGATGCCAAGACCACCATTACCCATCCGGCCACCACTACCCACGGTCGCGTGGACCCGGAGAAGCGCGAGGCCCAAGGTATTACCGAGGCCCTGGTGCGGGTCGCGGTCGGGCTCGAGGCGGTCGCCGACATCCAGCGCGATCTGGCGCGCGGCCTCGACGCCCTGGGCTGAGACGGGTATGTCGGCTTCCAGCGGGGAGGCCCGTTCGCAGCCGCGCCGGCGGCGCCCGCGCTGGCGCGTCCTGCTGACTGTGGTCATTGCGTTCCACCTGCTGGGCTTCCTGTCCTCGCTGGATGCGCTGATGTCCACCCGCACATCGCAGGGCGCGGTGGCCTGGATCGTTTCACTCAACACCGTGCCGTATGTGGCTGTCCCGGCCTATTGGGTGTTCGGCGCCAGCGAGTTTCGCGGCTATGTCGTGGCGCGCCGCGACGAGGACTCCAGCCTGGCCCGCGCGCTGCAGCCGAAGACCGAGGAGCTGTGGTCGCACCAGTACGTCGCGCAGGAACCGAGCAAGCATCTGGATGGCGTACAGCAGCTCGCCCGCTGGCCGTTTCTCCACGGCAACGAGGTCGAGCTCCTGGTGGACGGCGAGGCGACCTTCGACAGCCTCTTTCGCGGCATCGAGCAGGCCGAGCGCTACCTGCTGGTGCAGTTCTATATCGTGCGTGACGACGCGATCGGGCGCGAACTCCAGCGCCGGCTGGTGGAGCGTGCCGAGGCCGGTGTCGAGGTCTATTTCCTGTATGACGAGATCGGGAGCTACCGCCTGCCCGGATCCTATCTGGATACCCTGCGCGAGGCCGGTGTGCACGTGCAGCACTTTCACTCCACCCGCGGACGCGGCAATCGCTTCCAGCTGAACTTCCGCAATCATCGCAAGATCGTGGTCGCCGATGGCGAACAGGCGTGGGTCGGCGGGCTGAACGTGGGCGACGAGTACCTGGGCCGCGATCCGGCAATCGGTGCCTGGCGCGACACCCACCTGCGTATTGCGGGGCCGTCCGCCCTCGCGTTGCAGTCGGTGTTCCTGGAGGACTGGCACTGGGCCACCGAGGCGGTCCCGGAGCTGGAATGGAAGCCGGCGACCATGGCGGAGGACGGGGTCCCGGTACTGATCCTGCCCTCCGGTCCGGCCGATGAATTCGAGACCGCCAGCCTGATGATGCAGCAGGCGATCCACGCGGCGGACCGGCGCATCTGGATCGCCAGCCCGTACTTCGTGCCCGACGAGGGCGTGCAGGGCATGCTCAAGCTGGCCGCCTTGAGCGGCGTCGACGTGCGCGTGCTGATTCCCGAGGTCACCGACAACCCGCTGACCACGCATGCGGCCTACGC
The DNA here is from genome assembly GCF_000381705.1 of Thioalkalivibrio sp. AKL7. NCBI lineage: Bacteria > Pseudomonadati > Pseudomonadota > Gammaproteobacteria > Chromatiales > Ectothiorhodospiraceae > Thioalkalivibrio > Thioalkalivibrio sp. AKL7. Next base: position 6,274 of record NZ_KB906953.1, on the reverse strand, counting down.
CTTCCTGGGGCCGCTGCTGGACGCCGGCGTGCGCATCTATCGTTACGAGGAAGGCTTCCTGCACGGCAAGGCGTTCGTGGTGGACGACATGGGCGCGGCCGTGGGTACGGTGAACCTGGACAACCGTTCCTTCCGGCTGAACTTCGAGGTCACGGCACTGGTGCTGGACCCGGCCTTCGCGCGCGAGACGGCGCGCATGTTCGAGGCCGACTTCGCCCGTTCCCGCGAGATGACTCCGCAGGACGTGAACGATCTCCCGCTCTGGCGCCGCGTGGCCGCGCGTGCCGCCTACCTGCTGGCGCCGGTGCTGTAATGTTGTTGTGCTTCCCTGCTTGATCTATCTCATGTGACCGGTCCGCGACGCTGCTAGACTTGTAAAAAGAATGCTCTTTCGAGGCCTGCCCGTGTCGCGAGCCCTGTCCCATCTGCTGACTCTGCTGATTGCCGCCGCGCTGTTGCTGGCGCCGATCGCCGGTGCGGGCATGATGCATGGGGATCACGGGGCGGCAATCGCCACGCCGGGCCACTGTCCGGATCAAGGCGCCACCTCGCCCTCGGAACCCCTGCCTTTGGACCCCGCGGTTCAGGCGGACTTCTCGGGCTGCGAGATGCCGTGCGCGGTTTGCGGTATCTGCGGGGCCTCCGCCTTGCCTTCCTCCGTGACCAAGCCGGTCACTGCATCGCTGTCCCGCCCCGTTCCGGGGGCCGTGGCCATGGGTCCCGGCGCCCGTTCGGGCCCGGATCTGCGTCCCCCTCTCTGAGTCCTCCCTGGCCGGGCGTCCGCCCGGCCCCGGGCGATTGCGGATCGCCCCCTCGATACGCGAAACCGCGTATCGCCGTTGAATTTAAGTCCTTGGGAGGACTCCATCATGATGAATGAACAAGGTTTTGGCTGGCTGGGCGGTATGGGTCTGGGCGGAGGCCTGATCGGGCTTCTGGTCCTGGTACTGCTGATCCTCGCGATCGCCGCGTTGATCAAGTATTTGTTCGGTGGCCGGTAAGGAGTCACGCGATGACGACGTCAGAAACGAAGCCGGCGACCGCCCGCGAGGCGGTGGTCATCGTCCCCGGCATGGGGTCGGACCACTGCGGGGGCATCGTGCGCTCGGCGCTGGAAAAGACCCCGGGGGTGACCTCGGTGGGGACCAATATCGCCCGGCACCGGGTGACGGTGGGGTATGACCCCGACCAGGTCGACCCGCAGGGGCTGCGCGCCGCGGTGGAGGGCGCCGGCTACGACGTCGCACAGGTCGAGAGCGAGGCCGGGAGCTCCGGTTCGGTGCGGCTGGTGGTGCCGGGCATGGGTTCGGATCACTGCGCCGGCATCGTGCGCGCGGCGATCGAGAAGCTCGCCGGGATCGAGACGGTGCGCACCAACATCTCCGACCACCGCGTGACGGTGGAGGTGACGCCGGACGGGCCCGATGGCGAGGCCCTGCGCGCGGCTGTGGAGGGGGCCGGCTACGACGTGGCGGCGGTGGAGACCGACGACGCCGCCAGCGAGGCGGACGACGCGGCGATCGACGCCGCCTACGTGAAGCAGGCCTGGAACCGTCTGTGGTTCGCGATGGCGCCGACCATCGCGATCATGGTCCTGATGATGCCGCACATGTTCTGGCAGCCGATCCCCGGCTATCTGTTGATCATCGCGTTGCTGGCCTTCCCGGTGGTGTTCCTGGCGGGGGGCGCGGCCACGCATCGGTCCGCCTGGCGTTCGCTGAAAAGCGGCAACCTGAACATGGACGTGCTGATCTCCATGGGCTCGCTGCCGCCCTATCTGCTGGGGCTGATCGGCTTCGTCTATCCGATGACCTCGTTCATCGAGATGGCCGCGACCATCATGGCCTTCCACATGCTCGGGCGCTATCTGGAGTACCGCGCCAAGGGCGAGGCTTCGTCCGCGATTCGCAAGCTGCTCGACCTGGGTGCGAAGACCGCCCGGGTCGAGCGTGATGGCGAGGAGGTCGAGGTGTCGGTCAAGTCGCTCCAGGTGGGCGACGTGATGATCGTGCGCCCGGGCGAGAAGGTCCCGACCGATGGCGAGGTGGTGGTGGGCGAGAGCACCGTGGACGAGTCCATTGCCACCGGCGAGTCGGTCCCGGTGGACAAGGGCGAGGGCGACACCGTGCTCGGCGCCACCCTGAATCAGCAGGGGCGGCTGAAGGTGCGCGCGACCCGCGTCGGGGCCGATACCTTCCTGTCGCAGGTAATCCGCCTGGTCAACGAGGCGCAGGGCTCGCGCGTGCCGGTGCAGGAGCTGGCGGACCGCATCACCGCGCGCTTCGTGCCGGCGGTGCTGGTGATCGCGCTGGCCGCGTTCGCGGCCTGGCTGGCGTTCTCCGGGACGTTGCAGCCGATCCTGGTCTGGGGCGAGGGCTTCCTGCCCTGGGTCGACTCCGAACGCCCGCCGCTGGTGCTGGCGATCCTGGCGGCGATCGCCGTGCTGGTCATTGCCTGCCCCTGTGCGCTGGGGCTAGCCACGCCCACCGCGCTGATGGTTGGGTCCGGCATGGGGGCCGAGCGCGGCGTGCTGATCCGCTCGGGCTCCGCGATCCAGACTCTGAAGGACATTGCGGTGATCGTGCTCGACAAGACCGGCACCATCACGCGGGGGAAGCCCGCGCTGACCGACGTCATCCCGACTGAGGGTTTCGACGAGTCCCGCGTGCTGCGGGCGGCGGCGGCCGTGGAGGCCGGTTCCGCGCACCCGCTGGCCGACGCCATCGTGCAGGGTGCGCGGGACCGGGCGCTGGAGGTCGCCGAGGTCGAGCAGTTCCAGTCGCACACCGCGCGCGGTGTGGAGGCCCGCCTGGACGGCGAACGAGTGCTGGTGGGCAGCCAGCGGCTGCTGGAGGAGCAGGGCCTGGATCCGTCGGCCCTGCTTGGGTCGTTGCGGGAACTGGAGGATGCCGGCAAGACCGCGATGCTGGTGGCCATTGGCGACCAGCCGGCCGGCATTGTCGCGGTCGCCGACACGCTCAAGGAAGAGTCGCAGGCCGCGATCGAACAACTGCATGACCTCGGTATCCGCTGCGTGATGGTCACCGGCGACAACGAGCGCACCGCGAAGGCCGTGGCTGCCCAGGTGGGGATCGACGAGGTGCGCGCCGGGGTGCTGCCGGAGGGCAAGGTCGAGGCCATCCGCGAGTTGCAGAAGGAGTACGGCGAGCACGTGGCGATGGTCGGCGACGGCATCAACGACGCCCCGGCCCTGCAGCAGGCGAATGTCGGGATCGCGATCGGGGCCGGCGCCGACGTCGCGATCGAGGCCGCGGATGTGACCCTGGTGCGCGGGGAGCTGACCAAGGTCGTCGAGGCCGTCCAGCTGTCGCGGCTGACCTTCCGCAAAATCGTGCAGAACCTGTTCTGGGCCTGGGCCTACAACAGCGCCGCGATCCCGATCGCCGCGGCCGGCCTGCTGCACCCGATGATCGGTGTGGTCGCGATGACCGCCAGCTCGCTCTCGGTGATCGGCAATTCCATTCTGCTGCGCCGGAGCATGCCGGCATCCCGTACTGGAGAAAAGCAATGATGAGACGACGTCAGTTTCTGGGGCTGGCCGCGGCGCTGCCCGTGATCACCACATTCGGCGGCTGGAGCCTGTTCAACCACGCGGTGTCCGCCCCCCGGTTCGACAATGCCCTGTTTCTGCCCGGCGCCGACGGCCCGTTTGCGGTGCTCGCACCCAACGAGCCGTTCACCCTGGTCGCGGAGCAGGGGTGGCTGCCGGTGCCGGGGCGCGAGGCGACTCCGTTCCTCTGGTACCGGACGCAGATGAACGGCGATGAATACCAGAATCCGATCCTCTTGTTGCGTACCGGCGATGAACTGGACGTGACCCTGGACAATCAGCTCGACGAGGGCACGATCATCCACTGGCATGGCCTGCACGTGCCGGGCCGGGTGGACGGGCATCCGATGCATACGGTCGACCCCGGTGAGCAGTACGAATACCGCTTTAAAGTGACCAACCGAGGCGGTACTTACTGGTATCACACCCATGCCCATCACCGGACGGCGCGCCAGGCCCACCAGGGGCTGGCGAGCTTCCTGCTGGTGAGCGACGACGACAACGAGGCGCTGAACGAGGCGCTGGGGCTGGAACTCGGCAAGACCGACCTGCCGCTGGTACTGCAGGACAAGCGCTTCGACCGGCTTGGCCATCTGGTGTACCGGCCGAACCCGATGCATCGGATGATGGGCTATCTCGGCGACGAGGTCCTGGTGAATATGACGCCGGCCGCGACGCACGAGGTTGAGCGGCGCATCCATCGCCTGCGCCTGCTGAACGGCTCCACCGCCCGGATCTATCGCCTGGCCCTGCGGGCGGATGGTGAGGCGGTCCCGTTTCAGGTGATTGGTACGGACGCGGGCCTGCTGGAGTCGCCTCGGGAGGCCCGGGAGGCCTTCCTGTCGCCGGGCGAACGACTGGAGGTCCTGGTCGACTTCGCCGCCTTTGCCGGAGGCGACCGGCTCGAGCTGCACAGCCTGGAATTCGACCCAATGGCCGGTGGCGGCATGGGCGGCGGTATGATGGGGCGTGGCATGGGTCGCATGATGGGTGGCGGCATGCACGACGGCGATCCGCTCGCATTGCTCGAGTTCGTGGTCCAGGAGGGCGAGGCGGTCATCGCCGAGGTGCCCGAGCGCTTGTCACGGATCGAGCCCATCGACGTGACGGATGCCGGCCAGCGGGATATCCGTTTGGACATGGCACCGATGCAGTGGCGCATCAACGGAGAGACGTACGATCCTGACCGGGTGCCGATCGAGGTGGATGCCAACACGCGGGAGGTGTGGACCATCCGCAATGCGGGCCGCAGCATGCCGCATCCGATGCATATCCATGGCTTCTCGTTCCAGGTGCTGTCGCGCTCGGGCGGTCCGGACTTCGTGCGCCAGCAGGCCGTGAACGATGAAGGGCTGACGGTCACGGACCTGGGCTGGAAGGACACGGTCCTGCTGTGGCCGGGCGAGACGGTGCGCATCGCGCTCGACTTCACCCATCACTACGCTGGCGATCAGCTCTACGTGTTCCACTGTCATAATCTGGAGCACGAGGACAACGACATGATGGTGAATGTGCGCGTCCGGGCCTGACCGTGCGTAGCGACAGAGGGATGCCATGAGCGAAAGACCGCGGCCGCACCCGGCCGTCTACCGCGCGGCCGAGGCCGCGCTGCGCGAGCGCGACCCGGAGGCCAAGTGCGAGCGTGTGCTGGAGCTGGCGCGCGCCTGGTGGGCGGATGAACTGGAGGGTGCGAATGCCCCCGCGCCGCAACGCATGGAGGTGCCGGGACGGCCGGAGCGGCCGGTGCTGGTGCACCCGAAGGAGCTGCCGCGGCGTGGGCTGAATACCACTGCCGGTCGGGTCGCACTGGTGCATGCGGTGGCGCATATCGAGTTCAACGCGATCAACCTGGCGCTGGATGCCGTGTACCGCTTCCGCGACATGCCGGCGCCGTTCGTCAGCGACTGGCTGCAGGTCGCGGCGGAGGAGGCGCGGCACTTCCGGCTGCTGCGGGCGCGCCTCCTCGAGCTGGGTGCGGACTACGGCGATCTGCCCGCCCACAACGGCTTGTGGGAGGCGGCGCTGGCGACCGGCCACGACGTGATGGTGCGCATGGCGCTGGTGCCGCGGGTGCTGGAGGCACGCGGCTTGGACGTGACTCCGGGCATGATCCAGCGGCTGGAAGCGGCGGGCGATACCGACACCGTGGCCCTTTTGGAGATCATCCAGCGCGAGGAGGTCGCGCACGTGGCGATTGGTACGCACTGGTTCCGCGAACTGGCCCGGGCACGGGGTCTCGATCCCGAACCGCTGTTCCTCGACCTGCTGGCCGAATACATGCCCGGCCGCGTGCGTCCACCATTCGCGCACGCGGCACGCCGCGCCGCCGGCTTCACCGAATCCGAGATGGCCCAGCTGGAGACTCAGGCCGCCGCCCCGACCTCCTCCTAGGGTGCCGTTGAGCGCAGCGAAACGCATCAACATGGTGTTTGTCTTCGCGATCCGAGGCTGGTCTTGGTTCATCCTCCGGTGTTTACGTGCCTTCGTCTGACCGCCTGCCACGCGCTCACTCGCGAGCGCGCCGCGAGGTACTTTCTTGCTTGCCCAAGAAAGTACCCAAAGAAGGGCCCCCGGATTTCGCCCGGGAACCTTGCTCCAGGGCCCTCGAGCCGGCGGCGCTGAACTCGCTGCGCCTTCGGCTTCGCTCAGACATCCAGCGCCTTCTCCCGGCCCGAGCACCCTTCCGCAAGGGGCTCCATACGG
>NZ_KB906952.1:0-131186 GCF_000381705.1 Thioalkalivibrio sp. AKL7 | reverse complement strand
CTAGATGTTGGGTAACGGATGATTCTATACCGCACGAGAAGGCACCCCTGTTTCGTGGCCGGGAGTGGCTGAGTATCGTGTGCGACGGCCCCACGCAGGACGGATAGCATGGCGAGTACGATCCATTCGAACGCGCGCACCACCCCTCAGATCCGGCGAGAGCTGCAGGAGGCACCGCCCGGCGTGAGCGACCCCGAGCTTGCTCGGCGCTACGGCATTACCCGCATGACCGTGCGCAAGTGGCGCTACCGCCGGGAGGTGGAAGATCGGTCTCATTGCCCCAAGCGGCTGCACACGACCCTGACCCCGGAGCAGGAGTCGATTGTGGTCCAGGTGCGCGAGGTCGCACTCCTGTCGCTGGATGACCTGCTGATCGTGGCGCGCGAGTTCCTGAACCCGGATCTCAGCCGGGCGGCGCTGGCGCGCTGCCTGCGCCGGCACGGCGTGGGCGACCTGCGGGCCCTGCAGCGGGAACGCGACGGGGAACCCGAGGAACCGGCGTACAAGCCGTTCAAGGACTACGTGCCGGGCTTTGTGCATGTGGACGTGAAGTACCTGCCGCAGATGGCGGACCAGGCCTCGCGGGGCTATCTGTTCGTCGCCATCGACCGGGCCAGCCGCTGGGTGTACCTGGAGGTGCGGCGCACCAAGAGCGCCGAAGCCGCGCGCGGCTTTCTGAAGAAGCTGCTCGAGAAAGCCCCGTTCCATATCACCCATCTCGTCACCGACAACGGCAAGGAGTTCACCGACCGCTTTGCCGCGACCGGGGAGCGCGAGCCGACGGGGTATCACCCCTTCGACCGGCTGTGTGCCGAGCACAGGATCGAGCATCGCCTGATCCGGCCCAAGCGGCCCCAGACCAACGGCATGGTCGAACGCTTCAACGGGCGCATCGCCGACCTGCTGCGGACGCGGCACTTCAACTCTGGCCTGCACCTGGACGAGGCGCTGCGGCACTACCAGCGGCTGTACAACCATCACATCGGCCAGAAGGCGCTGGGGCATCGAACGCCGGTGGAAACCCTCAAGGCCTGGCAGCATGAACGCCCCGAGTTGTTTCGAAAACGTGTATATGACCAGCCGAGACCTGACAACTAGACTCCGTAGACACGGGAGCAAAGCGCAACGGCTGACTCCAGTGATCTGATCTAGCGTTCGAACGAAAAACGGGGCCGTCTTGGCCCCGAAAAATCGGCGTCACATATGACGCTCACCTATTCTCACTTTGCCTGAGAATCAGAACGCGACGCGCATACCCCCGCCTACCGCGGTGTAGCTGGGATCGTTCACATTGTCTTTTTCCTTGGTGTAGGCCACCCCCCCAAAGATTCGTACACGATTGCTCAGGTGATGGGTTACTGCAATTGCGGCTGAGTCGGTTTTCTCGGTGTCATCCGGAACTGTATTGCGCGTATGGCCCAAGCTAAGCGTGAAGTCGGTTTCGCCCATGCGATACGTCCCCGCAGCAAAGTAGGTGTTGCCGTCAAACACTTCAACACCGTCTGCATCGTCCAGCACCGCATCCTCGGCCTCGAAATTCAAGCGCCAAGGGCCCTGGCGCCAGTCAGCCCCCAGCTTGGCCACCCGGAGGTTGTCGGCAAAAGCGTCGTTGAAACCATCGAGTATGGATAAGCCTTCGGTCTGGTTGTTCTCGTCGCCTCGCTGATATGCGCCATAGATCTCTGTAGCACCCAAATCAAAAGCGAGTCGTGCAGCAAAAGCCGAGTTGCTATCGTCTTCGTTATCAAGAAATGTTGCGATATCGAAATAAACAGGGCCGAAGTCATTTGTATAGCGGATACCACGATCAAGATAGGATCCGTTTACAAATCCGCCCCAGCCATACCCACCCGGGGAAAGGCGGCCGCCGAGGACCCGCTGCTGCATGAAGGTAGCATTCAACGGGTCCTTGCCCGCCGTGCTGTAGGGGGACGTCAATCGACCGACAATCACACGACCGAAATCGCCAGAAAGGCCAACGTAAATCTCGCGAGGCCCTGAACCGAATCCGGACACGGTGTTGGCATCCTGCTCCATCTTGGCGAGCGCGGTAAGCCCGTTACCGAGATCGTGCCGGACCAATACGCCCAGTCGACCAGGGTTGGACCCATTGGCGGCCTGTCGTGCTCCTCCTCCATCGTACTGGCGGAATCCGCTGTCGAAGCTGTCATCGCCAGACGCGCTCTGGTAGACAATTTGCGGCTGCAGTTGACCGAATAGGGTGACGGACGAATCGGCAGCGGCCATGGCCGGGAACGCGAATACACTAGCCATAGCGGCCACAAGGGTCTTCCTATTCATATAATTATCTCCTTATCTCTTAATGCGTATATACGTATGTCCATATACCTGACGAGGGGCCTGCGAGTTATAGACGAAGAAAAATAGGGTTGCAATGTCTAGTGGCTAACCAGGCCGAATGACTCAACAGTCGCTCACGACGCCTCGCGTTAACGCACGATCGGCCGTTCCTGGTGTGTTAGATTTGGAAGGGATTACGTATCTAGCTGTTCCTGCGCGGTCTTTGCAATCGAGCGGAGTTCCCGTTATCCCCCGGCGTCCTGCGCTCGGCGAGCACCTGGGGGTCGTGGCGGGCTTCGATCGATTTGTTGGTGCCACCCTTTGGCGCGCAGAAATGGCAAGCGAGGGGTGCAAGTGGATCCAGTTTTTAGGGTGGGAACGGCGACATTTGCACCTGTTGTGGTTCAGAGGGTTACCGTGGTCCGATCCCGCTATTCTTTCGAGGGAGGCATTCCGGGTGAGTGACCCTTGGAGGCAGGCGCGAACCCCGGGTGCTGTGGCGCTATGGGTGGTCTTGGCATTCGCGTCGGGCGCAGGCCTGGGCGCGGCCCTTTCGACCTCGGGTGATCCGCAGTACAAGTCCTATGAGCACTGTTTGCTGGAGAACCTGAACGGGCAGTCCGGCGTGCCCGCGTTCGAGGTGATGCGCGCCTGCCGTCGGGTGACTGGCACGGCGGATTAACGCACGGCCTGCTGGCGCGCTGGGTTCGGATGCGCACGGCCTCGATCTCGCCGTATGTAAACTCCATCGCGCGATCGCGCAGAGGCCGTGGCAATCCGCCGGATCGGCCCGAGACCTTACCTTCCCCATTTGTGGTTCCGGACCCTGGACGTAAGGTGGGTGTCGTCTTTCGTCTGGCCTGTCTGGTCATCCCGGAAACCGCACAGCGGATAGCCGGGATGATGGCGTGGCGCCTGGAAGCAGGTGGATGTCTTTTCTCTTCTTGCGCCGGCCCCGCCATCTTTGCGCCCCCAGGAGCAGCGAGGGTGCCATAAAGGCCGCCTTTCGGGCGTGAAATGCCACGTTTAAGGCACAGAAACCGCGCTTCGGGGCAAGAAAGCCTCGTTCCTGCAGAGAGTTACCGTGGTCCGACCCCGTCATGAGTCCGCAGGGCCGAACTGCTTTGCTTGGCTATGCGCTGTACGTGTAGACATACCATGCGCTCTTTTTTGTATTAAGAGAGTCGTAAAGTTTTTGAGCCGGATGATTGTCTTGGGCTGTAAGCCATTGAAGTCTTGCTGCACCCTTTTCCCGGGCGAACTCCAAGCAATGATTGATCAGCCGCTTACCTATCCCGTTTCCTCTATGGGCTGGCAATGTATAAAGGTCGCTCATAACGCCGACCCGAGCTGGAATACTGGATACATACGTAAAATATACAGTAGCAAAAGCCACGGCGTCTCCGGCTTTGCTCCTGAACAGGAAAATGCAGCCATTATTTCCATTTTCGCTGAACTGCGAGAAGAACACTCGATTCTTCTCATCATCAATTTCCTGAACCTTGTAGAACTCCTGGTATTTCCTAATCAGCGGGAGTGCTTCTTCGATGTTCTTACTTGACACTGCTTCTATCACTTGACGAGTCCTCTAAAAGCATAACGCCAACAGCACGCGCGGCTGCGGAATGGAGGCGAAGACGCACGGGACTTCGGGGTCAGACCTTGCCTCTTGCCCTTTTGTGGATCGGCGGGCACGCTAACAACAGGGCGCGGCGGCACCGGACGAGGGTTGTCGACTGGCGCCATGACGAGGTTGAGCCCGAGCCCGGTCGAGGCCTTCCTCAACGCTGCTATCACCATGCGCTACATTGGGCAGAGCGACAAGAGAATGCCAGGGTCGTCGGGACCAAGGCGGGAGTCTGAGAATGGAACTTCGCGAAGGGCGCCGCAGGGCCGTCCGTATGACAGCGGTTGTGGAGGGTCTTTCCGGCGACCCCGAATATCGGACAAGTGGACGAGTGCGAGATGTCAGCCTTAGCGGGCTGTATGTGGAGCTTCCCGACTCAGGTCTCTCCAGGAATACAAGACTGCGACTGATCGTGAGCCCGGAGGAGTGGGGGGATGACCGGGCCCATGTCTGGCATTGCATCGTGATGCGACTGGATGAGCAAGGCGCGGGAGCGATGTTCGAGCCCGACCATCCGTCTGCGGTTGATGGCTTGCTGGATCTGATGCGCGAGAGCATCGGGCTTCCACCCGATTCGCGCTAGCCTGCGTCCTTCCGCGAGCCTATACCTGCGATCGGGTTGTTCCTTCGCCTTGGCAGGGGCGCGAGGTCAGGCTGCCCCCCGGTCCACGGTTTCCCGATGGTACTGCGTCAACGGTGGGGCGTGTAAACATAGGTCTCCTCTATATGAGGGTTGATTGCCGAAGCGCGGTGATTGGGGGGCTGGAAGAGGCCGCGGCAATCGGCTGGAGCGGCACGGTTGCCGATCGACTGTTATGGCCACAGAAGGTAAGGTTTGATCCCCGAGGCACCCTCCGCCAGGGACCGCCTGATCTACTGCTTCGACGATCACGCGATCTACATCTTCGCCATCGGCGGCCACTACGACAGGCTCTGAACCTCTGACGTCCCGTATCGTGGGAGCCGTACGGTCGCTGGCGCGAAAGGCCATATCGAGCCCAAAAATGGCCATATAAGGCCCTAATTCAGCGTTCCAGCACCTTAAAGTATCTTTATTCCAATCGGTTACCGTGGTCCGACCCCGTCACGTGGTAAGGCACCGTCATTGCGAGGCCTCGAAGAGGTCGCGGCAATCCGTCGGAGCGACCCGAGACTCTACCGATCCCCTTTGCGGTGCCGGAGTGGGGTCTAATCTCAGAGCAAGAGCCCATTTATGGGCCGGAATGCGCCGTCTAAGGCCCTGAAACAGCCCTTCAGATTCCACCATCGGTTTAAAGTCAGTCTGTTCCCGTGGTCCGACCCGTTATGTGGGTTATGTGACCGCGCTTCATGGGCAACAGGCAGGGTCTGACCCCGAAGCCGCTTGGAAATGCGGAGATTGATCCGCATAATCTACGCATATATTGCGGAGAATGTCGTGCAATACATCTGGGAACTGACCGGCTGGCCCCACTGGCAGTGGGACGCGGAACATATCGCGCCGATGCTGGCTGCGGCCGCGCGCGAGCAGGGTCGGCTGCTCGGAAGGATGCAGGGATTGGGATTCGCACTGCGCGAGGAAGCGTCGTTTCGCGTGCTGTCGGAGGATATCGTGGATTCCGGCGCGATCGAAGGCGAGCGACTGCCTCTGGATCAGGTGCGCTCCTCGCTTGCATGTCGCCTCGGCCTGGAGGCGGGTGGACTGACCGCTTCAGGGCGGGACGTCGACGGCATGGTCGAGCTGATGCTGGATGCCACGAAGTCCTTTGACCGTGAACTGACAGTGGATCGGCTGTTCGACTGGCATGCGGCCCTGTCTCCGACGGGACGTAGCGGGATGACGCGGATTCCGGTCGCGCGTTGGCGGGATGACGATGAAGGGCCGATGGAGGTGGTGTCGGGTCCCGTTGGTCGGGAGACGGTGCACTTCTCCGCGCCACCGGCCGAGCGAATCCCGGGGGAGGTCGACGCCTTCGTCGCGTGGTTCAAGGCGCCCGGCCCTCTGGATCCGCTAGTGGTGGCGGGGCTGGCCCATCTCTGGTTCGTGACCATTCACCCGTTCGCGGATGGAAATGGGCGTATCGCTCGGGCAATCGCCGATATGGCGCTGGCACGAGCGGATGGTTCGGCGGAACGTTTCTACAGCATGTCCGGGCAGATCCTTCGGGAACGCAGTGACTATTACGCCAACTTGGAGCGGACTCAGAAACAGGGGGACCTGGACATCACCCTGTGGCTGGAATGGTTCCTGGGCTGCCTGCAGCGTTCGCTGAGCAACGCCCAGGATGCACTCGAGCACGTGCTGTTCAAGGCCCAATTCTGGGAGCGCTTCGCCACGGAGCCGCTCAATGCCCGACAGATCAAGGTTCTCAATCGCCTACTGGACGGATTCGAAGGTGGGATGACCTCTTCACGTTGGGCCCGGATGGCCAAGTGCTCGCAGGATACGGCGCAGCGCGACATTGCGGACTTGGTGGCTCGAGGCGCATTAAAGAAGAACCCGGGCGGGGGACGCAGCACGAGTTACGCCTTGCCGGACACGCTCCGATGACCCGTCTCGTCGCACCCGGTCGACAAGGAATGCGGTAGGGGGCAAGCACCGTGCATGCGGCGTGCGTCAGGCATCCGCAGGAATCCGGCTGTTACCTTTATTCAGGGCCCTGAACCACGTGCGCCACACCCTCGCGGGCTACGAACTGAGGAGTCATGGGGTCAGACCTTGCCTTTTGCCTGAGAAAATAAATCTGTCCCCATTGTTCATTGTTTCATTGTTTCAGGATGCAAAGATACAAAAACTTGTATAGGCTATGAGTATGTCCGGTTCAGGCCCCAAGCCAGTCGTGTTCCGAGCGACGGCACTGGACGATCTCCGTGCTTTCCCCTTGTCGGCTAGGCGGGAGGCCGGGCACCAGATCGACCAACTCCAGCATTGAAGAGACCCCGACGACTGGAAGCCGATACAGTCCGTGGGGAAGGGTGTCAGAGAAATCCGGATCCGAGACGAGGCCGGAGCATTTCGGGTCCTCTATGTCGCCAAGTTCGGGGATGCGGTTTACGTGCTGCATTGCTTCTGGAAGAAGACACAAAAAACCCGCAAGAGCGATCTGGACTTGGCCGCTCAGCGTTATCGCGATTTGCTGCAGGAGATAGGCCAATGACCGAGCACCGATTCGACAGCGTGTGGGATGCGATTGAGAACACCCCGGAAGAAGCGGAGAACCTGAAGCTGCGTTCCGCTCTGATGAGGGCCCTCAAGGACCATCTCGTTCGCTCGGAAATGAAACAGGGCGAGGCCGCGAAACTCTTCGGAGTCACGCAGCCGCGAGTCTCTGATCTGATGCGAGGAAAGATCGACGTGTTTAGCCTCGATGCCCTGGTGAACATGGCAGCGGCCGCCGGGTTGCACGTTGAGTTGCGGGTCCTCGACGCCGCGTAGCTGTGTCCGCATCTCCTGATCGCAAAAGTTCTAGCGTCGGCCTGCCGTGTTATGGGTGGGTAGTCCAGCGATCCATGGGGTAGGTGGCTCTCGTGGAATCACGGGGTCACACCTTGCCCTTTGCCTCTCCCTTGATGCGGGGGCAAAAGGCAAGGTCTGACCCCGACCCCCGTCCGTCGTTGATGCGCGAGGCGTTGCAGCGCGGCCAACTCACCGGCAACCAGCGTTTTGTGGATGAGGTGGAGCAGATCATCGGCTGTCGCGTTGAGCGGCGGCATCCTGGCCGTCCGCCGTCACGTCAGCCATGAGAAAATAAATCTGTCCCCGTTTTTCTTTCATGGCCAAAGGCAAGGTCTGACTCCGGAGCCCTCGCGTAGGAGCTTGCTTGCAAGCGAAGCTCCTGCCCGCGTCCGGCTTTGGCTGGGGCTTCGCTTGCAAGCAAGTTCCTACAGGGCTTTCGGTGTTCTGAAACGGCCGTCGTCCCGGGAACCGCGCAGCGGTGATCCGAGATCGTGCAGCCGGGTTACTCGTAGTGGCTCCATAAGCGGATCACCTTAACCACTCGCTCGTCTTCTAGCACTTGGTATACCAACCGGTGTTGAATGTTGATGCGCCGCGAGTACGCGCCGGAGAGATCACCCACCAGCTTCTCGAAAGGTGGGGGCTTTCGATACGGATCTTCCGCGATCAGCGTCAGCAGTTCCTGTGCCTTCGGTTTCAGGCCGCTGGCAGCCAGCTTCTTCGCATCTTTTTGAGCCTGCCGGGTGTAGACCAACTTCCATGTCACCAATCCAGCTCCTCGTGGCATTCATCCGCCGGGGTATCCATGCCCTCGCGGATCGACTCGCGCATACCCGGCACCGACAGCAGGTACAGGGTCTCCTGAATCGCCGACCAGTCCGACTCGGATAGTAAGACGGCGTTGTTCCGCTTGCCGGTGATGACAATCGGCTCATGAGACTCCGCCGTTTCGTCGATCAGCCGGTAGAGGTTGCTGCGCGCCTCTGTAGCCGTAATTCCCGTCATGGCGCACCTCGCAAGTGTGTGGGTTTAGATCAAGAGTACGCCTTGGCGTACGTTCCGTAAACCGTACGGGTACCCCGTCACTGCCAGACACCGCAGAAACTGCGACAACGGGTCGGATCGTTCCAGGAATTATCCTTTCGCCCAGCCTGGAAGGTCATCCCGGAAACCGCGCAGCGGTTATCCGGGATCTCGAGCGCCGGGGCAGGAGCGGACACCAGAGATCCCCGCTCTACGCTTCGCTCCGGCCGGGATGACGGTCTGCCGCCAGGGAGAAGATGGGTGTCCTCTTTCTCCGATCCTCCTCCGCAGGGTGCTCTCCATAGCCCTTTTAACAGGTGCTATAGTCCGCCCTAACGGCGGCTTATGATGGAGCGGATTGCGATGATCAAATTTTCCGAAGACCTGGTCCCCCTGACCGACCTGAAGACGAATCCCGGACGGGTTATGAAACACGTGGCCGAGGTTCACCGGCCCGTACTGCTGACTAGTCGGGGCAGGGGTGTTGCCGTGGTTCAGTCGGTGGCGGATTACGAAAAGGCCGAGGAAGAGCGGGAATTCATGCGGGCCGTCGTCGCGGGTCTGGCGGACCTGGAGGCCGGTCGGGAAGTCTCGCTGGACGAGGCCAGGGCGCAGCTCGGTCTCAACTAGCAATATGCCCGGCATTACGATCACGTTTGCCGAATCCGCCCTGCGCGATCTCGAGCAGATGCAGGAGTGGTACTCGGAGCAAGGAGTGCCGGAGGTCGGACAGAGGCTGGTGCAAGAGATTTTCCAACGAGTCCAGGCCCTGAACGACCACCCCGACATCGGCAGGGTAGTGCCCGAATTTGACCAGCCGTTCCTGCGAGAGCTCGTCCATCCACCTTTCCGCATCGTGTATCGGCGTGATCCCGGTCGGGTGAGGGTTGTCCGCGTCTGGCGAAGCGAACGCCTGCTGCACCTTCCTGGCGGAGCGTCGAACAGGAACTAGGCCGCCACCAGACCTCCGCTCATGGTTCGTGGCGTTTGAGCGCCATCCCGGAAACCGCAAAGCGGTTATCCGGGATCTCGGCCGGCGGGGTAGGCGTTAGCGTCAGCGATCTCGATTCTCCGCCTCGCTCCGGCCGAGATGACGTTGTGGCCGCGGAGAAATAAATCTGTCCCCGTTTCCGTCCCCATAGGCGCCCCCAGAGGCCGATTTCAGCATCGAAATGGGCGCTTTAATGTGTTGAACAAGCCTTGAGGGGACGTTAATCGTCCGCAAGACAGATGGTTACCGTGGTCCGACCCCGTCCTTTGTTCAATCGGCCGGACTGGCCCGAGACCTTCCCAGGCGCATTGGCGTTGCCGGATCTTACCTGAAAGGTCGATGTCCTCTTCCTCCGGTACGTCATGTGGGAACGGTGCGCCGGAAGACGCAATTGAACCGAACCTGAAGGATGCCTATAGTTGTACGGTACTTCCGTACGTTTGAGGTCCGGCATGGAAACAGTCAGCGTGAACCGGTTTCGCGAGAACCTGAAGGCCTTCGTGGAAGAGGCCGTCACTACGCACACGCCGCTCAAGGTCACGCGCCGAGCGGGTGAGGCCTTTGTGGTGATGAGTGCGGACGACTGGGAGCGGGAGCAGGAAACGCTCTACGTCCTCCAGAACTCCAGCCTGATGCAGCAGATCGCCGATTCGGCCGTTACCCATCGGAAGGGAGAAGGCTACCGTCCCACGGAAGGGGAGATGGATGAGATCACTGGTATTCGAGGGTAATACCTGGGCGGCGTACGAAACGCTCCGGGAGCGCGACCCAAAGCTGCATCGAGCCCTGCGCCGGATCCTCAAGGAAATGCTCCGGAACGATCCAGCTACGGGAACGGGTAAGCCGGAGCCCCTTCGGCATTCGCTGTCGGGCTTCTGGTCCCGACGTCTCTCCTCCCGGGATCGCCTGATCTACCGCTTCGACGATCAAGCCATCTACGTCTTCGCGATCGGCGGCCATTACGACACGTTGTGACCCGAGCCCATGTTGCCCCTCGCTCGGGGCATCATGGCCAACAGGCAGGGTCCGACCCCGAGCCCCGTTCGTGCCGGGAAGTCCCATTTCGGGTGCGAAATGCCTTGTCGAAGGCTCAGAAACTACCCTTGAGCGCACGAAAGTCCCTTTTCTACAGCGCGTTACCGTGGTCCGACCCGGTTATGTCCTTGTTGGTAGCATTCGCGGTGCCGGATCGGATCGGAAAGGTGGTGTCCTCTTTCTCCGGCTACGTCCCGCGCCCCGCCTTGAGACCATACATCGCGCGGTCGGCTCGCCCCAGCAGTTCGTCCGGATCGCCGTCTCCCGGACCGTAGGCCCAACCCAGAGTCATCGCCAGCGTGACCTCGCCCGCAGCAAGCTGGACCGGCCGGGACACCGCCGCCTGCAGTCGCTTCCCCTCGGCTTCGGTTGAATCCTCGCCAAACAACAGCACCGCAAACTCGTCACCCCCGACCCGGGCCACACAGGCCGGCTCGCTGAGCGCCTCCTCCAGCCGGCGGGCGACCACCCCCAGCAGTTCGTCGCCCGCCGCGTGTCCGAACCGATCGTTCACCGGCTTGAACTGGTCGAGATCGATGAAGCCTACGGAGAACGCTTCTCCGGTCCGTTGGGACCAGGCGATTGCGTCCTGCAGGCGCTTATAGAAAGCACGCCGGTTGGGTAGACCGGTCAGCGGGTCGTGGCTAGCCTCGTGCTGCAGCTGGCGTCCGGCCTCGTCGAGCTGTGACGCCTGCTCGCGCAAATCATGGTGCATGGTCACCAGGGTCCGCCGGGTGAGCAGAATCAGAGCCAACGCGAACACCACGCCGCCGCCACCGAACACCAGCATGAAGCGCTGCGTGTGCGCCCCGACTTCGCCTGCGCGCTCGGCTGCGGCTTCCATCTGGGCGCGTTCATGTGCTCGCAACGCCTCGATGGAGCTGTCGAACTCGCGATCCAGATCAAACAGACGCTCGCTCAGGATCGCCATTGCCGGCGCGATCTCCTCGCGGGCCGCCAGGTCCACCACTTGGTCCTGCAGCCTCACGATCTCCGGGATCAGGGCATCCTGTTCCTCGAGTCTGGCCCGCGCCGCATCCTCGGTCACGCGCTCATTGAGGGCCGCGCGCACCTCGCCAACCCGGTTCCCCCAGCGGTGGTACGCCATCATCAGGTCATCACGCTCGAAGGGGTCGTCGGTGATGACCTGATTCACCATGGTCTGGTGGCGATTGTAGGCGGCCTCCAGCAGATCGGACGCCAGCTGGATGCGCTGTCCTCGCTCCTCCGTGATGTGACGCAGCTCGTCCAGCAGGCGCTGGTTCTGCCACAGGCTGTTGCCCACAATCACAATCATGCCCGCCAGCAGGACCACGAAAGCGACCGTGATGGCGTTCAACAACCGCCCGCTGATCCGCTGCACCTTTTGCGAGAACTGCATCGACTACTCCTTCCAAGGGGCGAGCATGGGGGGGCACCCTCCCATGGGCCAAGCGCCCCGCACTGTCGCGCGGATTCCGGATAGTATCGGATCAAGCCGTGATTTCTTACTCGAATATGAGGCGGAGGGCCAAAGCAACGTCTGCCCCGTCATTCCCCACCGTCATTGCGAGGCCTCGAAGAGGCCGCGGCAATCCGTCGGAGCGGCCCGAGCCTCTACCGACCCCCTTTGCGGTGCCGGAGTGGGATCTAATCTCAGAGCAAGAGCCCATTTATGGGCCGGAACGCGCCGTTTAAGGCCCTGGAACAGCCCTTCAGATTCCACAATCGGTTTAAAGTCAGTCTGTTACCGTGGTCCGACCCGGCTGTTTCGCCCCGAAAATAAATCTGTCCCCATTTTTGCTACGGCTGTTCGCCCCGAAAATAAATCTGTCCCCATTTTTGCTATGTCCCGAATCGTTGACTAATCCCTGACCTCTTGAAGATCATTTACCAAGCTATTTGTTGATACTCCGACCAGTTCTTCTAGCTTGTAATTAAGTGTCCCAAGTAGATAGCCGTTAGTCAGTTCAAACTCGTCAAAAATTGTGAACCAATCCTTAACGTAACTCTTAATCCGACCTGTCGAGACAAGCCCTGGTTCTGCCTTATCTTTTAGGCTATCCAGCCGCTGCGATATTGCAAAATCGTTCTCGGCAATCTTTCTCCCCACCAAAATAAGTTCGAAGCAGAGCTTCTGACTTGAAAACCCACCATGCTTGGCAATTATTTCCGCATAGTCATCGAGCTGCCTTAGATGTTTCTTGTTGAGGGAAACCCCAGGCCTCTTTATTTCTACTATTACACACTTATAGTGCGGTTGCCCCGATGAATCATACGCAGGGATTTTTCTTGCCAGAAACAGATCCACTTGGCGATTCACGCCCTCAACCGTTGCGCCTTCTGCGAGGTCTCCGTCATCAAAAGTGTTAATATCACGAATCGAATCACGTAGGTTCTTTGCGATCTTGGTGAATGAGTCTTCCTCGGCGCCAAGGGTCGTGTACTGCGCTCCGAAAACCCACGTGTTTCTTTCGATAATCTTCTGTAAATCGGGTGTCTCAAGAACCTCTTGGTACCTGTTCTCCATCACCTCTCTAAGCATATGAATCGCAGATTGACGCTTCTGTAGGGTCTCTATTGTGCTAACAATATTATCAAGGGTAGTCTTTTGAAGTTGATCGGCGAGAATTGAAACATGCTCAGAACCAAGATTTAAAACACCCTCAAGAACATCCAAGAGCTCGTTATTCTCATTCGAAACCAAAAGCTTATCCAAGAGCCTAATTATTATTTTTGCCTGCTTCCCATTGAGAGTTTTGAACACTGATGGATCAGCAATGTATATATCTGTAACAACGGCTTTTGTATTCTTCTTGCGCCACTCTGCGTAATGAGGATCCAAACCCTTGTAACTAGGGAAATATCCGAGTTCATCGAACCGTTCGATTTCGCCCTCTACATGTCGACGGAGAAATTCGCTATATATTTCTCTTTGTATGTCTAAAAGCCGATTCATCACCTTTCGGTATAGCTTGGTTGCACCCGACTTCGACGGGTCCATCTCGAGCGCCTGAGGATCGTAGGAATCTACCCACGCAGACGAGACGTAGGCGCTAGTGTGGAACGCGATCTTATTGTTAAATCGACTCAGCTCCTTCTGAACTATCCTATTTTTATTACTGATCAGATAGTTGAAGGACTTTTCCGAGCTCGGCTTGTCGTTCCAACGTATAATTGTTGCCGAAAAGTTGTGCCCATCTATCTTGAACTCATTCTTATGAATGTGGTGCTCAGGAATTGGGACATCTACTCCGTTTATTGATATATTTCGGCTTTCATTTAGAACAAGGTACCATCCGAATTCCTTCGATAGTTTGTCGATCAGCCCCTCTTGGCCTGGTAGCACATTCTGTTTGAAGTTTTGGAGTTCAACGCACGTGCCCGACTTACGGCCACTTAACAGCGCGTGCTGTTCTGTGTGAGGAAGGTAAGACCCCGCGTAGTCCTTAATTGCGTTACTTTCGATTGCTATTTTCGCGTCATAGCCGTCGCGTCGAGTGTACCAATTCGCTTTCTCGCTTAACCTGTGGAACGCGAGACGCCCCTTCCCATGGGATCCGTGTTTGTCATCGTCATGACGTTTCGATGATTCGTTGAACTTTTTGAAGTTATTTTCAAGACGTTTTACGTCTATGCCATCACCATTATCAAGAACCGTGATAGATTCAAGCCCATTCAGGTCGTTATGAGCTATGGTCACGCTCACATCTGTTGCACCTGCGTCGAGACCATTCCAAATGAGCTCAAAAATCGCCTGTATGGGCTCGTAGCTCTTGAAATGCTTCTTTATGCCTTCGTCAGTTATCTCGGCTGATCCCGAGAAGATTGATCCGTTCATGACGCATCCCTATGTTCTCTTCTATATGACTCATTCAGCCCGTAACGAACCATCAACGCCGCCCCCTCCCTGTGAGGACAGCGGTGCTCCTGGGACGACACAAGACGGCTATCCAACGCCGCCGATCCGCGTATCTTAGGCCGTTCTTGGAGGGCCGACCCCGTTAAACGGTCCCGTCGTCGCATTTCTTTAATTCACAAAGGGCATTTGCTCATATCTCTCGCGAAACAGAATTGGATATCGTTAGCTAAAGCGACTCTATTAATCTCCCTAACCGCTTCCAAACCAATCACCTCATTGTCGCTTTGTGAAAAAATGCAACGCTTTGGCGTTAAGGGCATTATTCTTGCGTTGCTAAAGTTATCTGGAATTAAAAACTCGCCTTTTTTCGCTGTCAAAATTCCCCATTGGGCGTCTTTCATTTGTTCCCTAGCCATATCCATGTTCCTCTGGATGTGCAAGCCTGCCAAGTTTCTTCCGGGCATGGTTAAATTGGGCCGTATAAAACCAACATGCTTACTTTCGAGTATCTCTTGATCATTTTTTGAGAGCTCAGCACAGACAGCAGAGCCTTGGTTTAGATATTGGTCTTCTATCGGATGTTTATGCCGATGAGACCTAATGTTCCAGAGAATAAACATATCCGTGACGATCCATTTCTCTCGCGGCTCGATTTTCTTCTGATTCCCGTTGAGAATGGAATCCGCCAATGCCTGGAACTTGTCTTCAATGCTTTTCATGTAACCAGACTCCGCGCGCTGATCCCAAGCGCGCTTAGCACAAAATACCTGATCATCAGGTTTTACTTGTATAGTTGTGCCGGCTGGTTTTAGGAAGACGCTTACTCGTCCAGAGGCGTTCGCGAAGCGGGCAATACTCCTCGCGGGAAATATATGCTGCTTGACCGTTAGCTGATGTGGGTTGCCCTTCTGCGTTCTTTCGTAGTTCATATAAGTTTAGCAGTGATTGGATGGCACGCACGATTATTTGATGAAGGGGCCTACGTGTTTATTGGGGTATTGAACCGGCTCGGCGACCGGGTCCACCAAAGAGTCAGCAGGTTGCCCATGTACTAGCATTTTTGATGCGGGATACACTGGGAGTCCAACCGGACGGCAGCTTCAAGTGTTTGTTGCAAAGTCGCGGCGGTCGCTTCGGAAGGGGTGAGGCTCGGCCTAGCCGGTCTGCGGATATATCTGCGGTCATGTCAGGCGCCAATGGGTGTCGTGTTGGGTGGCCTGACCCAAGACTTGGAGTGCAGCGAGGACCTGGGTGATGGATTTGGTTGGTTTGCGCTTGAAGTGGCTGGCCAGGGTGTCCGGGGTTTGGGGGCCGATGGCGAGGAGGCGGCGGACGGCTTCGACCTGGTCGGGCATGGATTTGGGCCAGGTGGGCTTTTTGGCCGGTTCGGTCGGGGTGTCGGCGGCGGCCTCGGGTTTGGCTTCCAGTGTGGCGGTGGTCTGGGTGGCTTCGGGGGCCTGGTAGTCGGGGCGTAGCCAGCGGATGTGGCCCTGGGCTTCTTCGGCGGCGCGTTCGGCGTTCAGTGCGACGAGGCGGCTGAGGAGTTCTTCTTCGGCTTCGGCCTGGTCGGCGGGTTTGTCCGGCAGCGGGGTGGTGGCGCCGGGGCGGCCGACGAGGCGGTCGGCGAGGTCGTTCCAGCCGTAGGCGTCGAAGACGGCGCGGTCGAGCTCGTCGTGGAGTTCGCGCAGCAGGGAGAGGAGGCCCTGTTCGTGGATGGTGCGTTCCTTGGCGGTCAGCGGTTCTTCGGCGCGCAGTTTTTCGAGCACGTTGTACATGCCGGTGAGGGTGAGGTCCGGGTGTTCGGCCTGGCGCGCCTTGCGGTGGGCGTCGATGCGTTCGGCGAGGTCGCCAATGGTGGCGGCGTGCTGATCGTCGAGTTCCGGGAAGGGGAAGGTCTCGAAACAGCGGGTCTTGTTGTATCGGGGGCGATCCTCAAGTGTCCCTCCCGTAGCCAATGCCCAAACAACATGAAGCCGGCTAGACACAACGCCCATGCCGGAAGGGCATTCGATAGCGATATTGATAAGTCCGTCATCAGGCAGGATGTCGGCATTGATGAACTGAAAGACCCGGTGCTTGGTGGTCTGGACAGTGGCAACGTAACGGGAGAGGCCGTTCAATGTCTCACGGAGATTGGGGTTTGTCTCGCCAAATAGCCACCAGTTCTTTCTCCGTGATTCACGTTTGTTGTTATCACGCTCGGGTTTAACCCGCTCCAAAACCCACTGATACACTTTTGGATAGCTTGCCCGCACTTCGTCTATATTGAGGCCGTATAAGTCGATCACCATGACGTTGCGCGGAGATTGAGTGAGATCCCTGCCATTTCTGTAGTTACGGATATTCTTTTCTAGGCCAACATCATGGCCCAATCCGATTGTTGCCGCATCTTCGGGAGTTATAACAAAGCCTTTACCGAACAAGCAGACACCGCGATTACTTATTTCTCGATTAGCCTCCAGTGCCCTTGCGTTAGCCACATTTGCGCCTACTTCAAGGTTCGAAAATAACTTGCCAGATCGATGCGCTAACTCTACGGTACGGGCATCGTCGTCCGTATCGCGTTCGCTGACCACATAGCACAAGACGCCGGGGTGTTCGCCAGCCACCCCAACCGTCATGGCAATGCGCACGGCGGCACCATCGCTCGCTTCTATCCAAGGATGGTCGGGGATGGCGAAGGCAAGCGAAAGGCGTTTCCTGCTGTCATTTAGATGTGATTCCACCACGCGGCGACTGAAAGTCTGGCGTAAACTATTGGTGGTTATAAAGCCAAAGCGGTGTGCTCGGCCCTCCCGCACTTTCTCGGCCGCGATGTGCCACCAGTACATAACGAAATCGGCCGAGTCCGGCACTACGCCCCTGAATACTTCACGCACCGCGTCGACGTATCCATCGCCTAGCGCCTGGCGCATACGTTTTGCGCCGATAAACGGCGGGTTACCAACGATGTAGTCGGCTTCGGGCCATTCGGCGCGGCGCGGGTTGCTGTAGTGGTAGACGGGGGTGCGGCCGGTTTCGTCGGGGATGAGTTCGCCGGTGACGGGGCTTTTCTTGTAGCTGATGCCGTCCCAGATGGTGACGGGTTCGCCGTGGTCGTCGGTCATGGGTTCGCGGCTGTCATATTCGATCAGTGCGTCGCGGCATTCGATGTTGTGGAAGTCGCGCAGGATGGGTTCGGGCAGGCTGAGGCGGCCGTGCAGGCGGTAGTGCCATTGCAGGTAGCCGATCCACAGCACGATTTCGGCGATGGCGGCGGCGCGCGGGTTGATCTCCAGCCCGAGGAACTGGTGCGGGTCGACGGTGAGTCCTTCGGTGTCGAAGGTGGCCTGGCCGGCGCTCAGGTCGCGGATGAGGTTGAGCACTTCGCCTTCGAGGCGCTTGAGGTGTTCCAGTGCCACGTAGAGGAAGTTGCCGGAGCCGCAGGCGGGGTCGAGCACGCGCGTCTCGCACAGCCGATGGTGGAAGCGGCGCAGCTCGTCCAGGGCCTTGTCAGGCTTGTTCTGTTGCAGCCAGGCCTCGGCGGCGACCTGCACGGTGTTCCATTCGGCGCGCAGGGGCTCGATGAGCGTGGGCATGACGAGGCGTTCCACGTAGGCGCGCGGGGTGTAGTGGGCGCCGAGCTTGTGGCGTTCGCGCGGGTCCAGCGCGCGTTCCAGCAGGGTGCCGAAGATGGCGGGTTCGACGAAGCGCCAGTCGGCCTTGCCGGCCTGGATGAGCAGACCGATCTGGTCGGCGTTGAGCGGGATAGGGTCGATGTTCTGGAACAGGCCGCCGTTGAAGCGCTGCACCTTGTGCATCAGCTGGCCTTCGTAGCCGCCGGTGTTCATCGTCTCCCATAGGGAGCGCATGGCGTCGGGGAAGTGTTCGGGGTTTTGCTGCAGGCGCTCCAGCAGGGCGGTGAAGCTGCCCTTGGGCAGGAGTTCGACGTCCTCGCTGAACATGGTGAACAGGCAGCGCTTGAGGAAGTGGGCGACGCGCTCAACATCAAAGCCCTGCTGTTCCAGGGATTTGGCCAGTTCGGCCAGGCGCGCGCTGACCTCGCGGGTGACGCGGGCGGCGTGCTTGCTGGCGTCGAGCTGGTCCGGCGCGAGCCACAGGTGGTGCAGGCGCTGCTGGATCTCGGGGTCGCGCAGGTCTTCCAGGCGGATGCGGTGGCGACTCGGGTCCGGGTAGGGGACGTAGGTGCCGCCGGAGCGGGAGAACTCGGAGTAGAGCTCCAGGCTGCGGCCGACATCGGTGACGACGATGAACGGCGGGCGGCCTTCGTCTTCCGGCAGGGCGCGCACGTACTGGTCGGCCTGGTTCTGCGCGGCGAGCATGGCCTTGTCCCAGCCCTGGGTGTGCAGGCCCTTGCCGGTCTGCTTGGCCTCCAGTACGAAGCAGCCGCGGCGGTAGAGGTCGATGTAGCCGCGGTTCTCGCTGCCATCCGGGTTGCGGATGGTGACGCGGCGTTCGAACACGTAGGCGTTGTCGGCGGTGTCGTCGCTGGCCGGGTCGGGATGGGGCAGCTCCAGCAGCTTGCACAGCTCGGTGAGGAAGAGCTGGTAGTTGGCGCGCTCGGAGCCGCCGGTGTCGCGCCAGCGCTCGATGAACGCCTCGACCTGCTCGGGGGCGGCCAGCGGCGTTGCGGTGTCGTGATCGAAGAACGCGGCGTGGGCCGGGTTGCCCGGGGTGACTTCCATGTGACGAAGGTCCGTTTTCGTTTGGGGGCTACCTTACCGATCCGTGGCGGTGTTGTCGTCTGTGGCTTCGGTTGGAGATCGCCGCGGCCGCGTTGCGGCCTCGCGATGACGGGGTTTGTGGGGTTTGGATGGTGCGGGTGGGGTGGCTGGCGTGGGAGATCCCGGCTCTTCGCTGCGCTGCAGCCGGGATGACGGGGTGGGGCGCCGCGGCCGGGGTTTGGCGTTGGGGCCTGCCAAATGTGGGGCATCTGTCCCGTCATCGTGAGGCGCGAAGCGCCGTGGCGTCCGGTCCGGTGCCCTGGGCACTCGCCAAGCCTGAACCTTCCGGTCTGCGTGTCTTCCTGCTGGTTCTGGCACGAAGCTCGGGCGCGCGGTTCGCCCTGGCGGGCGCATGATCTTGTTTTCCGCGTGGGCGGTGTGGCGTTCTGACCCGGTCGCGATAACCCATGTGTCGTTTTGCATCATTCCGGAGTGGAGTGTTGCGGTGTGAGCCAGCGGAATCGATCACACTTTGTTTCGATGATGAGATCTTCGTCAGCAGGGGTCATGTTTGGCATCCCCCTTGCTCCTTCTCTGGCGCAGTCAATTGAAAGCCTGACTGGCCCGATTCGGTTGGCTGTGACTCGATTCCAACTTGAAGGAGAGAACCATGATGTCGACTTTCCAGAAAACTGCGATCGCGATGGTGCTGGGTTCCATGTTTGCGCTGGGCGGCCTTGGCGCGGCGCACGCCCAGGCGGGCGGTGACGCCGGCGCAGATACCGGTGCCCCGGAGGCCGGTGCCGGTGCTGAAGGAGGCGCTGGCGCTCCCGAAGGCGCTGCCGGTGGCGGCGCGGGTGCTCCGGAAGGGGGTGCTGGTGGCGCCGGTGGCGGCGGCACCATGGGCGGCGGTGGTGCCGAAGGTGGTGCGGCCGGCGGCTCCATGGGTGACCACGACGAAGAAGACGACGACGATGACGATGACGAAGGGGCCCCTGACTGGTAACAAGCCCCAGTCCCCTCAACAAGCCGGGCTCCCCGCCCGGCTTTTTTGATTGTCTCCCATCGCCCCGGTGCTTCCTCCCTATAGCCCGGCCGGGCGAGGCCTCTAACCCGTTATCGCGGTCCGACCCTGCCGTTGTTCCCGGTCGGTCGTTGGCTTTGTTGCTCCGGAAGCCGCTCTTTGTCCCAGTGTCGTCATCCCGGAAACCGCGAAGCGGTTATCCGGGATCTCGGGCGTTTGGGGGTTGGGCTGGCGTTGGAGATCCCGGCTCTTCGCTGCGCTACGGCCGGGATGACGGGGTGTGGGGCTGCGGCGGGGGTGTTTGGCGAGGCCGGGGAAGACGGTGGGGCGGTAGGTGTGCGGAAGCGGGGCGCGGCCGGGTTGCGGCCTCGCGATGACGGGTGGGGTGTGGGGGCTACAGCCAGCCGCGGCGGCGGAAGAGGTAGAGCATGACGGCGACGACGGCGAGCATGATGCCGAGCAGGATGGGGTAGCCGTAGTAGGTGTAGAGCTCGGGCATAGACCAGGGGCTGTCGGGGTGTTCGAAGTTCATGCCGTAGATGCCGACGATGAAGGTGAGCGGGATGAAGATGGTGGCGATGATGGTGAGCACGCGCATGACGTCGTTGGAGCGCTGGTTGATGGCGGACATGTAGGCCTCGATCAGGGTGGCCGCCATCTCGCGGTAGGACTCCAGCAGATCCATGATCTGGATGGTGTGGTCGTAGGCGTCGCGCAGGTACGGGAACAGCTCCGGGGTGAAGGGCTCGAGGTCGTCGCGCATGAGGCGGGCGATCACGTCACGCGTGGGCCAGAGCTGGCGGCGCAGGACAAGGAGCTCGCGCCGCAGGATATGGATCTCGTTGAGGGTGTGGCGGTCGGGCTGGTCGAGGACGGTCTCTTCCAGTGTCTCCAGGCGTTCGCTGATGTGTTCCAGCACCGGGAAGGCCTGGTCGATCACGCTGTCCATCAGGGCGTAGGCGAGGTACGCGGCGCCTAGACGGTTGAAGTTGCGGTTGGCGTTGCGCATCCGTTCGCGGACCGGCCCGAAGGGATCGGCCGCGCCGCTATGGACACTGATGACGAGGTGGGTGCCCACCACGAACAGGTTGAGCTGGTCGAGTTCGATGTTGCCGTTGTGATGGCGCGGCTGACGCAGGATGGCGACCATTTGCGCGTCGAAGAAGTCCACCTTGGGGCGCTGGCCCTGGTGGCGCACGTCTTCCAGCGCCAGCGGGTGCAGGTCGAAGGCCGCGCCCAGGTCGTGCAATTGGCGCGGGCTGGGGGCCCCCTGCAAGTGCAGCCAGACGAATCCGCCGTCGACGGTCTGCACGCCTTCGCGCAGGGTGCGCTCCGGGTCGAGTTCGACGAGCTGTTCGCGATGGTAGTGCCAGGCGGAGACGGTGGCGTCGTCGGCGTGCGGGTGTTCGGTGGCGTGGGCGCCGTGGCCGGGGGCGGCGCCGGGCTTAAGGTAGGTCTTTTCGAACAGGCGGGTCATCGCGGTTCCTGTGCGGATTTTCTGCCCAGTATAGGGTGCTGAAAAGTGCTGCGCGCGGGGGGCAACTCTGGCAGTCTGGGCGGCGACTGAACGGCCCGGAAGCGGCTGGGTCCCACGGGGTGAGGAACAAGGAGCGCGGTATGGAACTGAAGACCATGTTGGTGCCGGTGGATGGTTCCGCCAACGCCTGGCGGGCGGTGGAAGTGGCCGCGGATCTGGCGTCCAAGTATCACGCCCGGGTGGTGCTGGTCAGCGTGCTGCTGCAAGGCGAGGTGCCGCCGCATATCCGCCAACTCTCGGACCTGCCGGACCCGAACGATCCGCCGCTGGCAGCGGGCGGTGCGGCCGTGGGCGCCGCGGTGCCGCCGAAGGTGCTGCGGGATATCGCGAAGAAGCTGATCGAGCAGGCCCACGGATACTTCACCGATCTGGGCGTGACCGACATCGAGCACCATGTGGAAGACGGCTCTCCGGCCAAGGTGATCCTGCAACAGGCCGAGTATCACGACGTGGACATGGTGGTGATGGGCTCGCGCGGCCTTGGGGGCCTGCAGGGGCTGCTCTCCGGGAGTGTCTCGCACAAGGTGCAGCAGCTGGCGCGCTGTATCGTGGTGACGGTGAACTGAGCCTCTACTCGCGGGGTTCGCGATGTCGCGGTTGTCGATCGATCTGCACGAGTGCTTCCGCAATGGCCGCCGGATCGACGCCGAGCTGAACGGCGCGATCGAGCAGGCCTGCGACAAGCGCATCAAGACGGTGGAGATCATCCACGGCAAGGGCAGCGGGCAGCTGAAGAAGCGCGTGCTGCGCTTTTTGCAGCAGCCCGAGGTCAAGGCGCGCTATCACCGCCTGGAGAAGGATTCGAAGAACCACGGGCGGCTGTTCGTGCACTTCAAGCATTGATCCGATGCCTCCTACAGTTTGGGGTTCTGTCGGCGCGTGCCTGAGTCCAATTTTGGCAGGGGCTTCGCGTGCAGGCACGCTCCCACAGGGGGGGCTTCCACAGGGGTGATGGATGTTTCTGGCGGCCGGGAAGGGGCTGTCATCCCGGAAACCGCGAAGCGGTTATCCGGGATCTCGGGCGTTGGGGGTGGGCTGGCGTTGGAGATCCCGGCTCTTCGCTGCGCTACGGCCGGGATGACGTGGTATGGCGCGGCGGCCGGGATGACTTGGTGGGGGCGCTGGCCGGGAGGATATGGGTTGGGGTTCTGTAGGAGCGTGCTTGCACGCGAACCCCACGCCCGCGTCCGACTCTGGCAGGGGCATTCGCGTGCAGGCACGCTCCCACAGTGATATTCCCACCGGGGGGCAACTAAGGCTTCTGGTGGCCTAGTTTGCGGTCGGCGAGTTCGTAGCCGAGGTCGATCATCTCGGCGGCGCGGTGGAAGTCGAATATGCCGCAGGCGTTGACCGGGATCTCGATCAGGTGCTCCGGGTTGTAGGCGGCGATGCGAAAACGCGCGATTGTGCCCTGCATGGCCTCGATGGAGTGGGAGACGATGTCGATCAGGCCCAGCGCGCGGGCCTCCTGTTCGCGGCTCAGGCCGGGGTCAGTCTCGCCCAGGCCCAGCTTGTCCTGCCAGTCCAGCAGCCAGCTGCCGACGCGATCCGGCAGGGCATCTGTCAGGCGATGGTTGAGGAACCCGCTGTCGGGTTCTTCCCGGTCCGGGTCGGGCGCCTTGGCGCGCTCGGGACGGATCAGCTCTTCGCCGACGCGGCCGTTCAGGCTGACGGCCAGGGTGATGTCGGTGTCGTCGGTCAGGGTCGGGGCGATCGGGACCGGGTTCAGCAGGCCGCCGTCCACCAGCAGCCGGCCCTTGTGGCGCACCGGGGTGAACACGGTGGGGATGGCGATGGAGGCGCGGATGGCGTCGAACAGCGAGCCGGAGTTCAGCCAGACCTCGCGTTCGCGTTCGATATCGGTGGCCACGGCGGTGAACGAGATCGGCAGGTCCTCGATGTCCATGTCGCCGAGCATGTCGCGCAGCTTCTCGATCAGGCGGTCACCACGGATCAGCCCGGCACCGCGGAAGGAGAAGTCCAGAAGTCGCCAGACGTCCTGACGGCGCAGGGACTTTACCCAGTCCTCGTAGGCATCCAGCTGGCCGGCGGCGTAGATGCCGCCGACGACCGCGCCCATGGAGGCACCGGCAATGGAGCGGATGCGGTAATCCGAGTGTTCCTCCAGCCAGCGGATCACGCCGATCTGTGCCAGACCGCGGGCGCCGCCGCTGCCGAGGACCAGGGAGATGGACTGGGGCTTTCGCGTCATGGTGGTCGGTGTGCCTGGGTGGAGTATTGGGAAATCGACGGGCGTGCGCTGCGGTTTTCCGTAGCGCGCCCATCATCGATTCGCGGAGCGGCCGGATTCGGTTGGCTTCAAGGATATGTTGGGGGTGTGATCGGGTTTTTCCAGCCTGAAGGCCCGGTTCCAGCGAATGGGTCTCACGCTCCTACCAGGGCGGATGGTATGCGGCGATGCGTGCTATTCGGGGGAGCGGTTCGGGTCGAGCAGGTGGTCGTGCAGGGCCTGGGCGGACTCGCCGGCGGGTTCTTCCACCCGCAGCTGCCAGACGGCGGCGGGGTGATCCGGCGACCATTCGCTGAAGACTACGAGGCCGGCGTATGGGCCGTACCCGCGGATGGTGCCCAGCGTCAGGCGGCCGTCCGGGTCGCCGTACAAGTGCACTTCGAACTCGGGGGCGGGTGGCGGCAGCTTCCAGTAACCGTCGCGACCGGTCTCGCGGAAGGTGGCGTCGGAAGGCTCGGCGTCGTCGCCGAAGTGGCGGCGCAGCAGCGGTACCGACAGTCGGTGCGGCAGCCCCAGGACGGTCTCGATGCCCGTGCGGCCATGGTCAACGGCCTGGGCGGCGGATGCCAGCGGATCCCGCCGGCCCAGCCATTTCTTCAGTAGCTTGCGCATGCGCGGATCATCCGTGTGCCGTCCGCGGTCTGCAAGCGCCGTCCTTCACGTATTGGCTTGGAGACCGTCGGCCGGCGGCGTTACCGTGCGGGTAGGTAATGCAAAGGAGTACGTCATGGGTTTTGCACTGTCCGCGATGCAGCTGTCGAGTTCCGCCTTTGGCCCTGGCCAGCCGATCCCCAAACGCCACAGCGGCGAGGGTGAGGACACCTCCCCGGCATTGCGGTGGCGGGACGTGCCGCAGGGCACCCAGTCCCTCGCGGTGATCTGCCATGACCCGGATGCGCCGCTGATCCAGCCGGGCACCTACGGCTTCGTGCACTGGGTGCTGTACAACCTGCCGCCGGATCTGGATGGCCTGTCCGAGGCAACCGATCTGGGCGCGACCGGCCAGACGGACTTCGGTCGCACCGGCTACGGCGGGCCGATGCCGCCCGAGGGCCATGGAAAGCACCACTACTTCTTCTGGCTGCTGGCGCTGGACGCCGACCTGCAGCTCCCACCCGGCCTGACCCTGTGGCAGTTCCTGGAGCACGCCGAGCCCCACGTGATCGGCATGAACCGCCTGGTGGGCACCTACCAGCGCGACTGAGGTCTTGTAGGAATGCCTTGTGGGAGCCGGCTTGCCGGCGAAGCCCCTGCCAGAGTCGGACGCGGGCAGGGGCTTCGCGTGCAAGCACGCTCCCACAGTGACGCCCCCACCGGCGGGGGCCAAGGCTGGCGGCGGTCTGGAAGACGGCGTCATCCTGGAAACCGCAAAGCGGTTATCCGGGATCTCGGGCGTTGGGGATGGGCCTGGCGTTGGAGATCCCGGCTCTTCGCTTCGCTACGGCCGGGATGACGGGGTATGGCGTTGCGGGCGGGATGACGGGGGCAGCGGTTGGTGCGGGCAGGGGCTTCGCGTGCAAGCACGCTCCTACTGGGCCCTGATCCCGCTTCGGGCCGTTTGGTCTTGACCGGGTGGGGCGGTGGGCGCACGATATGTACCACTTTATGTACGTTTCGGGTGACTGGCGATGACGACGCTGACGGCTACCGAGGCTCGCAAGGGTCTGTTCGATCTGATCAAGGGCGTGAACGAACAGCACGCGATCTACCATATCCGGCATCGCAACGGCGATGCGGTGCTGATGTCGGAAGACGAGTACGCCAGCCTGATCGAGACCCTGGAGCTGCTCTCCGAGCCCGGTTTCCGGCAGGAATTCGAGCAGGGCCGCCGCGAGGCGGATGAGGGCGATACGCTGGGCTTCGAGGAGGTGTTCGGGGAGAAGCAGTGACCTGGACCATTCGGTTCACCCGTCAAGCGGAGAAGGATTTGCGGCGTCTGACGCCGAAGCTGCGTGACAAGGTGAAGCAGATCCTGCGCAACCGGGTGGCGGTTGACCCGTACTGCGGCAAGGCGCTGGTTGGTGATCTGCGCGGGTACTACTCCCTGCGGATCAGCTACAAGGACCGTCTGCTGTACACGATTCGGGACGAGCAGTTGCTGGTGATCGTGATCCGGGCGCGTACGCACTCCGGCGAATAGCCTTGCAGGAATGTCTTGTGGGAGCCGCCTTGGCGGCGAAGCCCCTGCCAGAGTCGGGCGCGGGCAGGGGCTTCGCGTGCAGGCACGCTCCCACAGTGATGCCCCCCGCGGGTGGGGGCCAAGGCTTGTGTCGGTCTGGAAGAGGGCGTCATCCCGGAAACCGCGAAGCGGTTATCCGGGATCTCGGGCGTTTGGGGGTGGGCCTGGCGTTGGAGATCCCGGCTCTTCGCTTCGCTACGGCCGGGATGACGAGGTATGGCGCTACGGGCGGGATGACGGGGGATGGCGCTACGGCCGGGATGACGGCGTATGGCGTTGCGGGCGGGATGACGGGGGGTGCGGTTGGTGCGGGCAGGGGGTGGCGGCGTTGTTGGCTCCATCCACAAAAAAGGCCCGGGCCGAGCGAACTCGGTCCGGGCCTTTTGCGTTCCCGGGCGAGTGCCCGGGGCGGCGGCGTTGCTTAGTAGCGGTAGCCGAAGGCCTTTTCGAACTTGTCGGCGAACTCTTCGGCGGTGAAGTGGTGGTTCTGGGTGCCGGAGTGCGCGATCTTGATCGAGCCGATCAGCGAGGCGATACGGCCGGTGGTCTCCCAATCAAAGCCCTTTTCCAGGCCGAACAGGATGCCGGCGCGGTAGGAGTCGCCACAGCCGGTCGGGTCCTTGATCGCGGCCGGTTCGACCGACGGGATGGTGATCTTCTTGCCGCCGGTGTAGATGTCGGAGCCCTCGCCACCGCGGGTGACGATCATGGCGTCGACCATTTCGGCCAGCTGTTCCAGGCTCAGGCCGGTACGGTCGGCGGTCAGCTGCGCTTCGTAGTCGTTGAACGCGGCGTAGGTGGCGTTCTCCATGAAGCGCTTCAGGTCGTCGCCGTCGAACATTGGCAGGCCCTGGCCCGGGTCGAACATGAACGGGATGCCGGCGTCGGCGAACTGCTGGGCGTGCTCGATCATGCCGTCACGGCCGTCCGGGGATACGATGCCGACCTTGATGCCGTCGGCGTCGGTGACCTTCTGCTGGTGCGAGAAGCCCATCGCGCCCGGGTGGAAGGCGGTGATCTGGTTGTCGTCCTGGTCGGTGGTGATGAAGGCCTGACCGGTGTAGGTGTCCTTCAGCTCCTTGACGAACGTGCGCGAGATGGCGTGCTTGTCCATCCAGTCGGCGTACGGGGTGAAGTCGCCGCCCACGGTGGCCATGATGGTCGGGTCCGCGCCCAGCAGCTTCATGTTGTAGGCGATGTTGCCGGCGCAGCCGCCGAACTCGCGGCGCATGTCCGGGACCAGGAAGGACACATTCAGCATGTGCACCTTGTCCGGGAGGATGTGGTTCTTGAAGCGATCGGGGAACACCATGATGGTGTCGTAGGCCATGGACCCACAGATCAGTGCGGACATTGTTGCTCCTTAGCGTTGGCTGAAATCGTTGTCGTGCGCGCCTTT
Source organism: Thioalkalivibrio sp. AKL7 (assembly GCF_000381705.1). NCBI lineage: Bacteria > Pseudomonadati > Pseudomonadota > Gammaproteobacteria > Chromatiales > Ectothiorhodospiraceae > Thioalkalivibrio > Thioalkalivibrio sp. AKL7. The sequence goes on along the minus strand of NZ_KB906952.1, from coordinate 103,878 downwards.
GCAGGCGGCACAGGACGTCCCGTGGCGCGCGCTGGAAGCCATGATTGCGCGCCGATGGCGGGTCGTGCGATGTGCATAGGGTAAGTATTTGGGCGCAAAACAACAAATCGGGGGGCGATGGAAGCAGGGGTCGCGCTGGTATTTCACCCCCTGTCATCCCGGCCGAAGCGAAGCGCAGAGCCGGGATCTGTGACGTCAGCGGTGCCACCGTGGGAGATCCCGGATCACCGCTGCGCGGTGTCCGGGATGACGGGGATGGGGCGCACCACATGACGCAGATCCCGGCTCTACGCTTCGCTTCGGCCGGGATGACAGAAGGTTGGGGCGGGGTGTCCGGAAGCGCCTCGTTGCGGGGCGCCGCAGGCCGCCCCGAAGGGCGAGCGCAGCGAGTAACCTCCTGAAGCTGAGACCGAAGGCGGATCTTGGAGGCACTGCCAGCTTTCGGAGGTTGCTTCGTCGCTGCGCTCCTCGCAATGACGGGGGCAAAAGCACCGTCATTGCGAGGAGCCGCAGGCGACGTGGCAATCGGGTGAAGCTGGCGGTGCGGCGGGCTCGGGTGGTTCTGGGTGGAGATCGCCACGGCGCTACGCGCCTCGCGATGACGGTGATTGTTGCCTCGTCATCGCGAGGCGCCGAAGGCGACGTGGCGATCATCCGGATGGAACCCCGACGTTCGGCCGATTGGCGCCGGGACGGCCCCGAAGGTCGCGGCGGTGCTGCACGCCACGCAATCACGCTGCGTGCGGTGCCGTTGTGCCGGGGGCTTTGTGGCAGCATGGGGTCATTCCCGCGAGCGAGGGCGTGACTGATGAATCCGCGCGTACTGATACCGATCCTGATCATCCTGCTGTTGTTGCTGAGCCTGTGGTCCATGAGCCTGGACGGCGACGGGGGTATCCTGCCCGGCGCGCCCGATACGGGTGCGGCACCGGCGGCCGAGCGCCTGGCCGCTGGATCAGGATCGGTTGCGCCCCGGGCGGCATGAATACAGCCACGGCGCCCGCCCCGGATGCGCCGCACGCCGGGCGCGAAGTGATCTTCCGCGCCGCCGGGGTGACCAAGGTCTACCGCATGGGCGAGGTGACCATCCACGCCCTGCGCGGGGTGGACCTGGAGCTCTACACCGGCGAGCTGGTGGTGATGCTGGGGGCCTCGGGCTCGGGCAAGTCGACGCTGCTGAACATCATGGGCGGGCTGGATACCGCGTCCGAGGGCGAGGTGCGCTACCGCGACCAGGATCTGGCACAGGCCTCAGAGCGCACGCTGATGAACTTTCGCCGGGACCATGTCGGCTTCGTGTTCCAGTTCTACAACCTGATCGCCAGCCTGACCGCGCGCGAGAACGTGGCGATTGTCACCGAGATCTCGCGCGACCCGATGCCGCCGGAGGAGGCGCTGGCGCTGGTCGGGCTGGAGGACCGCATGGACCACTTTCCCTCGCAGCTCTCCGGCGGCGAGCAGCAGCGGGTGGCCATCGCCCGCGCGATCGCCAAGCAGCCGGCGGTGCTGCTGTGCGACGAGCCGACCGGCGCGCTGGATTCGAAGACCGGTATCCGCGTGCTGGAGGTGCTGCAGCACATCAACGAACGGCTGGACACGACGGTGGCGATCATCACCCACAACGCGGTGATCGGCGAGATGGCCGATCGCGTGATCCATCTGAGCGACGGGCGCGTGAGCGAGATCCACGAGAACGCCACCCGCCAGCCGCCGTCCGCACTGCACTGGTAGCGACGGCGCTCCTGCCCTGTGCGTGCCCTCAACCGCAAGATCCTGCGCGATCTCGGCCACCTGAAGGGCCAGGCGGCGGCCATCGCGCTGGTGATCGCCAGTGGCGTGATGACCCTGGTGATCGCGGTCACCAGCCTCGACGCCCTGACCATCACCAAGGAGCGCTTCTACTCCGAATACCAGTTCGCCGACGTGTTCGCGGAGATCACGCGCGCGCCGGAGAGCGCGGCGGAGCGCTTCCGCGATGCGCCGGGTATCAACCAGGTCGAGACCCGCGTGCAGGCCCCGGTGCGCCTGGAGGTCGCCGGTTTCGACGACCCGATCCGGGGCACCATGCTCTCCCTGCCGGACGGGGGCGAGCCGCTGCTGAACCGGCTCTACCTGCGCGAGGGCCGGCTGCCCGAGCCGGGCCGCGCGCGCGAGGTGGTGGTCAGCGAGGCCTTCGCCGAGGCGCACGGGCTGGGCGCCGGGGATGCCCTGCGCGCGATTATCGACGGGCGCCTGACCGACCTTCAGATCAGCGGCATCGCGCTGTCGCCGGAGTTCGTCTACCAGATCAGCCCCACCGACCTGCTGCCGGACTACGAGCGCTACGGCATCCTGTGGATGAACCGCCGCGCGCTGGCGGCCGCCTACGGCATGGAGGGGGCGTTCAATTCCGTCACCGTGAGTCTGCAAGCGGGCGCCGACCCGGAGCCCGTGATCGAGGCCATGGACCGCGCGCTGGCCCGCTACGGCGGCCTGGGCGCCTACGGGCGCGAGGACCAGTTCTCGCACCGCTTCCTGTCCGAGGAGCTGACCCAGCTGCGCGCCCAGGCGGCGATCCTGCCCACCATCTTTCTCGCGGTGGCGGCGTTTCTGCTGAATGTCGTGGTCGGGCGCATCATCCGCTCGCAGCGCGAACCCATCGCGGTGCTCAAGGCCTTCGGCTATGGCAATGGCGCGATTGCCGCGCACTACGGCCTGCTGACCGGCGGCATCGTGCTGGTGGGTTGTGCGCTTGGGCTCGCGTTCGGGGCTTGGGCCGCGCAGGGCCTGGCCGGCATCTACGCCGAGTACTTCCGCTTCCCGGCGATGAGCTTTCGCCTGCAGCCCTGGGTGATGGTGCTGGCGGTGGCCGTGGCGATGGGCGCGGCCATGCTCGGCACCTTCCGTGCCGTCTGGCAGGCGGTGCGCATGGCCCCGGCCGAAGCCATGCGCCCCCCGGCGCCGGAGCACTTTCACCGCGGCTGGCTGGAGCGGTCGGTGGCCTGGCGCGCAATCGACCAGCCGACCCGCATCATCCTGCGCAACCTGGCCCGCCACCGACTCAAGTCCGTGCTGTCGGTGATCGGGATCGGACTGTCCGGTGGCCTGCTGTTGATGGGCGCCTACCAGCTGAACGCGGTGGACCAGATGCTGGATACCCAGTACGGGCAGGTGCTGCAGATGGACATCGATCTGCAGTTCACCGATCCGGTGCCGGCGCGCGTGGCCGGGGAGCTGCGCCACGAGCCGGGCGTGCTGGCGGTGGAGACCTTCCGCGCGGTGCCGGTGCGCCTGGTCGGCGTGAACCGCGAGGAGCGCGTGCGCCTGCTGGGTCTGGACGCGGAACCGCGTCTGCGCCAGTTGCCGATGGCCGGCGGTCGCGGCCGCCTGCCGGAGGAAGGCATCCTGCTGACCGACTACCTGGCGGAGCAGCTGGGGTTGCGCGTCGGCGACCCGGTAGAGCTGGAGATCCTGGAGGGGCGCCGGCGCACCGTGTCGGTGCCACTGGCCGGGGTGGTGGAGGAGCCGATCGGCGTCGGCGCCTACATGCACCGCCCGGCGCTGAATCGCCTGATCGGCGAGGGGCCGGCCGTCTCCGGGGCCTGGCTGCTGACCGACCGTGCGCAGGAGGCAGCCCTGTTCGCGCGGCTGTCCGATCGCCCGCGCGTGGCCAGCGTGGGGCTGATCGCGGAGGCCGAGCGCAATATCCGCGAGTACATCGGCGAGACCATCATCGTGTTCGCCCTGGTGTTCGTGGCGCTGGCCGTCTCCATCGCCTTCGCCGTGACCTACAACAACGCGCGCATCACCTATGCCGAGCGCGCCCGGGATCTGGCCACGCTGGAGGTGCTCGGCTACTCGCGCGGCCAGGTCAGCTGGATCCTGCTGGGCGAGATCGCCGTGCTGACACTGGCGGCGATCCCGGTCGCCTGGCTGACCGGTACCGGTTTCGCCTGGCTGCTGAACCAGGCCTTCGCGATGGATTTGATGCGTGTGCCGCTGGTGATTACGCCGCAGGCCTACGGCTTCGCCGCGCTGGGCATCCTGGTGGCGGCCAGCCTGACCGCCTTCCTCGCCTGGCGCCGCCTGCAGAGCCTCGACCGCGTGCAGGCCCTGAAGGCGGCGGAGTAATGGCCACGGCACCACTCAATCACCACGTAGGATGTGATGAGCGGAGCGAATCGCATCATCTGGAAGCCGCGGGAATCCACCGATGCAGGAATGTGGCGAAACCGTGGATGCCGGCCATTCGCGAGGCTTCCCGGCGCCGTCTTGATGCGATTCGCTTCGCTCGTCGCATCCTACGTGTGGGGGGCGTGTTGCCCGGGGGTGGCCCCGGGCGCGTCGAGGCGGGATTTGCGAGACTGAAGGCATGGCGATGAAGAAGCGGATCACGATCGGGCTGGTGGTGCTGGCGGGGGTGGCCGCGCTGGTGTGGGCGCTGCGCCCGCAGCCGGTGCCGGTGTCGCTGACCGAGGTGCAGGCCGGGGCGTTCGAGGAGACCGTGCGCGAGGAGGGGCGTACCCGGCTGCGCGAGACTTACACGGTGTCGGCGCCGATTGCGGGCTATCTGCATCGTGTGGCGCTGGAGGAGGGCGACGCGGTCGCGCTGGGCGATACGCTGTTCCGCCTGGAGCCGTTGCCGACGCCGGCGCTGGATGCGCGCTCGCGCGAGCAGGCGCGCGAGAACCTGGCCGCCGCGCGTTCGCGGCTGCAAAGCGCGGAGGCGAATCTGGAGAACCTGCGGGCCGAGGCGCGGTTTGCCGAGTCCGAGTATCGCCGCCACCAGGAGCTGTTTGACCGCGGGGCGGTGTCCGCGACCGAGATGGAGCGCATGGAGACGATGCGTGATCGGGCGCGTTCGGCCGTGCGCGCGGGCGAATCCGCGGTGGAGGTCGCCCGCAGCGAGATCGAGAGTGCCCGGGTGGTGCTGGATATCGCCAGCGGCCAGATGCCGGAATCCGAGGCGGATACCCTGTCCGTGCGTTCGCCCGCCGAGGGCGTGGTGCTGGAGCGCTACCGCTGCTGCGAGGGCACCATCGGCGCCGGCGAGCCGGTACTGGTCGTCGGCGATCTGGACGACCTGGAGGTGCAGGTGGACCTGCTGTCGATGGATGCGGTGCGCGTGGTACCGGGCATGCGCGTGCGCCTGACCGACTGGGGTCGCGATGCGGAACTGGAGGCCTCCGTGCGCCGCGTGCAACCGTTCGGCTTCACGAAAATCTCCGCGCTGGGCGTGGACGAGCAGCGTGTGCCGGTGATCCTCGATCTGGATGCGGTCGAAGCGCGCCTGGCCGGGCTGGCCGTTGGCTATCGCGTGGAGGCCGAGTTCCTGCTGTGGGAGGGTGACGACGTGCTGCAGGTGCCGACCAGTGCGTTGTTCCGCCACCGTGGCGAGTGGTCGGTGTTCGTGGTCGAGGACGGGCGTGCGGAGCCGCGACGGGTCGAGGTGGGCCGCCGTTCCGGGTTCACCACGCAGATCCTTGAGGGCCTGGAGGGGGGCGAGCGCGTAGTTACCCGTCCGGGCGACCGCGTGCAGGCCGGTACCCGCGTCGTCGAAAACTGACCTGCCCATGGCCGAACCCCCGAATGCCTCGCCCGAGGCGCTGGATGACCTGCTGAGTCCGCTGGATGCCGCGCTCGCCACGCGCGGTGCGGCCGTGCTGGTGGCCGAACCGGGGGCGGGCAAGACCACGCGGGTGCCGCTGCACCTGGCGGATTCCGTATCCGGGGGGCGGGTCATCGTGCTTCAGCCGCGCCGCCTGGCCGCGCGCATGGCGGCCACGTTCATGGCCGGGCAACGCGGCGAGCCGGTCGGGCAGACGGTGGGTTACCGCGTGCGCGACGAACAGAAGGTCTCGGCGCAAACCCGCGTCGAGCTGGTCACCGATGGCCTGTTCCTGCGCCGCATCCAGGCCGACCCGCTGCTGGAGGATGTCGGCGCGGTCGTGTTCGACGAATTCCACCTGCGCCGGCCCGAGGCCGAACTGGCGCTGGCCTTCGCGCTGCAGGTGCGCCGCCTGCTGCGCCCGGAGCTGCGGATCGTGGTGATGTCCGCCACCCTCGACGACGAGGCCGTGGCGCGGCTGCTTGCGGGGCCGGAGGCGGACCCTGTGCCCGTGCTGCGGGCTCGCGGGCGACAGTTCCCGGTGGAGGTGCGCTACGCGCCGCCGAAGAAGGACGCCCCACTGGCCGACGTCGTGGCGCAGGCCGTGCGCGAGGCACTGGAGGCCGAGCCGGGTTCCGCCCTGGTCTTTCTGCCCGGCGAGCGCGAGATCCGCGAGGTCGCTGCGCGCCTGGGGGAGACCCTGGAGACGCTGGTCGGCCCCGCGCGGGTGGCGCCGTTGTTCGGGCGGCTGTCGGCGGAGGAGCAGAACCGCGCGGTGCGCCCGGCCCCGCAAGGCGAGCGCAAGGTGGTGCTGGCCACCGACATTGCCGAAACCAGCCTGACCATCGAGGGCGTGCGCGTGGTGATCGACGCGGGACTGTCCCGCGAGCCGCGTTTTGATGCCGCGACCGGGCTGTCGCGGCTGGTGACGGTGCCCGCCTCGAAGGCCGCGGCGGAACAGCGCGCCGGCCGTGCCGGGCGGACCGAACCCGGCGTCGCGATCCGGCTGTGGGCGCGCGCCGAGGAGGTGCAGCGCCCGGACTACGCGACGCCCGGCCTGCAACAGGTCGACCTGCTGCCGCTGGCCCTGGAGCTGGCGGGTTGGGGCGAGGCGGTGGCCGAACTCGACTGGCTGGAGCCGCCACCGGCGCACGGCATGGCCGCCGCGCAGGCGATCCTCGCGGAGCTGGGCGCGGTGGATGCCGAAGGGCGGATCACTGATCACGGCCGCGGCCTGCTGCGCCTGCCGACGCATCCGCGCCTGGCTCACATGCTGCTGCGGGCGCGCGAGCGGGGCCTCTCGCGTCTGGCCTGCGAGCTGGCGGTCGTAGTCGAGGAGCCGGGAATGGCCGGGCCAGGTGCCCCGCTGGAACTGGGGGAACGCCTGGTGCAGGCACGGCGTGCGGGCGGCCGCGCCTGGAAGTCCGGGCTGCGGCGGCTGGAGCAGGCCCTGGCGCGGCTGGAGGACAGGCCCGACGCAGCGGAATCCGCCATGGACGAAGCCACGGCGCTGGGCGTGCTGGCTGCGCTGGCCTGGCCCGAACGCATCGCGCGGCCACGCGGCGGGCAGGCCGGGCGCTTCGTGATGGGCAATGGCCGCGGGGCGTTGCTGCCGGAGCGCGAGCGCCTGGCGCATGCCGAGTACCTGGTCGCGGTGGACTGCACCGACGCCGAGCGCGAGGCCCGTATCCGCTGCGCGGTGGCGCTGGACCTCGCCGTGCTGGAGCGCGAGGCGCCGGAGCTTTTCCACCGCGAGACGCGTTGCGACTGGGTGGAGGACGGGGCGCGGCTGGAGAACGCGCGCATCCGCCGCATTGGCACGTTGGTGGTCGAGCGGCAGATGGTCGCGCTGGACGACCCCGCGTCCACGATCCCGCGCTGGTGCGAACGGATGCGCCGCGAAGGGCTGGCGCTGCTGCCGTGGGATGACGCGGCGACCCAGCTGCGTGCACGCATCCAGCTGCTGCATCAGGCGATGCCGGAGGCAGGCTTTCCCGACATGGATGACGCTGCGTTACTCGCCGGTCTCGAGGACTGGCTGGGGCCGTACCTGGCCGGGATGACGCGGCTGCGCGATCTGGACCGGCTGGACCTGGCGGCGATCTTGCGCGCGCGGCTGGACTGGGGGCATCAGCAGCAACTGGAGCGCGAGGCGCCGGCCCGTATCGCGGTGCCCTCCGGTTCCGCCCACCGGGTGGACTACACCCAGGATCCGCCGGTGCTGGCGGTGAAGCTGCAGGAGCTCTTCGGCCTGGCGGAAACGCCCGCTGTGGCCGGAGGCCGTGTGGCGCTGGTGCTGCACCTGCTGTCGCCGGCGCGGCGTCCGGTGCAGGTCACCCAGGATCTGAAGAGTTTCTGGGAGAACGGCTACCCGGAGGTGCGGCGCGAACTGAAGGGGCGTTACCCCAAGCACCCCTGGCCGGAGGATCCGTGGAACGCGCCGGCCACGCGGCATGCGAAGCGGCGTGGGTAGGCAGTTCAGGTTTGGCGGGGGCTTCGCCTGCAAGCAGGCTCCCACTGGAGGGCCAGGACAACACGGGACGCCGGGCGTTCTTCCCTGTGTCGTCATCCCGGAAACCGCGGAGCGGTTATTCGGGATCTCGGGCGTCGGGGTGGCCATGGCCGCGGAGATCCCGGCTCTTCGCTGCGCTGCGGCCGGGATGGCGCCGGGGTGATGGGCGCCAGGCAGCATTGGGGCGCGGGGTGGTGTGGACGATGCGGCGGAGGGCGTTCTCCGGTAGTGTCGCGTTCAGCTCTGTTGCGAGTCCCGTGCGAGGAAGCGAACCCCGATGCTGAAGTTTCTGACCGTGATCCTGATCCTGCTGTTCGTCTGGTGGCGGGTGTCGCGCTGGATGGATGTGCGCCGCCGGCGTGCGCGGGGGGAGGATGTGTCCTATCAGGTGGACGTGAAGGGGTTTCGCCCGATCACGGTGCTCAGTGTCATCTTCTTGCTGCTGTACGGCGGCTACGTGATCTGGTTTGCCCTGAACGAGTGGTTCGATCTCCTGTAGATCAGCGTCTCCCTAGTCGATCCCGAGTTTCTTCAGGCGATAACGCAACTGGCGAAAGCTGAGGCCGAGCAGGCGTGCGGCGGCCGTGCGGTTGCCGCCGGTCTGCTGCAGGGCGGTAGCGATGGCCTGGCGTTCCTGCGCGGCGAGCTGGTCGTCCAGGGCGCTCTCCGCGCCGTCGAGGCCGTTCTCGGGTTCGCCGTACTCCGCGCCCGGGGTGAGTTCGGTGCCCAGACCGTTCGCCGGCAGGTCGATGTTGCCGGCGCGGATCAGCGGCCCTTCGCACAGCGTGGCGGCGCGTTCCAGGATGTTCTCCAGCTCGCGGACGTTGCCGGGGAAGCCGTGCCCCTGCAGGGCCGCGAGGGCGTCGGGTGCCAGCTCCAGGTCGCCGGTCTGCCACTGCTCGCCGATGCGTTGCAGGATGCGCGTGGCCAGGCGTTCGATGTCGCCGCGGCGCGCGCGCAACGGCGGCACCTTCAGTTCGATCACGTTCAGGCGGTAGTAGAGATCCTGGCGAAAGCGGCCCTCGCGCACGGCCTTTTCCAGGTCGTGGTGGGTGGCGCTGAGGATGCGTACGTCGACCGGGATCTCGCGGGTGCCACCGACCGGTTTGATGGCGCGTTCCTGGATGGCGCGCAGCAGCTTCACCTGCATCGGCAGCGGCAGGTCGGCGACCTCGTCGAGGAACAGCGTGCCGCCGTCGGCGGACTGGAACAGACCGGTATGGTCCTGGGTGGCCCCCGTGAACGCGCCCTTGCGGTGGCCGAAGAATTCGCTCTCCATCAGCTCGCCGGGGATGGCGCCGCAGTTGACCGGCACGAACGGACGTTCGGCGCGCGGGCCGAGGCGGTGGATCTCGCGCGCGACCAGCTCCTTGCCGGATCCGGACTCTCCGGAGATGAACACCGGGGCCTGGCTGCGCGCCAGCTTGTGGATGGTGGCGCGCAGACGCTGCATGGGCTCGGACCGGCCCAGCAGCGGGCTGTCATCGGGGGTGGCCGGGATGGCGTCGTCGCCGGGCTCTTCCGCGATCGAGGCAGCCGGCTCCAGGCGCAGGGCCGCGTCAATCAGTTCGCGCAGCTGTTTCAGGTCCACCGGCTTGCTGACGAAGTCGAAGGCCCCCAGCTTCAGCGCCAGGACGGCGGTATCCACGCTGCCGTGGGCGGTGATGACGGCCACGGGGAGCTCCGGGCGTTCGCTCTGGATGTGGCGGACGAGGTCCAGCCCGTCGCCGTCCGGCAGGCGCATGTCGGTCAGGCACAGGTCAAAGTCGTGCTCGGCGATCAGGACGCGGGCCGGCTCGAGGCGGGTGGCCGTGGTGGCCTCAAGGCCCATGCGGGCCAGGGTGATCTCGAGAAGTTCGCAGATGTCGGGCTCGTCGTCCACGACCAGCACGTGGCGGATACTCATGCGCCTTGTTCCTTTGGCGAATCGGTTTCCAGGGGGGCGAACAGGATCCGGAAGCAGCCGCCGATGGGTGTGTGGACGTATTCCAGCGACGCCCCGTTGTTTTCGCACAGCATGCGCGAGATGTACAGGCCAAGGCCGGTGCCCCCGGCACGCCCGGAGACGAACGGTTCGAACAGGTCCTTCTCCTGTTCGGCAGAGATGCCCGGCCCGGCGTCGATCACGTCCAGACTGACCACCCGCGCGACCTGGCCGGCGCCGCCGCGCAGCACGATGGGCGGGCTGTCGGGCTGATCGTGGCCGCCATGGATGCGCGCATTGCTGCACAGGTTCCACAGGATCTGGTTGAGCTGGGAGGGGTCGAACTGGATCTCGGAATCGGCCGGCTCGATGCGCGCATGCAGGGTCTCTCGCGGCAACTGCAGCGCACCGCAGAACTCCTCGGCGAAGCGATCCAGGGTCTCCTGAAGGTTCAGCCGCTCGCGTCCTCCGGCGTCCCTGCGTGACAGGCTGAGGACGTTGGAGATCAGTTCGTTCACGCGTTTGCTCTGGTTGTTGATGATGTCGAGCAGGCGCTGGTCGTGAGGCTTGAGATCCGGCGATTCGCCGAGCAGCTGTGCGCTGTGGCTGATGGCTCCCAGGGGGTTGCGGATCTCGTGGGCAATGCTGGCGGTCAGGCGGCCGAGGGCCTGCAGCTTGCCGGCCTGGGCCTGGCGCTGGAGTTCGGCGGCGTCCTCCAGGATCAGCAGACTGCCCTGGTCGCCGCGGTCACCCAGCGGGGCCAGACGGATCCGCAGGGCCGGCTGATTGCGGTCGCCCGGCAGCTGCTGGCTGGTCGTGGGCATGCCGTTGCGCTGCCAGTCGCGGATCACGCGTGCCACCGAGGGCGACAGGGACGACAGGTGGCGTCCCGGCCGTGGGGGGAGCAGGCGGCGCGCGGCCTCGTTGATGGAGCGGATGTACCCCTCCGGGTCGACCGCGATGACACCGGCGCTCATGCGCGCGATGATCTGCGCGTTCAGTTCGGCCAGGTTGGCCAGATCCGCCTCCTGGCGTTCCACCTGGGCGCGGGTCTCGCCGGCCCGGCGGGCGAACTGGCGGGCCAGCAGGCCGGCCGCAAACAGGGTGGCACCCAGCAGCCCCGCCTGGGTGATGGCGGTATCGGCGGGGTGCAGGAATAGTGCGCTCACGCCCTCGGCCAGCAACAGGGCCAGGGTGGCGATCGCGGCCAGGGTCAGGGCGAAGCGTGCGCTGGAGAGCAGCACGGCTGCCACCAGGGCCGGGACCAGCAGCAGGCCAATGCCGGTGCCAACCCCTCCGGAGACGATCAGCAACGCGATCAGGCCGATGCCGTCGCCGGCGCCGCCGATCAAAGCGATACGGGTGAGGCTGGTGGTGTCCGGGTTGTGGGTGCAGCGCCAGGCGAAGGCGGCGGCGACGAGTGCAAAGGCGAGATAGGCGGTGGCGATGACCGCGTAGAACTGGGGGGTGACGAGATGCAGCCCCAGCGGGGTATCCGGGAACAGCCCGAGCAGTAGCAGGACCGCCGCGACAAAGACCCGGTAGAGCGCGAAAAGCCAGGCGGAACGCCGGGTGTCGGCGTCGATCGGCGTGTTCCCCCCGGACTGGTTATCCATGGACGAGGGTCAGTCGTCTTCGGTGCGGGAGTCGGCGTCCGAGCGGTTGCGGTCGACCTCGGCGTGCTGCGGCGAGCAGTAGAGGCGGTCGCCGTCGCGGTAGGCCTCGGCCTCCGGCACGTGCACGCCGCAGAAGGCGCAGCGGATCACCGCGCCGCCCTCTTTCAGACGTTCGGGCCGTTCATCCTGGCGGACCTGCTTGCGGTTGCTGGTGGAGCGCACGAGGGTGCGCACCGCAAGGAACACGGCGACGATGGCGACGATGAGCAGCAGCAGGCGCATGGCGTGATTCTAGCAGGATGACGATCGCGGACCACCGGCTCGGGCGGCCCGTGATCAGCCTCTCCCTAACCGGTGTTGCGCATGCCTGCGGCGATCGCGTTGATCGAGCGCAGCAGGGGCGACAGCCACGGGTTTTCGTCGGCGTCGTCGTCGGCCTCGGCGTCGAACTGGCGAGACTCGCGCAGCAGGTGAATCTGGATGCTGTTGAGCGGGTCCAGGTACGGGTTGCGCCGTTGCAGCGAACGCGCCAGCAGGGGCGTCTCGTCCATCAGTCGGTCCAGTTGTGCCACGCGCAGCACTTCGGTGACCGTGCGGCTGTGTTCCTCGCGCACCAGGACGTAGATGCGCTCGGCCAGTTCCGGGTCGCTGCACAGGCGGGCGTACTCCGCGGCGGTGCGCATGTCGGCCTTGGTCAGGGCCATCTGGCAGTTGGACAGCAACGAGCGGAAGAACGGCCACTCCTGGTACATGCGCTGCAACTGGGCCAGGCGTTCGGGGTCGTCGCCGCGCCACTGTTCCAGCGCGGTGCCGATGCCGTACCAGGCGGGCAGGGTGTGGCGCGCCTGGGCCCAGCCGAAGACCCAGGGGATCGCGCGGATCGAGCTCTTGGAGCGATCGGTCTTGCGCCGGTGCGACGGCCGCGAGCCGATATTCAGGAAGCCGATCTCCTGAACCGGGGTGATCTCGTAGAAGTAATCGAGCACGCGTTCGGTGCGGTCGATCAGCTCGCGGTAGGCATCCTCGCCAGCCTGCGCGAGCTCGTGCATGGTGGCGCGGTAGTCGTCGCGATCCTTGCGCGGCGGCCGGATCAGGCTGCGCGAGGCGAGCATGACGCCGGTCGCACCCATGCCCAGCTCGTACACCGCGGTCTCCACGTTGGAGTACTTGTACGACAGTACCTCGCCCTGTTCGGTGAACTTGATCCGGCCCTGCACCGTGGCCGGGGGCTGGGCGAGGATGGACTCGTGGGTCGGGCCGCCGCCGCGCCCGACGGTGCCGCCGCGGCCGTGGAACAGCTGGCAGCGCACACCGAAGCGATCGGTAATGCCGACGATCTTCTTCTGTGCCTCGTAGAGGTTCCAGCTGGAGGCGAGGATGCCGCCGTCCTTGCAGGAATCAGAGTAGCCGAGCATGACGTCCTGGATGTTGCCGGAGGCGGCCAGCAGTTGTGCATATACCGGGTTGGACAGCAGGCCCTCGAGGACGTCCTCGACATGCAGCAGGTCCTCGATGGTCTCGAACAGCGGCGAGATGCGCAGATGGCAGAACGGGTTGCCTTCTTCGTCGTTGCCCGCGAGACCTGCCAGACGGCCCAGCAGCAGGACCTCCAGCACATGCGAGGCGGCGTGGGTCATGGAGATCACGTAGGTGCCGATGCCGTCCGGACCGACCTCGCGGCGCATGCTCTGGATCACCTCGAACACGCGCAGGGTCTCGCGGGTGCTCTCGCCCAGGGCCTTGCGGTCCACCTCGGGCAGGTTCTCCAAGGCGATCAGTTCGCTCAGCGCCTGCTGGCGGCCGGTCTCGTCCAGCGCGGCGTAGTCGGTGTCCGGTGCCAACTGGCCCAGCAGTTCCGCGATCGCGTCGGAGTGGACGGTGGACTCCTGGCGCACGTCCAGGTGGTGCAGGTGAAAGCCGAAGGTCTCGACCAGGCGGATCAAGTCGGTCAGCGCGCCGCTGGCGATGTTGCGATCACCATGGCTGACCAGCGAGTCGCGGATCAGCTTGAGGTCGTTCAGGAAGGCCTGGGCGTCGGCATAGGCGCTGTTGGTCGGCAGCACGGCGGCCTCGCCGCGGACCCGGCGCACCACGGTGTCCAGGGTCTCGCGCAGACGGTAGCGCATGATGTAGAGCTTGCGCCGGTAGGGCTCGCTCTCGAAGCGGTCGGAGGCGCCCTGGAACACCGCGTTGGCGATATTGGAGTCGGCGTCCAGGCTGTCGAGGAATGCCTGCGACGGCTGGCACATGAAGGACGAGTGAGTCAGCACGTTGCGCAGGTGGTTGACCCGCTTGAGGTACTCGCGCAGGACCTGTTCCATTGCCAGGCGGCAGGACAGCTCCGTGACCTCGGGGGTCACGTTCGGGTTGCCGTCGCGGTCGCCGCCGATCCAGGAGCCAAAGTGCAGGAAGGCCGGGATGCGTACCGGCAGGCTGCCGTCCGGGTTGACGCCGTAGATCCGGCGGATGGCCTTCTCGAGGAAGCGGTAGGACTGCGGGATGGCCTCGAACAGGCTCTCCTCGAAATAGAACAGGCCGTACTTGATCTCGTCCTGAACCTGCGGCTTTTTCACCCGCACCTCGTTGGTGCGCCAGAGGATCTGGATCTGGGTCTCCAGTTCCTCGGTGATCAGGCGGCGCTCTTCCTCGCCCAGCCCCGGCTGGTTCAGCCGGTCGGCGGTCTCGAACACGCGGCGCTGGTTCTCCATCGTGGTCCGGCGGCGGGCCTCGGTGGGGTGGGCGGTGAACACCGGCTGGTAGTGCAGCTCGTTGAGCAGGCGCTCCAGCTCCTCGGCGGTGACGCCTTCGCCATGCAGCTCGCGCAGGGTCTGGTCGAAGGAGCCGGTCCACAGCGGCTCGCCGCTGGAGACCTGGGCGCGGCGCCAGCGGTAGAACAGGTCTTCCTCGGCGATGTTGACCAGGCTGAAGTAGATGCTGAAGGCGCGGATCACGCGCTCGGTCAGCGAGGCGTCGAAGTGCGTGATGTCGGCCATCAGCTGGCGGCGCAGGTCCGGATCCTCGTCCTTGCGCAGGCTGACGAAGCCACGGCGCAGCTTCTCCACCGCGTCGAACACGGCCTGGCCTTCCAGGTCGTGAATCACGTTGCCCAGGAGTTCCCCGAATAGGCGCACGCGGGCGCGCAGTTCCTTGTCCTTGGGGAGGAATCGGTCGTGTTGATCGCTTCGAGTCATATCGGGCCTGTGCGCGCAGGACGACGATCGCCGCTGCCTGGGCTTGCCGGTTGGGGTTCGGGAGGTCGCGAAAAGGACGCGATTATAGCGCAGATGCCGCCTTCGCACGCCGGCTGCGGCGCGGAAGCTGTTCGCGGTACAGGGCGAGATAGGCATCGGCGCTGGCGGTCCAGCCGAAGTCGCGCGCCATGCCGTTGTGCATCAGCTGTTCCCAGTGGCCGTCGCCGCGCGCGGTATACAGCGCCAGGGCGCGCTCCAGGGCGGCGCCGAGGGCGGCGACGCTGTCCGGGGTGAAGCTGAAACCGGTGGCGGTGCCCGCCTCCAGATTTTCCGGCGTGGCATCCACCACGGTGTCGGCCAGACCGCCGGTGGCGTGGACCACCGGCGGGGTGCCGTAGCGCAGGCTGTAGAGCTGGTTGAGCCCGCAGGGCTCGAAGCGCGACGGCATCAGGAACAGGTCGGACCCGGCCTCGATCTGGTGGGCCAGCGGCTCGTCGTAGCTGATGTGCACGCCGACCTGGCCGGGGTAAGCGCGGGCGAGGGCGCCGGTGGCGTGTTCCAGGTCCTTCTGGCCGGAGCCGACCAGCGCCAGCTGGATGCGCCCAGCCTCCAGCAGCGGCGTGCAGGCGGCATGCAGCAGATCGACACCCTTTTGCTCGACCATGCGGCCGACATGGCCCAGCAGCGGGGTCTCCGGGTTGGTCTCCAGGCCCATGCGGGTCTGCAATGCCGCCTTGTTGGCGGCCTTGCCCGCGAGGTCCTCGGCGCTGTAGCGCGCGGCGATGTGGCGGTCGCGCGCCGGATCCCAGTCGCTGTAGTCGACCCCGTTGAGGATGCCGTGCAGGTCGGCGCTGCGGGCGCGTAATACGCCGTCCAGACCCATGCCGTGGGCCGGTTCCTGGATCTCGCGGGCGTAGGTGGGCGAGACGGTGGTGATCGCGTCGGCGAAGATCAGGGCCGCCTTCATGAACGAAAGCTGGTCGTGAAATTCGAGGGCCTCCGGGTGCCACAGGTCCGCGGGCAGGTTCAGATCCTGCACGGTGCTCGCCGGGAACAGGCCTTGGTAGGCCAGATTGTGGATGGTGAACACCGTCCGCGGGCGTTCGACGCCGGTGCGCTCCGGATCCAGCAGCAGAGGCACGAGACCGGTCTGCCAGTCGTTCAGGTGAATCAGTTCCGGCGCCCAGTCCAGCCCGGCCTCGTCCCGCGCCAGCGCCACGATGGCGCGGGCGAAACCGGCAAAGCGCTGGGCGTTGTCCGGCCAGTCCATGCCGTTGCTGGCGCTGTAGGGGTTGCCGGCGCGCTGGAAGTATTCTGGCCAGTCGATCAGGTAGACCGGGAGCCGGGTCCCGGGCAGTCGGCCCTCGATGATCTGCCAGGGGGCGCCGTCCGGACCCGGGCGCGGGGTGGCATCCACCAGGTTGCGACAGGCCTCGGGGTAGCCGGGTAGCACCAGACGGGCATCCTGGCGCCGCCGGCGCAGGGCGGCGGGCAGGCTGGCGCTGACATCGGCGAGACCCCCGGTCTTGACCAGACCGTAGGCCTCGCTGCTGGCGAACAGGATGCGCATGCAAAAAACCCCTAAGTGCGGAACCGGCCGCGCCGGATGACTTTCTATTAATTGTAACGCAGGGGCCGGGGCGGCACTCTGGGCTTGGGACAATCGAGGAAACAGGATGACGGCAGGAATGGGTGCGGTGATGGAGAGTGCCTTGCGGGTCGAGGCCCGACGGCTGGCGGACGAGCCCCTGCGCGAGCTGTTCGCGCGCGATCCGGATCGCGTGCAACGGGACGTACAGGAGGTCGCCGGGTTGCGCCTGGACTGGACGCGCCAGCGCCTGGACGGTGCGGCCTGGGATGCCCTGTACGAGCGCGCTGCGGCCTGTGAGGTATCGGAGGCGGTGCGCGCGCTGTTTGCCGGCGAGCGGGTCAATACCACCGAGGGACGGGCGGCCCTGCACACGGCCCTGCGCCTGCCGCGCGACGCCCACTGTGAAGTGGATGGCGCGGACGTGGTTCCGCAGGTGCATGCGCAGCTCGACCGGGTCGAGACGTTCGTGCGGCGGATCCACGACGGGGCCCACCGTGGCTACAGCGGGCGTCCGATCCGTCGCGTGGTGAATATCGGCATCGGCGGCTCCGACCTCGGGCCGCGCATGGTCTGCCGGGCGCTTGCGCCGCATGCACAGGCGCCGGCCGACGGCGTGCCGCTGACCGTGCAGTTCGTCTCCAACGTGGATGGCGCGGCGCTCTCCGCCGTGCTGCGCGAGGCCGATCCGGAAACCACGCTGTTCATCGTCGCATCGAAGACCTTCGGCACCCAGGAGACCCTGACCAACGCCCGTGCGGCCCGCGCCTGGCTGCTGCGGCATGCGCCGGACGACACGGCCGTCGCGCGCCACTTCGTGGCGGTCTCCACCGCGCGCGATCGGGTAACGGAGTTCGGTATCGACCCGGACAACATGTTCGGCTTCTGGGACTGGGTCGGGGGGCGCTATTCCGTGTGGTCCACCATCGGGTTGCCGGTGGCGCTGCTCCTCGGCATGGACGGCTTCCGTGCGTTTCTCGGCGGGGCCCATGCCATGGACGAACACGTGCGCCAGACGCCGGTCTCCAGCAATGCCGCAGTGCGCATGGCGTTGGTGGATTTGTGGAACCAGAACCTGCTGGGGGCACAGTCGCGCGCGGTACTGCCCTACGACGAACGCCTGTCGCTGCTGCCGCCGTACCTGCAGCAGGCGGAGATGGAGAGCCTGGGCAAGCGCGTGGGGCTGGACGGGCAGGTCGTGACGGATGCAACCGGCGCGGTGGTCTGGGGTGCGGTGGGCACCGATGGTCAGCACGCCTTCTTCCAGTTGCTCCACCAGGGCACGCGCTTCATCCCGGCCGAATTCATCGGCGTGGCCCGTCCCGAGCACGACCTGCCGGCGCAGCACCCGTTGCTGCTGGCCAACCTGGTGGCGCAGGCCGAGGCGCTGGCGATGGGCAAGGACGAGGCCGCGGTGCGCGCCGAGATGGCGGCGGCCGGGCAGTCGCCGGAGGCGATTGATGCGCTGGCGCCGCACCGGACCTTCCCCGGCAATCGGCCGAGCACGCTGATTCTGCTGGAACGCCTGGATCCGGCCACGCTGGGCGCGTTGATCGCGCTGTTCGAGCACAAGATCTACGTGCTGGCCACGCTGTGGGGGATCAATGCCTTCGATCAGTGGGGGGTGGAGCTGGGCAAGCAGCTGGCCGGTCAGGTGCTTGAGGATCTGGCGCCCGGCGCGACCGCCGGCGAGCACGATCCGGCAACCACCGCCACGCTCGACTGGCTGCGCCCGCGGCTTCCGCCGCGGGACTGACCCGCGTCCGTTCCGGCTCTGCTCAGACGGTCAGGGCGTCGTCGGACTCCTCGATCTCGGGGACGTCCGTGGGCAGCGTGATACTGCGGGTCTCGCCATCCAGCCAGTAGCGGATTTCGGCTGGCTCGCCCTCCGGTGTGGCGGAGATCGCCTCGAGGAAGTCCATCGGGGTGGTGGGCGTGCGCCCGTTCACTTTCAGAATCAGGGCGCCGTGGGTCAGGCCCGCGGCGGCGGCGCGGCCCGCGGCACGGCTGACCAGCACGCCGGATTCGTCCGGCAGTTGCAGGGCTTCGCGCAGGTCGTTGCGGGCCTCCACAACGGTGATGCCGAGGGCGGTGACGACCTCGTCCTCGCCCGGCGGGGTGTAGTCGAAGGTGACATCGGCCTCCAGGATTTCCGGCGCGACATGGATGGCGGCCCCGCTGCGTACCGCCAGGGCGAGCCCGTCGCTGGGGCGGGTGTCGATCAACCGGGGTTCGGCCTCGCCGGCGATCCGTACCTCCAGCCAGCCGAGATAGGTACCGTTCTCCAGGCCGTCAATGATCACCCGTTCCAGGCGTGCATCCATCTGCTCCAGCAGGTTGATCATCAGGTCGTGGGTCTGCGGGCGCGACAGTGTTATGTCGTGCATGGCCAGCAGGATCGCGCGGGCCTGGTCGGTCCCGATCACGATCGGGACCACCTCGCCGGACGCCGGGTGTCGCAACAGGGCGATGGGCGTGCCGGAGCCGGCATCCACCCCGACGGTGGCCAGTTCGACCGGCAGCAGGCGCTCCGGGTCGGTCGCCATGTCGCGGGCCAGCGCCTCGCCGCCCATGACCAGCAACAGGACGAGCAGGGCGGGCAGGAACAACCGGAAGCGGGGTGTCATCAGGGCAGCCTGGAAATAGGGTGTGTCCCGATCATGGCAGTGCGGTTGCGGGGCGTCCAGAATACCGCCTTGTCCCCCGTGAACGGATCGCTGCGATGACCTCCGACAAGCCCTATGCCCCGGCCGCGGATCAAAACCGCGCGCCGATCCTGGCCCAGCTGCGCGAGCAGTTCCTTGCGCATGGACGGGTGCTGGAGATCGGCGCCGGCACCGGGCAGCACGCGGCGCATTTCGCCGCGGCTTTGCCGCATCTCGACTGGTATCCCAGTGACGTGGCAGAGAACCTGCCGGGCGTGGAGGCCTGGCGACGCGACGCGGCCCTGCCCAATCTGCGGCCCCCGCTGGAACTGGACGTGCTGCGGGATGCCTGGCCGGAGGGACCGTTCGAGTACGTCTACAGCGCGAATACCGTGCATATCATGCACTGGCCGGCGGTGGAGGCGCTGTTTGCCGGCGTGGCCCGGGTACTGGCGCCGGGTGGGCTGTTCGCGCTGTACGGCCC
Source organism: Thioalkalivibrio sp. AKL7 (assembly GCF_000381705.1). Taxonomy (NCBI): domain Bacteria; kingdom Pseudomonadati; phylum Pseudomonadota; class Gammaproteobacteria; order Chromatiales; family Ectothiorhodospiraceae; genus Thioalkalivibrio; species Thioalkalivibrio sp. AKL7. The sequence goes on along the minus strand of NZ_KB906952.1, from coordinate 84,331 downwards.
GTTTGCCCACGACGGTTCGCATACTGCCGAATCCAACGCCCGGTTCGACCAGATGCTGCGGGCGCAAGATCCGGGCATGGGCGTGCGCGACCGCGCCGACCTGGATGCCCTCGCCACGGCCGCCGGCCTCGAGCCCGCGGCGGTCATCGACCTGCCGGCCAACAATCAGATCCTTCTCTGGCGCAGGGCTTAACGACCACGAAGGCACGAAGAAAAGTCCGGGGGCTGAAGCGACGCAAGTCGCGCCCCGTACTTGTGGCTCTTTCCAGATCGTTCTTCTTCTCCGTGCCCTCTGTGACCTCCGTGGTGAATACGGGGGGTCAGCAGTCGCCGATGCGCTGGCTGCGCATCTCCATGCGCACGTTCATCGGGCCCATGGGGGTGTCCATCTCGCTGGTCATTTCGCCCTCGGCGCGGTCACCCATGAAGCGCATGCTGCCGTCCATCTGCATGCGTCCGCCCTGCGGGCCGGGGCAGCTCATGGTGTAGTCCATGCGGTCGGCCGTCATGTCCATCTGGTCCAGGGTGCAGCCTTCCGGCGCTTCTATGATGTTCTCGCCGCGGTCGATGTCTTCCTGGGTGACGCACTCGGTGCTGGTCTCGGTCTGGTCCGGCATGCCGCCCATGCCTTCCATGATCATGGTGGTCTGGTTTTCCCAGAGACCGGGCTGGATGTTCGGGGTCTCGGCCTGGACGACGAGCGGCAGGGCAACGAGCGGCAGGGCGGCAAGAAGGGTGCGCAGCATGGCAGTCTCCTGAATCGGGGGTATCGAATGGGTTCAATGGTGCCTGGCGCGTCATGACGGGGCAAACGCGGGTGGCGGTGCCCGCTGGCTGGTACCTTGGGTGTGTGCGAGGGAGGAACTGTAATGGCAATACCGTTATGGCTGGTCGGCGGTGTCGGGGCGCTCGCGCTGGGCGGTGTCCTGTGGCAGGAGGGGCAATTGTCGGGCGGCTCCGCGGGGCATGCGCACTTGGCCGCGCCGCGCTGCGAGGTGCCCATCACCCTGCATCTGGAGGCTGTGGACCCGCGCTTCCGGCTGGAGCGTGACGCGGTGCAGGCGGCCCTGGATGCGGCCGTGAGCATGTGGGACGGGCAGACGCCGGAAACACTTTTCCGTCAGCGCGAGGGCGAGGGCATGCCGGTCCGGCTGGTGTTCGACGAGCGCCAGGCGGGTGCCGAGAGCCGCGACCGGGCGCGCGCGGAGCTGGACCGGCTCAAGCGGGGGATCGCCGAGCGCGAGGAGCGTCTGGATCACCGTCACTCGGCGCTGGCGGCGGATGCCGCGGGCTACCAGCGGCGCCTGGAGGACCTTCAGGCGCGCCAGCGCGAGTACGAAGAGGCAGTGGCCGCCTGGAATGCCGGACGCATGGCGCACAGCGCGGGGAACCGCGAGCGGCTGGAACGGCAGCGCCGGGCGCTGGATGCGGCGCGGGACGACCTGGAGCAGCGCCGCCGCACGCTGGAGCGTCGGCGCGACGAGCTCAACCGCGAGATCCGCGACCTCGAGGGCCAGATCGATGGCTTCAACGAACGGGTCGCGGAACTGAACCGCGAGATCGGCGCGACCGGTGCCTTCGACATGGCGGTCTACGAGCAGCAGGGCGCGCGGCGCTCCATCACCGTGTTCAAGGCCAGTGACGCGGACGAGCTGCGCCTGACGCTGGCGCACGAGCTGGGGCACGCCCTGGGGATCGAGCACGTGGACGACCCGGCCGCGGTGATGCACGCGATCCTGGGCGAGGCCAACGCCGGGCGGCGCGATCTGAGTGACGCCGACCGGCGCGCCCTGGCGGCGGCCTGCGAAGTGGAGCTGGAGCGGTGATGAACGGGGCGGGGCGTATGCCCGGCCCCGGATTCGGCGCTAGAAGTGGTAGCGCATGGCGGCCGACAGGACGTGCACGTGACCCTTGGTCGTCCCCTGCATGTTGATGTCGGTCCCGTTAAAGCTGCGCGTGATGTCGAGATCCTCGCTGGCGATGTGGATGTAGCTGTAGCCCAGGTCGAAGGTGAAGCGCTCGCTGCGGGCGTAGCTGGCGCCGAAGGAGAACCAGGTGCGGTCGCCATCCGGGGTGCGCGTGCCGCGCCCGTTGGTCTGCGTCGGGGTCTGGTCGTACTGGATGCCGCCACGCAGGGTCCAGCGCGGGTTCATCGCGTACTCGGCCCCCACCGCCAGGGCGTAGCTGTTGCGGTAGTTCTGTTCCAGCACCTGCTCGTTGCCCTGGGGCAACTGAATCCGGATCTCGTCGAAGTTCGACCAGTTGAACCAGGTGTACTGGGCCAGGCCCGTCCAGCGATCGCTGAAGCGATGACGAATGCCGATCGAGGCGATATCGGGCAGCTTCAGGTCGGCCTGGCCACCTTGAACGATGGTGTCGCCTACTTGGGCGCGTAGGGGGTCGTTTGTCGATAGCGTCGCGGTGGCTGTGCCCTGGAGGGTATGGGTGACGCCTTCACGGTAATGGATGCCCAGGCGGGTCGCATCGCTCAGGTCGAACAGCATCCCGATGTTGAAGCCGACATCCCAGTTGTCGCCCTCGAGTTCGAATTTCCCGTCGGTGTCCGGATTGAGACCGGCCGGGTCCGGTGTCGCGCTGCGCAGGGTGGCATCGGCGTACTGCAGGTCGAGGCCGCCGCCGATGGAGATCCGGTCGGTCAGCTCGAACGCGATGCTCGGTTGCAGATTGAGCACGCGCAGGTCGGATTCCAGTGAGTCGTAGCGGGCGAAGAAGTCGTCGTTGTACTCATTCTTCAGGCCGAACGGGGCGCTGAGGCCGAAGCCCAGCCAGACTCGGTCGGAGTACTGCTGTGCCCAGTACAGGTTGGGCACCGGGGTCGGGTCGTAGGGGTTGCTGCTGTCGCGCCCGGGGATCTGGGTGCTGCGCTGATTGACCTCGGAGTTGGGCATCAGCAGATGCACACCGGCCTGGAGTTCGTTGCCCTTCAGGCGGGTCATGCCGGCCGGGTTGAAGTAGATGGTGGAGGCATTTGAGGCGACGGCGACATCCCCCGCATGGGCCCGGCCGAGGCCGGACGCGCCCTGCGTCTGGATGTAGAAGCCGGCGGCCATCAGGGTTGCGGGGGCGGCAAACAGGGCGGAGCTAACGGCGATCGAGAGCGCCAGGCGGCGCGACGGTGTCAGAGTCATGCGGTCTCCCCTCGTTTTTTGTTCCAGGGGGCCGCAGCGATGCCGCGTCCGGTGTCGGTCGCAGGCTCCCCCGAGGCGGACCCTACCGCCTCGGGAAGATCACGCCAACCGCATCACATTTTCGAGGTCATCAGGATCAGGCCGATCAGCGCGGCCACGCCGCCACCGATAAGCAGCGCGAGGGTGCGCCGGGTGAAGCGGCCAAGGAACAGCCGCGCCGCGCGCTCGCGCATGCCGAAGGCGTCCTGAACACCGACCAGGGCGGCGATCAGGCCGCCAACCAGCAGGATGATGCCGAGGATCTGGATCATGAGAACTCCTTGGATCGGGTGGATCAGGCCTTTCGGATCAAGCGAAGCAGACCGAGCAGCAGCACGGCGCCCACGGTGGCGGCGGCAAGGCTGCCGATCAGTCCGCCTGCCTGCACCCCGAGCTGGGTGAACAGCCAGCCGCCGAGGAAGGCGCCGATCACGCCAACCACGATATTCAGCAGGATGCCCTGCCCGGACCCGTGTACCAGCAGGCCTGCGAGCCAGCCGGCAATGCCGCCGATGAGCAGGAGGAGGAGAAGGGATTCCACGGGCATGTTGTTGCGCTCCTGGCAAGTGACGGGCGATTGGATCGTGCGGATGTCGAGGTGTTCCCCCTGGGCGTCACCGATCAATTCGCACGCCCGCGCTCGAGTTGTTGATCAGTGTCGCCCTGGGCCTCAAGGATGCCCGCTGGGTTTGGCGGGGCCTTGGGTCTTGTTCCGGGCCGCGGTCGTTCGCTCGGCGATGGGCCGGACTTCGACTGTACAGGGCGTGTCGCCCTTGTGCCCACCGGCACGGGTGAGCCGAACATCCGTGAACGGATACTTGGTGATTCTGCAACCCCTCGAGTGTGGGTATTTTTGAGAACCATTCCGCAAAACCCTAGTCTCGGTATCGGACATTCATGGATCCGTCATGGAATCGGTTGGCGTTTGACGCCGGCTGCCGACGGGAAGGAAACCGGTATGACCGAAGAATCGAAGCGCAAGGGACGGGTCACTCGCTCCGCGCGCTGTGGGCGAGCCTTCCGGGCATTGATCCCGGCGGCCCTGCTGGCGTTACTGGCCGGGTGTGGTTCGGAGAACGGGCAATCCGGAACGATGGTTTCCAACGCGGCTGCGGGCGATCGCCTGGCCTCCGTGGAGGAGACCGGGACGCTGCGCGTGGTGACCCGCAACGCACCCACCACCTGGTACTTTGACCAGCATCTGGAGACATCCGGCACCGAGCACGACCTGGTCGAAGGCTTTGCCCTGGCGCATGGCTGGAAGGTGGAATGGGTCATGGCCGACTCGGTTTCCGGTGTCCTCGAGTCGCTCGAATCCGGCGCGGCGCACATGGCGGCAGCGGGTCTGACCCATCTGCCGTCGCGTGACGAGCGCTTTCGCCGCGGTCCGCACTACATGGAGGTGAGCGAGCAGGTGGTCTGCCATCGCGACTTGTCCGGCCTGCCGGGTTCGACGGACGAGCTGGAGGGCGTCGATCTGGTCGTCTCGGCCGGCAGCAGCTACGTCGAAACCCTGGAGGAGGCGCTGCCGGAATCGGTCGAGTTCGAGGTGCGCGAGATCGGCACCGAGCGCCTGATGGCGCAGGTCGCCCGGCAGGAGATTGGCTGCACCGTGGCTGATTCGCACATCGTGCGCTACAACCGCCGCTCCTTCCCGCATCTCGACATCGCCTTCGATCTGTCCGCGCCGCGCGCGCTGGGGTGGTATGTCGATCCGGAACACGCCGAGCTCGCCGAGCTGGCCGCGACCTGGATGCAGGGCGCCGGTGGCCGCGAGCTGCGCGACCTCGTGGACGAGCGCTATTACGCCTACATCAACCAGTTCGACTTCGTCGACCTGCGCGCGCTGAACCGGCGCATAGAGGATCGCCTGCCCCAGTACCATCCCCACTTCGAGGAGGCGGCCGAGCGCACGGATCTGCCCGCGGATCTGCTGGCTGCACTGGCCTATCAGGAGTCGCACTGGGATCCGGAGGCGCGCAGCCCGACGGGTGTGCGCGGGCTGATGATGCTGACCCGTCGCACCGCCGAGTCGCTGGGCGTGGATCGCCTGGACCCGGTGGAGAGCATCGACGGCGGGGCCCGCTACCTGCAGCGTCAGCACGGGTTGCTGCCGGATGACATCGTCGAACCGGATCGTACCTACCTGGCGCTGGCGGCCTACAACATCGGCCGGGGCCACCTGCTGGATGCGCGCCGCCTGGCGCGCGAGCTGGGACGGGACCCGGATCGCTGGGCCGACATGCGCGAGATCCTGCCGCTACTGACCGAGGAGCGTTATTACAAGGATCTGCGCTACGGCTATGCGCGCGGGTATCAGCCGGTGTACTACGTGCAGCGCATCCGCAATTACCGCGACGTGATCCGCCCGGTGTTCGTGGCCGAGGACGAGATGTCGGATCGGGTCGTCGTCAGCCGCGATTGACCCGTGATCCCTTGCGGTCGCCCATAACGAGGTCGTCCAGCATCCCTTTCCAGTCCGGCTCCAATCGCCCCGGCGTCCACGCGCGGACGTCGGGTGCGGGCGGGGGCCCTTGTTGCAGCCATGCCTGCAGGCGCTCCGTCAGCGTGTCTACATCGCCTTGCGGGTAGCGACAGGCATCGGGGTATTGTTCGCGGTAGGCCAGGGCATCCGGGACCAGCGGTGTGGCACCAGCGGCGCTGGCCTCCAGCACCGCCAAGCCCTGGAACTCGTGCCGGGCGGTACTGACGACGATCCCTGCGCGGCCCAGTAACGCGTCGTATTCGCCGCGGGGCAGCTTGCCATCGGCGATGATCCGGTTCCCCAGGGCCTCGCGCAGCTTTTGCAGGGGTTCGGGGGCGTTCGCCGGCCGCGGCCCCAGCAGGGCAAGACGGAAATCCACGCCTGACCCGGCCAGCGTCAGCATGGCCTCGGTAAAGACCTCCGGGGCCTTGTCGTATTCCCAGCGGTGATTCCAGAGGATCAGGCCCGGATCGCGAGTGCCGCCGGTCACGGCCGTTGGCTGGATCGGCACCGGGAGGATCGCGCTGCGCTGCGTCAGTCGGTCCCGTATCCCGGGAGGTACCGCATCCGGCATGCGTCCGAGCAGGGTCGCCATCCCTTCCAGGAACGAGTCGCGGTTGAACGCCGAGTTGAAGGCGATGCGGTCCGCGGCCAGCGCCGCATAGATCTGCACCATCTGCGGGTCTACCGAATCCACCTGTTGCGGGCCCAGCGGATAGGCAAACTGGTTCTCGTGCACATAGTAGAGCGTGGGCAGGGCGGCGAGGTGGGGCTGGAGTCCGCGCAGGGTGGCGAGATCCACCATCGAGGTGGCGATGACTGCGTCGGCTTCCGTGGTCGCCAGTTCGTCCAGCCAGGAGATCGGGTTGCCGCGGATGCGCCAACGGAAGTGGCGCCCCGGCAATTCCAGTAGCTGCCAGTCGAACGCATCGAAGGTGCTGGTTAACCAGTCCGCCCAGGCCGCGTGGCTGTCGGCGCGATAGGCGGACAGCAGGAGGATGCGCTTGCGATGGTCCGGCACGCCCCTGTACGCCTCCGGTCGGAGAGGGGCCACCGGTGCGGCCCCTCGTGTGATTACCAGGTCAGGACTTTGCCGGCCGACCCCAGCGAAGGCAAGGCCTGCGAGGGCGTAAGCAAGGGGAGGTCCGGGTAGGCCAGATCCGATTCATCCATTCCGTTCAGCTCAAGCGATTGCCGGCAGCCCATCATCTGGACGCCGTTGTCCATGGCGTTCTTCATGAAGTCGGCGATGCTCTTGCCGCCCTCCATGGGATGGATGTTCTCGGCGACGCCGGTTTTCAGCAGTTCCGTGGCCGGCCCGGTGAAGTACATGATGACGTTCTGTTCGCTTGCGGCGGCGGTGGCCGCCAGAAAGAAGGCCGACGGCAGACGGCGCTTGTTCTCCGGCCCGGTGATCATGATGACAACAAGATCGGCGGTTTCTTCGCTCATGTGGGTTTCTCCTTCGGGGACGTTGGGACGGCGCGGTTATGCGCCCGGTGCCGTCCAGCGCTCGCCGGCCATGGGCTCGTCAACCGGGGTGCCGGCGATGTGGTTGGTGTAGTTGGACAGGGTCTTCAGGCCGATCGCCAGGATCACCTCCAGCATCTGTGGATGCGTGTAGCCGGCGTCCAGGAAGGCCTGCTGGGTGGCCTCGTCGACCCAGCCACGCTGTTCGATCATGGCGCGGGTGAACTGGCGCAGTGCCTCCAGCTTCGGGTCCTCGATCGGCCGGTCCTCGCGCAGCGCATCGACCACGCCGTCCGGAACGCCGGTCATGCGGCCGGTCATGCTGTGCGCGGCCATGCAGTAGTCGCATTCGTGATAGCGGCTGACCGTCAGCAGCAGGGTGCACTGCTCGGTCGGGCTCATGGAGGTCTGCTGCAGCAGGGTATTGAGGGACAGATAGGCCTCCGCCAGGGCTGGCGCACTGGCCATCTTGCGGATCAGGTTGGGGACCATGCCGAAGGTCTGCTCGGCCTGCTCGAAGGCCGGCTTCGCGGCGGGGGCGCTGGCGGCGTCATGCAGGGGGAAGTGTTCATCGCTCATGGTGGACCTCCGGGGTCGGGTTGAGCAGGAGCGCCCCGAGCGCGGGGCCCAGGCGCAGGATCGTGGCCGGATCCTGGTCGGCCTTGGCCATCACCAGGATCCCTTCCATCAGCGCCAGCCACTGTTCGGCGGCGGCAGCGGTGTCGGTTTCGGGCGGAAGCTCGCCGTTCTGTACGGCCGCGTCCAGCACGGCGCGAAAATGTGCGGTGACCGCATCCAGGTGCTTCCGGATCGCCTGGCGCAGGGCCGGGTTGTGGGTGCCCATCTCCACCGCCAGGTTGCCGAAGGGGCAGCCAGGCAGCTGTCCGGATTCCGACTGCATCCGCGCCTCGAAGGCATGGATCGCGTGGACGAACGCGTCGATGCGAGCGCGGAGCCCGTTGGCGCCCGACAGCCCGGGGATCAGCACGTCGCGCTCGAAGTCCGCGTAGAGCGCGTCCAGCATCGCCAGGGTGAGCGCCTCCTTCCCGGGGAAGAAGTGGTACAGACTGCCCTTGCGCACGCCCGCCTGCGCGCAGATCTCGGCGATGCCGACGGAGGCGTAGCTGCGCGTGACGATGAGGTCGCGGGCGGCCTGCAGCAGGGCTTCGCGGCTTGCACCGCGGGTGTCGTTGGGTGTGTTGGCTTCCATGTCTTTGCACACTAGTTGACCGGTCGGTAAAGTGCAAGGACGACACCTTGAACGGAGAGGAGCCAATGACGCGCGAACGAGGTCTGCAGGATGGGGACGAGGGTGGCGTGGCCATCCCGGTGCACTACGCCGAATCCTGGGCGGATGGCTTTGGGGTGCGTGGCTGGAAGCTGGATCTGCCAGGACGCGGCGCGGACGTGATCGCGGCGACGCCCTTCGCCGGCGAGCGCATCCCGACGTCGGTGTTCGTGCACGACATCGTGGACCATCACTTGTGCGGGTTTGCCCTGTCCGGTTATCGCGACGAGGCCGGGGCATTGATCCAGCTGGCGCAGCGCACGGGTTCCGACCCGGTCCCGGACTTCGTTCAGATTATCGACGAGGATTTGATGCCAGGCGCTTTCGAGAGCGATGACTGGCGCGAGCTGTTGCCCGCATCGCTGGTCGCGACGGTGGAGGCCGCCGCGGATACGCGTTCCGGGATGGCGCAGTTGCGCCAGCAGTGGGGTGACGGGGTGCTGCGCGCGCTGTGGATTGCCGGGTTCGTCGAGACCGGCTGGAGACTGGCGGATGCGGCCCGTGCCGGATGGGAGCGCCACGGCCTGGAATACGCGGCCCGGGGTGCCACTGCGTTGGCGCTGCAGCGGCTGTTCGAGCGGGTTGACGCGAGCGTCCTGGAACAGGGCTGGATACAGGCGGAAGGCGAGTTCCGGGTCGCGACGGATGCCGTCGGCTTTCGTTTCGAGGGGGGTGGGGCGGAGCTCGTTGAGTGTGTGTCGAAGTGATGGACTGAGCCGCTTTCCGGAAAGGAACGCTGGGCCTATTCCGTGTCGCTCCGTTCGCGGGGGATCTCCAGGGATGGCCGGTGCAGGTGATAGCCCTGCGCCATGTCCACGCCCAGTTCGGCCAGCATCGCGAGGGTCGGGCCGTCTTCCACGCACTCGGCGACGGTGCGTTTGTCGAGACCGCGGGCGACATCGACCATCGCGCGGATGAAGGCCTGGTTGTCGCGGTTGTTGGGCAGGTCGCGCACAAACATGCCGTCGATCTTGAGGATCTGCACGCCCAGGTACTTGAGATAGGCGAAGGTGGAGAAGCCGGAGCCGAAGTCGTCCAGGCACACCGTGCAGCCGGTGTGCTGCAGCGCCTCGATGAAGCGCTGGGCGTCCTGCATCTCGGACACCGCGGCGGTCTCGGTCAGCTCGATGATCAGCCGGCGGGGTTCGACCGCATGCTGTTCCAGCTGCTGGGCGATGTACTGCGGAAGGCTGGGTTCGTCGAAGCTGCGCCCGGAGATGTTGATCGCGATGCCGGCGATCGTCGGGTCGCCGGCCAGGCGGGCGATGCTCTCGCGGATCACCCAGCGGTCGATATCCAGGATCTGGCCGGTCTTCTCCGCGATCGGGATGAACTGGCCGGGCATGGCGATCTCGTCGGGTTTGGTCGGGTCGCGCATGCGCACCAGGGCCTCCAGGTGGTGCAGGTGGCCGTCATCGATGGCGTAGATCCCCTGGTAGTGCAGCTCCAGATGACCCAGTTCCAGGGCCGAGGCGATGCGCTGGCTCCAGGACATCCGCTCCAGCATGTGCTCGGCGGTGTTGCGGCTGCGGTCGAATACCGCCCAGGTGTTCTTGCCCAGGTCCTTGGCCTGGTACATCGCGGTGTCCGCGTGGGCCACCAGATCTTCGACGTTGTCACCGTGCTCGGGGTAATGGGCGATGCCGATGCTGGCGGTGAGCCGGTAGTTCTGGCCGCGGAAGCGGAACGGGATCGAGGCGATCGCGCGACCGACGCGTTCGGCCAGCTCGATCGGTTCCTGATCCGATTCGCGGTCGACCAGGATCGCGAACTCGTCGCCGCCCAGGCGGGCGAAGATGTCCTGGCTGCGCACCAGTGCCGCGATCTCGCCGGCGGCGCGTACCAGCACGGTGTCTCCGGCGCGGTGGCCGAAGGTGTCATTGATGGTCTTGAATTCGTCGAGATCGAAATACAGCAGGGCAAAGCGGCCGTTGCGGCGGCGTTCGCTGTGGATCATGTGTTCCAGGTGCTTCTGGAAGTGATGGCGGTTGTAGAGCCCGGTCAGGGCATCATGCTCGGCCAGATAGACCAGCTGCTGGGCGGTCTGGCGCTCGTGGGTCACGTCCTCGTACAGCCACAGGCGGCCGATGGTGCGCTCGTCGGTATCGTGCACCGGGTAGGAGACCTGAGTCAGGATGCGCCCGTCGTACAGGTCGACCTCGAAGCGTTCGCTGATCTCGTGGGTGTCCAGCACGTGCAGCACATGGCGCGAGGCGTGGTCCGGCCGGGCGAAGCGGTGGGTGGAGTGCTCCAGCACCTCGCGTGAGGCCCGTCCCACCAATTCCAGTTGGTTGTCGATGGCCCACATCCGGCGGAAGGCCGGGTTCACGTATTCCACTCGCCCTTCGCGGTCCTCGAACAGGATGCCGATGCTCATCGCGGAGAGCAGGGCGGCCATGCGCCCCTGTTCGCGCTGGGTCAGTTCCAGCAGGCGGGATTGTTCGTCGCGCGAGGTCTCCAGCTCGGCCAGGGCCTGCAGCAGCGCCTCTTCGTTGCGCTTGCGCTGGGTGATGTCGTGCGAGATCGCCACATACCGGGCCGTCTCGCCGCGGGGTGCGACCAGCTGCAGGGAGATTTCGACCGGCACATCGAAGCCGTCGCGATGCCGGTGGCTGGTATCGAAGCGGAGCTGGTCGCGTATGCCCCGGCGCAGCGGCTCGATCAGCTGACGAAAGCGGCCTTCCGGGAAGTCCGGCTTGATATCAAAGGGGTGCAGGGTCAGCAGTTCCTCGCGCGGGATGCCGGTCTGGTCCACCGCCCCCTGGTTCACGTAGATGAAGCGCAGGGTCTCGACATCGAACAGGAAGACCGCGTCCAGGGTCAGATCGAGGGTGGACCGAAAGGCCTCCAGTTCGTCGGTCTTGGCGCGCAGGCTCTCGCTGGTGGTGACCAGTTCGTCGGCATCGATCACGTGGCCCTGGATGTACCGAAGCCGGCCCCGGTCGTCGTAGGTGCCGGCCCCACGCTCGAAGACCCAGCATACGCCCCCATCCTGCCGCATCATGCGCCACTGGATCTGAAACTGACCGGAGCGCTGAAGGCCCTCCGAGACCTCGCGCCATACCCGTTCGCGATCATCCGGATGGACCAGGTCGCCGAACGTCATGCCGCCCTCGACAAAATCCCCGCGCCGGTATCCGGTGAATTCCTCGAGTGCGCCCTCGGCATTGATCACGTCCCAGGTCGGGTTGTTGCGGCAGCGATAGACGAAGCCGTTGAGGGTGTCGAGGATGCGCAGCAGGTCGTTGCCCTGCTGGGTGCCCAGGGTGCGGGTCAGGCTCATCAATGCGATGCCGGCGAGGAGGGCCGTGAACATGCGCAACAGCTGTACCGGCAGCCCGGTCGCCTCGAGGAAGTCGCCATAGGTTGGCAGCCAGCCGGGAAGCCCCGGATCGACGATCCCCGGGAACGGGGTCAGCAGGGCATAGCCGAGGAAGGTCAGTGCGAGGGTGGCTACGGCCGGATAGTGGCGGCCATGATCGCCGGGTTGCGGGGCGCGCAGGGCGGGGCGCCGCAGCAGGAACCAGAAGGCCAGGCCGACGAGCAGTGCGCCGGGGACGCCGACCAGGTAGCGCCCGCCATTGGCGAGGCCGCGGCCCGGATCCTCCGCCATCCCGATGACGAGCAGCAGCCCGGCAACGATGACCGGGTACAGCCACAGGGCATCCAGGCGGATGCGCGTATGGCTGGCGATCAGGGCGCGCCGTCCGAACTCCAGCAGCGGCACATAGGAGAGCAGTTGCCAGGTGGCGTTGAGCCACAGGTCCCGGGCGGGCGGATAGTGCAGGCCTGCGGCCTGCAGGAATTCGTAGGTGCCATGGACCAGACCGAACAGGGCCAGGAGCCAGAAATGCCGGGCAAATGGCAGCGTGCCATCGCCCCGCGGCAGGATCAGGGCGACCACACCCAGCGAGAAGAACGCCAGGCCGTAGACCAGGTAGAGGATGGTGAAAGCGGCGGGCGAGGGGTCCATCAGCGGCCGACTCGCGAGTCGGGGCGTGGGTCGCCGGAGGCGATGCGGCGAGACGGCCGGGATGAGTGGTCAGGCACGCACATTCCTTTCGGCCACGTTCGGCAAGAGTGAGGCCGGTTTACGGAATTGAGGGTCTAGCTTGCGGGGTGGTGCGGCGGGGATGCAAGTCGCAGCGGGGGAGTGCTGCGGGAGGCCAGCGTCCGGCCCGGATACCCGGGCCGGACAGAGGTGTCAGGATCAGGCCCCGACGTACTCGTCACACCAGCCAGAGGCGTTCACCTGAACACCCTGGAAGTCGGCGTGGAAGCACTGGCCCCATTCGGCGTCGCCGCCGCCCCAGAAGGCGCAGTTCTTGCACTTCTCGCCTTCCGAGTAGTCCTCGTGACCGGCAGCGTCTGCTGCATTGTTCACGTAGTCGTGGCGGTGGCCGTCCTCGGCCTTGGGGTTGTCGGCCTTGGCCGTGGACATCCCAGCCAGACTGATCACCGGGATGGCCGCCACGGCCGCGGATGCCTGACGCAGGAACTTTCGACGGTTTGCATTCGGTTGGTCGGACATGAGGTCCTCCGTTTGCTTCTGAGTGGATGGGTCTTCTTGTTGCTTGGAACAGCGAACTTCGCCCTTTCCGGGTTGGGCGGGTTCACCCCCTTCGAGGTCTTCGGCCGCCGAGGGTTCCCCTGAATTTTTCAGGGATCAGGAAAACCCTTCCGGGGTCGAGCTTCGGCTGAGAGATGCAACTGCGGGGAGGAAAATTCCATTCCGGGCCACGCGTTCCGTGAGCGCGTGATGAAGATCACGCCATGCTGGTCTACCATTAGCGTCTGCTTATTCATGTCGATCAGGAGGTGTGCGATGCAGCACAAGAAGACGATGTCGATGTTGGCCCTGGGTGCATTGGTGCTGGTGCCGTTCGCGCAGGCCAGCGCGGTCGAGCGCGGCATGGAGCCCAGCGTGGCCCTGCTGGGCGGGGTGGTTTCTCCGGACCTCTCCGATGCCAGTTCCGATGCGGCCTATGGGGTCGAGATCGGTGCCAACTGCCAGTTGTTTCAGCCAGCCACCGGGGTGCTGCGTCATCACTTCAGCGTGAGCCGCTACAGCGACGACCCACTGAAGATGACCAGCGCCGAGATCAACAGCCACTGGATGTTCGAGCCGAACGAACGTCTGTCGCTGGGCTTCGGTCCGGGCATTGGTTACGTGCGGGCCGAACTGGACGACGAGACGAACGGCCTGTGGGCGGCCCAGGTGGGCGGCAGCCTGAAGTACCAGCTGGATCGCCAGTGGTTCCTGGGGCTGGAGGCGCGCTACCAGTTCACCGAGAACGACCGTTTCGACGGCCGCCGCGCGGATGCCGACAACATGCGCGTGATGGGCAAGGTCGGGATGCAGTTCTGATCCGTTCGCCGAGGCGACAGGCAGGCATCCAGGGATACACCGATCAGGGTTTCCCTGGGGCTTGCCGTCCCCCGGGTGCCGGGGGACGATAGGGCAACGCTGACACGCGAATGGGTTGCCCATGGCCGAAGTTTCCGACCCCCAGTCCCCCCGTGCGGATCGCGATGTCCCGGCATGGCACAGCCAGAACGCGGATGCCGCGTTCGAACACTGGGGGACCTCGCGCGAGGGGCTGACGGCCGTACAGGCCGAGGAGCGCCTGGCGCACTACGGCCCCAATCAGTTGCGTCCGCCCGAACGGGCGGGTGTTCTCCGGCGCTTCCTGCGCCATTTCCACAATGTCCTGATCTACATCCTGCTGGTAGCCGCGCTGGGGACGGCGCTGCTGGGTCACTGGGTGGATACCGGTGTGATCCTGGCCGTGGTCCTGATCAACACGCTGATCGGGTTCGTCCAGGAGGGCAAGGCGGAGAAGGCCCTGGACGCCATCCGCCGCATGCTCTCCCCGCGCGCGCTGGTGGCGCGCGGCGGCGAGCGGCGCGAGATCCCCGCGGAGCAGCTGGTCCCGGGGGACATCGTGTACCTGCAGGCCGGGGACCGGGTACCCGCGGACCTGCGCCTGTTCGAGACCAAGAATCTGCGCCTGGAAGAGGCCGTGCTGACGGGTGAGTCGGTGGCGGTGGAGAAGGACGCCGCCGCGGTAGAGCCGGAGGCGGACCTGGGGGATCGCCGCGGGATGGCCTTCTCCGGCACGCTGGTCGCCTTTGGCCGCGGTATGGGCGTAGTGGTGGCGTCCGGTGAGCATACCGAGATCGGGCGTATCTCCACCATGCTCGGCGAAGTCGAGGGGCTGGAGACGCCGCTGGTGCGCCAGATGGAGCAGTTCGGCCACTGGCTGGCCGCGGTGATCGTGGTGCTTGCGCTGGCCACCTTTGCCTTCGGCTACTGGGTGCGCAGCTATCCGCTGGACGAGATGTTTCTGGCTGCGGCCAGCCTGGCGGTGTCCACCATCCCCGAGGGATTGCCAGCGATCATGACCATTGCCCTGGCCATCGGGGTGCAGAAGATGGCGCGGTGCAATGCCATTATCCGCCGCCTGCCGGCGGTGGAGACCCTGGGTTCGGTCTCCACGATCTGTTCCGACAAGACCGGCACGCTCACGCGCAACGAGATGACCGCCCAGACGCTGCGTACGGCCACCCGCGAGATCCTCGTCAGTGGCGTGGGTTACGCGCCGCAGGGTCAGTTCTCCGAGGACGAGCGGGACATCGACCCGGATGACGACCCGCTCTTGAGCGAGGTGCTGCGCGCGGGTCTGTTGTGCAACGACGCCCGGCTTTACGAGAAGGATGGCGACTGGGTGATGGAGGGTGACCCGACCGAGGGCGCGCTGATTACCCTGGCGCGCAAGGCTGGGCTCGACCTGCACCTGGAGGGCGAACGGTTGCCGCGCACCGATGTGATCCCCTTCGAGTCGGATCATCGCTACATGGCCACCCTGCACCACGACCACGAGGGGCATGCGTGGATCTTCCTGAAGGGCGCGCCCGAGCGCGTACTGGAGCTTTGCAGCGAGCAGCAGGTGGATGGCGAGACCCGCGAGGCGCTGGATCCGGATCACTGGCACGCGGCGATGGAGGCGGTGGCGGCCCGCGGCCAGCGCCTGCTGGCGGTCGCGGTGCGCGAGGCCGAAGCGGACGGTGGCGAGCTGCGCTTTGACGATGTCGAGGCCGGTGGCTTCACCCTGCTGGCGCTGGTGGGCATTATCGACCCGCCGCGCGAGGAGGCCATCCGCGCGGTGGCTGACTGTCGCGCGGCGGGGATCGACGTGAAGATGATCACCGGGGACCACCTGGCCACTGCGCGGGCGATCGGCGAGCAGCTGGGCCTGGGGCGGGAGGCCGAGGCACGCGCCGGTCACGAGCTGGATGCGCTGGACGATGCCGCGCTGGCGGAGATCGCGGAGCGCACGGATGTCTTCGCGCGGACCTCGCCGGAGCACAAGCTGCGTCTGGTGAAGGCGCTGCAGACGGGCGGACGGATCGTCGCCATGACCGGCGATGGGGTAAACGACGCCCCGGCGCTGAAGCGCGCGGATGTGGGCGTGGCCATGGGCGGGAAGGGTACCGAAGCGGCCAAGGAGGCCTCGGAGATGGTGCTGGCGGACGACAACTTCGCGTCCATCGCCCACGCAGTCGAGGAGGGCCGCACGGTCTACGACAACATCCGCAAGGCCATCCTGCACATGCTGCCGACCAACGCCGGGCAGTCGCTGACCATCATGATGGCCATCCTGATGGGCCTGGCCCTGCCGCTGACCCCGGTGCAGGTGCTGTGGGTCAACATGGTGACCTCGGTCACGCTGGCGATGGCGCTGGCCTTCGAGCGCGCCGAGCCGGGGGTGATGCAGCGCCCGCCCCGCGCGCCGAATGCCCCGTTGCTGTCCGGCTTCCTGCTGTGGCGCATCCCGTTCGTTGCCTTGCTGCTGTGGGTCGGCACCTTCGGTCACTTTGTCTACATGGAGAGTCTTGCCGGGGTCGCCGACGAAGTCGCGCGCACGGTGGCGATCAACACTCTGGTGGCCGGGCAGGCGTTTTACCTGCTGAATCTGCGGCTGATCCACCAGCCGGTGCTACCGGGCGGGGAGCTGTTCCGCTCGCGCGCGATGTGGCTGGCGATCGGGGTGCTGGTGGTGCTGCAGCTGGCGTTTACCTATGTCCCGCTGATGCACACGCTGTTCGGGACCACCGCCATCGGTGCGGACGACTGGGCGCGCATCCTGGCATTCGGGCTGGCGGTGTTCGTGATCGTGGAGCTGGAGAAGCTAGTGGTGCGTCAAGTGATCGCGCGCCGGCGTGGGGTGGCACCGCAGGCCGTGTGACAGGTGCCCCATGCTTTTCCGAGTCCATGCAGCCGTCGGTCGTTCTACCGACAGCCCACCAGGGCATCGCCGGAAAGCAGGGCCGTGGCGTTGGCGGCGTCCACCGGTGGGGAATAGTAGTAGCCCTGGGCCAGGGTGCAGCCGAGGGCGCGCAGCGTCGCGGCGTGGGTATGGCTTTCGACGCCCTCGGCCACGGCCTCCAGACCCAGGTTGCGGGCCATGTGGATTACGGTCTGAACCAGGCGCTGGCTGTATTCGTCGTGGTCCAGCCCGGAGACGAAGCTGCGATCGATCTTGAGGATGTCCAGTGGTAGCCGGTGCAGGTAGCTGAGTGACGAGTAGCCGGTGCCGAAGTCGTCCATTGCCAGGCTGATGCCCAGGGCCTTGAGCCGGTGCAGGGTCTCGATTAGTTCGTCGAGATTGCCGAGCGTCGCGGTCTCGGTGATCTCCAGGCGCACCTGGGAGGCCGACACCCCGGTGCCGGCAAGAATCGTCTGCACCTCGTCGACCAGTCCCGGGCGCGTGAGCTGCCGGGCGGAGAGGTTGGTGCTGATGGTCAGTGGCATCTCGGGGTGGTCGATCCCCCATTGCACCAGCTGACAGCAGGCCGTGTAGAGCACCTGCATGTCGATCAGGTGGATTTGCCCGGTGTCCTCGGCGATGGGAATGAAGTCGTCCGGCGCGACCAGCGCGCCGTTGCGCTGCCAGCGCACCAGGCCCTCGAAGCCGGTGATGCAGTCCTCGCCGAGTGACACGATGGGCTGGAAGTGGACGATGAAGTCGCCGCGCTCCACCGCATGGCGCAGGTCGGTCTCGAGGGCCAGGCTTTGCAGCGCCTGGGTCTGCATGCCGGGGTCGCAGAATTCGCAGCGGGCCTTGCCCAGTGACTTCGCGCGGTACATCGCCATGTCTGCCTCGCGCATCAGGTCGTCCGGCGTGGCCGGGCGCGCGGGGTCGTCCGCCGCGTTGGTCTCGCGGGCGGGGCAGCTCTGGCCGTAGGGGCGGGTGGCAATGCCGATGCTGACGGTGACGTAGATATCCTGTCCGGCGATGGTGAACGGCTCGTGCAGCACGGCCTGCAGGCGTTCGGCCACGCGCAGGGCGTCCACCGGCTCATGCAGGCCCTCCAGCAGGATGGTGAATTCGTCGCCGCCCAGGCGCGCGAGGGTGTCGTCCGGGCGGTTGGCCTTGTCCCCCTTGGGCCGCGAGACGGTGTCGTTCCGGCGCAGGGCGTTCAGCAGGCGCCGCCCGACCTGCACCAGCAGTTCGTCGCCGGCCGGGTGCCCGAGGCTGTCGTTGACAACCTTGAAGCGGTCGATATCCACGAACAGCACGGCGAACAGGTTGAAGGGTTCGCGGGTGGCGCGGGCAATGGCATGGGCCAGCCGGTCGTGGAACAGACGGCGGTTGGGGAGCCCGGTCAGCTGGTCATGGGAGGCGTTGTGGAGCAGGTGCTCTTCGTGGCGGTTGCGCTCGATCACGCGGCCCAGTTGCACGCCGATCTGCCACATCAGCCACAGCAGGTCGGGGTCGGTGGTGGTGGGTTCTGTGGCAAAGAACTCGAGGACGCAGGCGACCTCCTGGCCGACCATGACCGGGAAGGCGAATCCGGACCGCAGGCCACTGGCGGCGGCCTGCGGTGCCCGCGGGAAATTGTCGTCCGCGGCCAGGTTCTCGATCCATGCCGGTTCGCCGTTCGCGAGTACCCGGCCGGGTAGCCCGTGGCCACTAGCAAAGGGTGTGCTGTCGGTGTTCTCGCGGAACTCGGTGAACGGCTCGGCGGTGGCGAGGTGCCAGATGCCGGTGGGGTTCAGTTCTCTGCAGCCGCTGTTTTCGTCGTGTCGGGCCAGATAGACATGCCCCACCGGCCAGTCGAGGTACTGCCCGATGGCCGCGAGGGCCGCGCGCAGAACATGCGCGATGGAGTCCGACTGGTTGGCCGTCGAGGCAATGGTGTTGAGCAGCTCGATCTGTTTCTGCTTGGCGTAGACGTCCTGCAGCCGGGTCTCGGCCAGGGTCTCGGCGCGGCGCCTTGCCTGGCGTTCCTGCTCGACCAGGCCTTGCAGACGGGCTTGTTCGCTAACCGCCGCGAAGTCGTTGGCGCGTCGATTCACGCGCACCCCCGGTGCTCGCTGTGACACGCGCGCTGTTTGGCATCATGCATGGGCCCCTCCCGGCCGTCCTTGTTTTACTGCATTCCCTGCCATGCGGTGACCGCGCAGCGTCTCATTCGAATGACTGACGCCGGAACAAGCCGACGCATTCCGTGTGCATTGTATCGGGACTGCGGCGGTGTGCGTATGGCTCGGCGTCGGGTTAGTCGGGTTAGCCGTCGGGGTGGGTCACCCAGGGTTCGCCCATGGCCTCTTCCCAATCGGCCTGGGTGGGGTGGTTGCGGTCGTAGCGTGTCCAGGCCTCGAAGATCTCGTCCGGCCAGTGCGACTGCAGCCAGGCGATGATCGCCTCGACATCCGCCTCCGAGAGCGTGTCCTCGAAGCTGGGCATTGCGCCGCCACGCGCCTCGGCGCCGTAGCGGATCATGTCCTTCAGTTGCCAGTACGGGTGGTGCCAGGTATGGGCGCTGCCATCCAGCGGCGGCGGGGGCAGGGTGCCGTCGGGGTTGCGCTGGCGCCAGTCCTCGGCGCCCTCGCGCTGCGCCCCGTGGCAGGCGATGCAGTGCTGCTGGTAGAGGCGCTCACCGCGCTGGAGGACCTCCGGATCGGTGGTGCGCTCCAGGTGGTCGGGGGTCCCGGACGCGCCGCCGAACCCGTCGCAACCGGTCAGGCTGGCGGATGCGAGGATCAGCGCCGCGCTGCCGATCCAGGGGGTGAGCGATGGGTGTCGCCGCATCAGTCCTGAACGTCCGGCTCGCCCGCATTCCCGGCCGGTTCGTCGTCGCCGCGGAAGGCGTCACGCACCGAGCCCCAGGCCTTGCGCGAGCCGTCGCGCACGCCGCCCCAGGCGTCCTTTGCCCCGTCGCGAATACCGCCCCAGGCGCCGGAGGAGCGCTCGCGCATCTCGCTCGACCATTCGGCCAGGCGGTCACGTTCCTCTACCAGTCCGTCGTAGGCGCGTTCGCGGCGCTCGCGAGTCGCGTCGCTCAGGTCATCCCAGCCCTCGCGGAGGTTGTCGCCCAGGCGGCCGAGTTCGCGGTCCATCGCGTCCAGGGTCTCGCGGGTGCGCGAGCGGGTGGCCTCACCGGCCTCGGTGCTTTCTTCCTGGATCTCCTCGCGGGTCTCGGCCCAGGATTCGCGCAGTTCTTCCATCTCGCTGGCGGTGGTGTCGTCCTCTGCGGCCCACGCATGCTCGTCGGAGTGGAGCGGGCTTGCGGCCAGCAACAGGGCGCAAAGGCTCGTCATCAGGATGTGGCGCAGCTTGAACAGTTTCATGGTGTCTTCCTCCCGGTCCGCGCAGGGCGGCGGACTGATCTGGTCTTTCTGCCATGGTAGGACGTTTGGCGGTCGGGTATGTTCGTGCGCAGGGAAATTTTTGCGAGAGGAACCACGGGATGCGATGGGGATGGCGGGTTGCATGGGGGTGTCTGACGGTACTGCTGGCGGGCTGTGCCACGTCCGCTTCGGGCCCGGAAACGGGCACTGCGCCGGACGGCTGGGAGTCGGCGCCTACCGCCTTCGAGGCGCAGGCGGTGCCTTCGCAGGCGCCCACGGTGATGCCCGGTGCCGCGGTGATGGCGTGGCTGGCGGCCAGCCCCTGGCATTCTGGACTGGCGGTTGACTACGCCGGGCTGGAGATCGACCAGCCGCGTCCGGAGCGCGCCGAGGTCCGCCTGACCGGGTTGCGCGACGATGCCGTCAGTGCCTACGAATTCCGCCTGGAGCTGGACGAGGTCGAGGCGGGCTGGGTGGTGCAGTCAGTGGAGCGCCGTGCCATATGCCGCCGTGGCCTTGGCGACAGCGGCCTTTGCCTGTAAAGGCTTCGTGGAGGATTCGCCCTTGACCTGGTCCTTCACGATGCGCTCCGGAGGCTTTGTGCTGAATCCAGGGCAGCCTCTGCTTCAGCGGCGGCGGGCCAGGGTCAGGCCGTCGCCGATGGGGGCCAGCGAGAGGTCGATGCGCTCGTCGGGATGCAGGGCGTCGTTGAAGGCGCGGATCGCGCGGGTGTCGTCTCGCTGGTCGTCCGGGTCGGCGACGGTACCGTGCCACAGGGTGTTGTCGATCAGGATCAGGCCGCCGGGGCGTACCAGGCGCAGGCAGTGTTCGAAATAGTCGGGGTAGCCGGTCTTGTCGGCATCGATGAAGGCTAGATCGAAGCGACCGGTCTCGCCGGCGGCCTCCAGCGCCTGCAGCGTGTTGCGCGCCTCGCCCAGCTCGAGCCGGATGCGTCCGGCGACCCCGGCGCGCTCCCAGTAGCGCCGGGCCGTGGCGGTCCAGTCCGCGCTGTTGTCCAGGGTGACGACCTCGCCGTCCTCCGGCAGGACGAGGGCGATGGCCAGCGCGCTGTAGCCGGTGAAGGTGCCGATCTCCAGATAGCGCTGTGCGCCCATGAGCTTCGCCAGCAGCGCCATGAACTGTCCCTGCTCCGGGGCGATCTGCATGTTCGCCTGCGGCAGGCCGGCCGTTTCGGCGCGCAGCTGCGCCAGTACGTCGGGCTCGCGCAGCGAGTGCTCCAGGAGGTAGCGGTACAGCGGTTCATCGAGTCCGATGGAACGATTGGACATTCACGCGCTCCGCGGCTGGGGGTGAGGGATCAGGCGGTCCAGCCACCGGCGCAGGACCGGTGTGGCCAGGACGATCAGGATGACCAGGGTGCTCCACTCGAGCCAGGCGGGCAGCAACTCGCCGGCGGCGCCCATCTGGGTTGTGATGTCGACCCCGGTACGGGCCAGTCCGGCGTCCAGGGCGAGTCCCAGCGCGATGGTGGTGGCTGCGATTCCGGCCAGGTAGAGCACTAGCGCCGGGGTGCCGAGTTCGCGGCGGAACACGCCCAGCGTCGCCAGGCTGGTGATCGGCGCGGCCAGCAGGAACACCAGCACGGTGCCGGGCGAAACGCCGGCCGCGATCAGACCCACGGCGATGGGTGTGGCGGCGGTCGCGCAGAGGTACATCGGGATGCCGATGACGGCCATCACCAGCATCGCCGGCAGGCCCGAGCCCCAGGCGGCCAGAGTGGCCGGCGGGACCAGGGCGAGCAGGGCGCCGGCGACCAGCAGGCCGATCACCAGCCACAGGCGGATATCGTCGAGGACGTCGTGGAAGGCGTAGTGCAGTCCGCTGCGGAGCCGTGCGGAGAGGCGTTTTGGGGCTTCGGGCGTGGCGCAGTCCGTGTCGTTCGCGCAACATCCGCCGCAGGTGTCGGGTTCGGCCCCGGTCGCCTCCGGGGGGTCCGTCGCGGCGCGCGTGCGCCCCACCAGTAACCCCGTGGTAATGGCCGTGACGATGGCGCCAAGGGCGCGGGCCACGGCCATTACCGGGCCCAGCAGGGCGTAGCTGATGGCCAGCGAGTCCACGCCGACACCCGGCGTTCCGATCAGGAAAGCGGTGGTGGGCCCGCGACCGGCACCGCCGCGATGCAGGGCCAGGGCGGTGGGGATGGCCCCGCAGGAGCAAAGCGGCAACGGGGCCCCGACCACGGCGGCGCGCGCGGTAGCCGCGAGGCCGGCGCCGCCGAGCCAGCGCTGCAGGGCGGCCTCCGGGATCAGGGCCTTGACCGCGCCGGCGGCCAGCAGACCCAGCAGCAACCAGGGGGCCGCGGTGAGCGCGACGCCCAGGGTTTCGTTGAGGATGTCGGCGATCATGCCTCGATCTTCCGTTGCGCACGGGGCGCCTGCAAGAAGCCCGTCCGCCGGGTGGCGGATCAGCGGGAGCGTTGCGTGTCAGCCGCGCTGGCGCGAGATGCGCAGGACGTCGGACAGCCGCCGCAGGCCACGCATGATCTGGGCCAGGTGCTGGCGGTCACGGACGGTCAGCAGGAAGGTCATCGCGGTGGAGTGGCCGTCCTGCTCGTTGAACGAGATGTGCTCGATGTTGGAGCCGTGATCCGCGATGACCGCGGCCATGTCGGCCAGCGCCCCGCGGCGGTTGGCGGTGCGGGTGCGTACGGCGGCGGTGAATTGCAGCTGGGGCTCATGCGACCACTCCAGCGCGATGGTGCGGTCGGACCGGTCGCGGCTCTCGTGCAGGACGTTGCGGCAGTTCTCGCGGTGGACCACCAGGCCGCGCCCGGCGCTCAACTGGCCAATGATCGGGTCGCCCGGGATCGGGTGGCAGCAACGGGCGTAATTCAGCACCAGCCCTTCGGTGCCGTTGACCGCGAGCGTGGTTGTAGTGGCGGGCTCTGTGGCGGTCGGGTCGGGGCTTTCCTTGCCCACCATCTGGCGGGCCACCAGCGAGGCCATGCGATTGCCCAGGCCGATATCGATCAGCAGCGCGTCCAGGTCTTCCAGCTGCATCGCGTCCAGCATCTGGTCCAGGCGGGCCGGCGAGATGCGGGGCAGGCTGGTATCCATGGATTCCAGCGCCTTTTCCAGCATGCGCTCGCCGAGGGTGCGGGCCTCCTCGGACTGCATGGACTTGAGGCAGTGGCGGATGCCGGTGCGCGCCTTGCCGGTGACCACGAAGGACAGCCAGGCCGGGTTGGGGCGGGCGCCGGGCGAGGTGACGATCTCCACCGTCTGGCCGCTTTGCAGGCGTACCGACAGCGGGGCGAGCTGGCGATCGATCTTGGCGGCCACGCAGCGGTTGCCGACGTCCGAGTGCACGGCGTAGGCGAAGTCAATCGGTGTGGCGTCGCGTGGGAGCACCAGGATGTCGCCCTCGGGGGTGAAGGTGTAGACCTCGTCGGGGAACAGGTCGACCTTGACGTTCTCCAGGAACTCGATGGAGTTGCCGACGCTGTTCTGGATCTCGAGGACATCCTTCAGCCATTCGCGTGCCCGGCTCTGGGCCGTGCGGCTGGATTCGCTGCCGGCCTTGTACTGCCAGTGTGCGGCGATCCCGCTCTCGGCCACGCGATCCATCTCGGTGGAGCGGACTTGCACCTCGATCGGGGCGCCCTGCGGGCCGAACAGGATGGTGTGCAGCGACTGGTAGCCGTTGGACTTGGGGATCGCGATGTAGTCCTTGAAGCGTCCCGGAACCGGCTTGTAGAGGTTGTGCACCACGCCCAGGGAGCGGTAGCAGGTGTCCACGTCGTCGACAATGATGCGGATGGCGAAGACGTCGAACACGTCTTCGAACGAGTGGTGCTTGTCGCGCATCTTGCGGTAGATGCTGTACAGGCTCTTCTCGCGCCCGGAGATGCGCCCGATGATCCCGGAAGCCTCCATGCGCGAGCAGATCGCCTGTTCGATGTTCTTCATCGGCTCGCGGCGGTTGCCGCCGGCCCGGTGGACTGCGCGTTCCAGTACCGCGGCGCGCCAGGGGTGCTTGGCCGAGAAACCGAGTTCCTCCAGCTCGCGGCGCATGGCATTCATGCCCAGGCGCTGCGCGATCGGGGCATAGATCTCGAGGGTTTCCTTGGCGATGCGGCGGCGCTTGTCCGGGCGCATCACACCGAGGGTGCGCATGTTGTGCAGGCGGTCGGCCAGCTTGATCAGAATCACCCGGATGTCGCGGGTGATCGCCAGCATCATCTTGCGGAAGTTTTCCGCCTGCGCCTCGGCCTTCGACTGGAACTGCAGGTGGGTCAGCTTGGACACGCCGTCCACCAGCTCTGCGACCTCCTCGCCGAACTCGGCGCGGATACGGTCCTTGCTGGTGGCGGTGTCCTCCATCACGTCATGCAGGATGGCGGCGCTGATCGCCTGGTGGTCCATCCGCATCTCGGCCATGGTGCGAGCCACGGCGAGCGGGTGATAGATGTAGGGTTCCCCGGTCTTGCGGGTCTGGCCTTCGTGCGATTCCGCGCCCAGGAGATAGGCGCGATAGACCTCCTCGACCTCTTCCGGCTCGAGGTAGGACTCGAGCTCGGAACATAAATCGCTGATCAGGAATCGGGTCGAGTCGCCCGGTACCGAGGAGGGGGCCCCGGGCGAAGCTGGCTGCCCAGCGGCCATTCAGGAAATCTCCTAGCGCTCGTCGGCTTCCAGCTGTTCCAGATGACGGATGGTGCTGAAGTCCAGCATCTGGTTCTGGGGCCGTTCGTCGTGT
This sequence comes from Thioalkalivibrio sp. AKL7, assembly GCF_000381705.1. Classification (NCBI taxonomy): domain Bacteria; kingdom Pseudomonadati; phylum Pseudomonadota; class Gammaproteobacteria; order Chromatiales; family Ectothiorhodospiraceae; genus Thioalkalivibrio; species Thioalkalivibrio sp. AKL7. Next base: position 59,543 of record NZ_KB906952.1, on the reverse strand, counting down.
TCGTCGAACACCTCGATACCGACCACGCCGGCGGCGATTTCGCGCAGGGCGATTACCGTGGGCTTGTCGTTGTCCTCGGGTACGCGGGCTTCCTTCCCGTGGGCAATGTGGCGGGCCCGGCGGGCAGCCATCAGCACCAGCTGGAAACGGTTTTCGACATTTTCGAGGCAGTCCTCGACGGTGACGCGTGCCATCGGATACTCCGGTCAGTAAATTCTTGAAACTTGCATGTTACGCCGACCCATGCGCGCCCGCCAACAGATTCCCGATCGTGGATGCGGATCGGATCTCCTGTTCCACGGTGCGCAGGCGGTTGGCGCGGAAGATACAGGCCAGATCGCGCACGGCCTGGTCGAAGTCGGCATTGACCACGGTGTAGTCGTACTCGCGGAAATGCGTGCAGTCGGATTCGGCATCCCGCAGACGGCGCTGGATCACGTCTTCTTCGTCCTGCCCGCGGCCGCGCAGGCGGCGTTCCAGCTCGTCGCGCGAGGGCGGCAGGATGAAGATGGAATGCGCATCCGGCACGGCGGCGCGCACCTGGCGCGCGCCCTGCCAGTCGATCTCCAGGATCACGTCCACCCCGGCGTCCAGGCGTTCGTCGACACTGGCGAGCGCGGTGCCGTAGAAGTTGTCGAACACCTTGGCGTGTTCCAGCAGCTGGCCGTCCTCGATCATCCCGAGGAAAGTCTCGGCGCTGACGAAGTGGTAGTGCTGTCCGTCGACCTCGCTGGCGCGCGGCGTCCGTGTGGTATGCGAAACCGAGACCTCCACCGCCGTCACCGATTCAAGCAGGGCGGCGACCAGGCTGGTCTTGCCGGCACCCGAGGGCGCGGAAACGATATAGAGGGTGCCGCGAACGGCCGGGGTATTGGCGGTCATGGACGTGTCCGCAGGGCCTGAACGTGATCGGGATCTGGCCGCTTCCGGATGGGCCGCTTGAATCGGGCCACAGGCCGGAAGACCAGGGTCAAGAAGAAGGTTGGTCGGAGTGAAAGGATTCGAACCTTCGACCCCTGCCTCCCGAAGGCAGTGCTCTACCAAGCTGAGCTACACTCCGAACCGAGCCCGCTATTATGCCGAGCCTCCCGGGGCGTGTCCATGCCCCGAGCGCTGAAAATCCTGTCGGTAACGGTCGACCCGCCATGCGGCGTGGGTCGCGCCGCGTCAGTGGTTGCGCCCGACGGCGAAACGGGCGAGATCGATCAGGGCCTGACGCTGGGGCGAATCGGGCAACGTGGAGATCGCCTCGATGGCGGCGTCGGTTTCGGCCTCGGCGCGAGAGCGGGTGTAGGCCAGGCCGTCGGTTCCGTGTACGGCCTGCAGCACGGCGTCGACCTGATCGCGGCCGCCTTCTTCGATCGCCCGGCGCACGACGGCCTGCTGATCGGGGGAGCCCACGCGCAGCGCATGGATTAGCGGCAGCGTGGGCTTGCCCTCGGCGAGGTCGTCGCCCATGCGCTTGCCGGTCACCTCGTCATCGGAGGAGTAGTCCAGGACGTCGTCGATCAGCTGGAAGGCGGTGCCCAGGTGCATGCCGTAGCGGGCCAGCGCCTGCTCGTCGTGTTCCGGGCGTTCGCCCAGGATGGCGCCCAGCTGGCAGGCGGCCTCGAACAGCTTGGCGGTCTTCGACTGGATCACGTGCATATAGCGCTGCTCGTCGACGTCGGCGTCGTGGCAGTTCATCAGCTGCATCACCTCGCCCTCGGCGATCACGTTGGTCGCGTGGGAGAGGATCTCCATGACCCGCATGGAGCCGACTTCGACCATCATCTCGAACGCGCGCGAGTAGAGGAAGTCACCGACCAGGACGGCGGCCTCGTTGCCGAAGATGTGGTTGGCGGTCTCGTTGCCGCGGCGTAGTTCGGAGGCATCCACCACATCGTCGTGCAGCAGGGTCGCGGTATGGATGAACTCCACCACCGCCGCCAGGGTCACCGGATCCTGGCCCTGCACATGGCAGGCCCGCGCTGACAGGGTGGCCAGCAGCGGTCGCAGGCGCTTGCCGCCCGAATGGATGATGTAGTGTCCGAGCTGGTTGATCAGCACCACCGGCGAGCTAAGGCGCTCGCGGATGCACTGGTCGACGGCCTGCATGTCGTCGGCCGCCAGTTCTCGGATTGCTTCAATGGGCATGGGGGTAGGCAAGCACGCTTGTGAGGTGGTCGGGAGGGGCGAAGGAATGCTAGGGAAACGCCGGGGAATGTACAAGTTCGCGCGCGGGATCGCGAAAGCGCCGAGAGTGGCCGCGGTGCGGTCCTTTCGCGTCCACGCCGGCATTGACCCGGACGAGAAGCGCTGCTAGCATTTCCGCCCTTTCGCGAGACCAGCTCCCAGTCAGCTGGTCCACACAAGGTATCGCAACGGAGTCCCAGGGAAATGTACGCGATCATCGCAACAGGTGGTAAACAGTACCGCGTCGCCGAAGGCGACGTGATTCGCATCGAGAAGCTCGAGGCCGAGGCCGGTTCCGAGGTCGAGTTTGACCAGGTGCTGATGGTCGGTGCGGGTGACGATGTCCGCGTCGGGGCCCCGCTGGTGGACGGTGGCAAGGTCACCGCCAAGGTCGAAGACCATGGCCGCGCCAAGAAGATCCACATCATGAAATTCCGGCGGCGCAAGCACTCCCAGAAGCAGATGGGACACCGCCAGCATTACACCACCGTGCGCATCACCGGCATCGCCGGCTGATCGCCGCAGGCATTCAGGAGAGCTGAACCATGGCACATAAAAAGGCAGGCGGCAGTACCCGCAACGGGCGCGATTCCGAGAGCAAACGCCTGGGCGTGAAGCGCTTTGGCGGTCAGGTCGTGCGCGCAGGCAACATCCTCGTTCGTCAGCGCGGGACGCAGTATCATCCCGGCGAGGGCGTGGGTTGTGGCAAGGACCATACGCTGTTCGCCAAGGTTGACGGCCAGGTCGTCTTCAAGGTGGGTGGCCCGCACAACCGTCGTTTCGTGAGCATCCAGCCGCAGCAGTAAGCCGGCCGGACAGCGAAGCGTTCGCGAAAAGCCCCGTTCGACGGGGCTTTTTTTGTTCTGTACTTCGGGAAGCAAGCAATGAAGTTCATCGACGAGGCCACCATTACCGTAAAGGCCGGCGACGGCGGGAATGGCTGTGTCAGCTTCCGCCGCGAGAAATACATCCCCTTTGGCGGGCCCGACGGGGGTGACGGCGGAGATGGCGGCTCCGTATGGCTGGTGGGCGACGAAGGCCTGAACACCCTGGCCGATTTTCGCTACCAGCGCCGGTTTGATGCCGAGCGTGGCGAGAACGGCAAGGGGCGCAATCGTACGGGGTCTTCCGGCGAGGATCTGGAGATCGCAGTGCCGATCGGCACCCAGGTGCGCGATGCCGAGACCGACGAGATCCTGGGTGATGTGACCCACGAGGGTCAGCGTCTGCTGGTCGCTCAGGGTGGTTTCCACGGGCTCGGCAATACCCGGTACAAGTCCTCCACCAACCAGGCGCCCCGTCAGAGCAAGCCGGGCACCCCGGGCGACCTGCGCAAGCTGTCGCTGGAGCTGATGGTGCTGGCCGACGTCGGTTTGCTGGGGCTGCCGAATGCCGGCAAGTCCACGCTGCTGGCGCGGGCCTCGGCCGCGCGCCCGAAAATCGCCGACTACCCGTTCACCACCCTGATCCCGCAACTGGGCGTGGTGCGCATCGGGGTCAACCAGAGCTTCGTGATCGCCGACATCCCCGGGCTGATCGAGGGCGCGGCCGAGGGCGCGGGTCTGGGTACACGTTTCCTCAAGCATCTGGCCCGCACCCGCTTGCTGCTGCACGTGGTGGACGTGTCTCCGCCGGACCCCGAGGCCGATCCGCTGGTGGACCTGCGCACCGCGATCACCGAACTGGAGCACCACAGCGACAAGCTGGCGGCCCTCCCGCGCTGGATCGTGCTGAACAAGAAGGAGCTGCTGGACGCCGAGGAACTTGCGGCGCTGGTCGAGCGCGTGCGTGCGGACCAGGGCGAGGCGCATCCGGTATTTACCATCTCCGCGGTGACCGGCGAGGGCGTGGACGCCCTGCTGCAGGCGGTGATGCGCCATGTCGAGGAGGCCGCACAGGCGGCGGCCGAGGCCGATCGGCGGGGTGCGATAGGGACGCCGGAGGAAAAGCCGGAGGACCCCGCGTGACAGCGTCTGCCACACGGGCGCTCCCCGCCATTCGCCGGGTCGTCGTCAAGATTGGCAGCGCGCTGATCACCGCCGATGGCGCCGGGCTCGACCGCCCGGCGCTGGAGTCCTGGGCGCACCAGATCGCGGCGCTGCGCCGGCGCGGGCTGGAGGTGATCCTGGTCTCCAGCGGGGCGGTGGCCGAGGGCATGCGCCGGCTGGGCATGACCGAGCGCCCGCACCAGTTGCACCACGTGCAGGCCGCCGCCGCGGTCGGGCAGATGGGCCTGGTCCAGGCCTACGAGCGCGAGTTCGCCAGCCACGATCTGCATGCGGCGCAGGTCCTGCTGACCCACGATGACCTCGCCGACCGCTCGCGCTACCTGAATGCCCGCAGCACCATGCTGGCTCTGCTCGAGATGGGGACGATCCCGGTGGTCAACGAGAACGACACCGTGGCCTACGAGGAGATCCGGCTCGGCGACAACGATACCCTGGCCGCGCTGGTGGCCAACCTGGTGGTGGCCGACCTGCTGCTGATCCTGACCGACCAGGATGGCCTGTTTGATCGCGATCCGCGCAAGCATGCGGATGCCCGCTTGATCCAGGAGGGCCGGGCCTCGGATGCCGGGCTTCACCGCTATGTGGCAGCCGATTTCGGTCGCCTGGGCCGGGGTGGCATGGCAACCAAGCTGCTGGCTGCCGAACGCGCGGCCCGTTCCGGCACGCATACCGTGATTGCCTCCGGACGCGAGGCGCAGGTGATGGGGCGGGTGCTGAAGGGCGAAGCACTGGGCACCTGGCTAAAGCCGGACCGCGAACCGCTGGCGGCGCGCAAGCGCTGGCTGGCGGACCAGCTGCACTCGCGCGGGCAGTTGCAGCTGGACGCCGGGGCCGCACGCGTGCTGCGCGAATCGGGCAGCAGCCTGCTACCGGTAGGTGTGGTCAGCGTCGAGGGGGATTTTCGCCGCGGCGAGGTCGTGACCTGCGTGGATCCGGACGGGACCGCCGTGGCACGGGGGCTTACGAACTACGCGGCCAGCGAGATTCAGCGTATCCGCGGCCAGCGTGCCGATCGCATCGAGGCCGAGCTCGGCTACCTGCTCGAGCCGGAGCTGATCCATCGGGACAATCTCGTCCTGCTCTCCTGACCGCCACCGGATGCTGCTGTCCTGCGTGGGTCTGTGGAACCACAGCTGTGGGAGCGTGCAAGCACGCTCCTACGGGATTTGGGGTGTGCTGACCAGGTATCCGGGTTCCCGGCGGTGGGGGCGGGCACGTTGGTGGGGGTGTGCGTGACGGAGGCCATCCCGGCTCTCCGCCGCGCTGCGGCCGGGATGGCCTTGCAGGTGCTGACCCCAGGCTACCCACTTCCTTCTTACCCCTTCGCGCGCTTCCCGTCTTCCTGTTACACGCGATTGTCTGTGTGCCGTCGGTGGTTAAAGGCCGGGAGACCGCGGCTCAGTTGTCGCCGTGTGTGGCGGTGACTTCCAGGTCCAGGCGCCCGCGCGCCAGACGTGCATGCACGCATTCGCCGCTGGCGGTCTGATCCGCGGCGCGCAGGACTTCGCCCTCTGTGGTCTGCAGGATCGCGTAGCCGCGTTCCAGCACTGCCTCCGGGCCCAGTGAACGCAGCTGGCGCGCGGTGGCGTCCAGCTGCCGCTGGCGGGCGACGAGGGCCTGGTGGGTGGCCGTTTGCAGTTGGCGTTGCAGGCGGGCGAGGGCCTCGCGCCGCTGCAGGATGTCGTGGTCCGGGCGTACCCGCACCAGGCGCTGGCGCAGGTGATCCAGGCGCATGCGGGCGGATGCCAGGCGGGTGCCGGGCGAGGCGCCGGCCAGACGCAACCGGGCGTGTTGCAACCGCACCCGGGCGCGTTCCTCGAGGCGCGACCAGGCGCGCTGCAGGCGTTCGCGCTGGTCGTCCAGGCGTTGGGCATCGCGTTCCAGCATTTGCCGCGGGTGGCGGCGTTCCAGGCGCGTATGCAGGGCGGTCAGGGTCTGCTGGTGGCGCGCCACGCGCTGGCCCAGCAGCCCGCTCAGGCGTTCGCGGGCCCGCGCTAGCTGGTGGCGCAGGGTCGCGGCATCCGGGCTGACAGCCTCCGCCGCGGCGGTGGGCGTGGAGGCGCGCAGGTCGGCGACGAAATCGGCGATGGTGGTGTCGGTCTCGTGCCCCACGCCGCTGACCACGGGGATCGGGCAGGCGGCGATGGCGCGCGCGACGCTCTCCTCGTTAAAGGCCTGCAGATCTTCCAGGGAGCCGCCGCCGCGGGCGAGGATGAGCACGTCGACCCGGCCCTCGGCCGCAGCCTGTTCCAGGGCCGCGACAATCTGGCCGGCGGCCTGGGCACCCTGCACCGCGGTGGGGTAAAGCGTGACCGGTAGCAACAGCGGGAAGCGCCGCGCCAGGGTGCGTTCGATGTCGTGGCGCACATCGCCCTGGGTGGAGGTGATCACGCCCAGGCGGTGGGTCCAGGCGGGCAGTGGCTGCTTGCGCTCGGCGTCGAACAGGCCCTCGGCGGCGAGCTTTTCCTTCAGGCGCTGGAAGGCGGCCAGCAGGCGGCCCTCGCCGGCCGGTTGCAGGGCCTCGACGATCAGCTGGAACTGCCCGCGGGCGCCGTAGATTCCGGCACGTCCCTGGATCTGTACGGCGTCGCCGTCGGCAAAGCGGGCGGCCTGGCGGGAGCGCCCGCGGAACAGCACGCAGCTCACCGAGGCGTTCTCGTCCTTCAGCGAAAAGTACTGGTGCCCGGATGCGTATTGACGCAGGTTCGATACCTCGCCCTCCACGCGCACGAGACCAAGCCCGTCACGCAGCAGGCCGTCGGCACACTGGTTGAGCTCGGTTACGGAAAAGACGGGGGCGTCGCTCATGGGGGGGCTCGATGGTTACAGACGGATGAAGACGCGCTGGAAGACATCGGTGCCGCGCCCGACGGGGTCGACCCGCAGGCGGGCCTCTTCTTCCGCGAGGGCGTGGAACAGGCCGTCCATGGTGTGCTCCAGCACATGCTCGGCCAGGTCCAGGCGGACGTTTGCCAGAAACGGGATGTCGCGCATCCGCGACTCCAGCTCGCGGTGGGTCGTCATGGCCTCCACGGCGTCCAGGCTGTGCTCGATCGCGGGACGCATGGCCTCAGTCAGGCGCGGCCGCATCTGTGTTTCCAGATGGCGGGTGGCGGCGTCCTCGGGCCCCAGCAGGATGCCGCGGGCATCGTCGAGATCGAGCGCGAAGATCGCCCGGATGAAGGGTTCCCGGGCCTGCCATACCGCATCCTCGGCCGCGCGGTTCATGCGCTCCTCCAGGGTGTCCAGCGGCGCGGCCATGCCGAGTCGGCCCAGCGATCGCCGTGTGGTGGCGAGCACCTCGGGCAGGGGGATGCGCACGTCCGGGTTGCCGTAGAAGCCGTTGCGCCGGCTGAGGGTCTCGGAGGCGGCGTGGGTCGCGATGACCAGGGCCTCGTGCACCGCCTCGATCAGCTCGGCGGTCGACAACCCGGCGAATTCCGGTGGCCGGGTGATCAGCGAGCGGAACATGTCCTGACCGAAGCGCCACCAGTCGGCGCGAGCGCTGGACGCAGTGGCCAGGCCGAGGCCGGGGGCCAGCAACAGGGCCAGCGCGGTGCGTCGGGTGATGCGGGCCGTAGGCGCGCGCTCGGGCATGGGTCTCGCCTGGCAGGGGGCTCGGGATGGATTCGCATCCTATCAGGGTGCTGTCCGGGCGTCTGCGCACGGCCCTTGCATGTGTGTCTGTGCTTGTCCCGGAAGGGCCCGAATTCTATACTGAACGGCTATTTATCCGCCCCCGGGATTTTCCCCCTTGCGTCCCGGCGGGCCTGGCCTGGAGTGGTGCATGCGGATACTCGGTGAAGCCCTTACCTTTGATGATGTACTGCTGATCCCGGGGCATTCGAATGTCGTTCCGCGTGATGTCGACCTGAGTACCCGGATTACCCGCGAGATCACGCTGTCCGCCCCGGTGGTGTCGGCCGCGATGGACACGGTCACCGAGGCCAACCTGGCGATCGCGATGGCCCAGGAGGGCGGGCTCGGGATCGTGCACAAGAACATGTCGGCGGAGGCCCAGGCCGCCGAGGTCCGGCAGGTCAAGAAATACGAAAGCGGTGTGATCAGCGAGCCGATCACCATCGGCCCGGATGCGAGCATCGGCGACGTGGTTGCGCTGACCGACGCCAATCACATCTCCGGCGTGCCGATCGTTTCCGGCAACGACCTGATGGGTATCGTGACCTCCCGCGATCTGCGCTTCGAGACCCGCATGAACGCCCCGGTCTCGGAGATCATGACCCCGCGCGAGCGCCTGGTTACCGTGCCCGAGGGGGCCGACCGCGAGCTGGTGCTGGAGCTGCTGCACAAGCACCGGATCGAAAAGGTGCTGGTCGTCAACGACGACTTCCAGCTACGCGGGATGATCACGGTCAAGGACATCCAGAAGTCCACCGAGCACCCGCATGCCTCCAAGGACGAGCGGGGCCGTCTGCGCGTGGGTGCCGCGGTGGGTGTGGGTGAGGGCACCGATGAGCGCGTGGCCGCGCTGGTCGAGGCCGGGGTGGACGTGCTGGTGGTGGATACCGCGCACGGGCATTCCCAGGGCGTGCTGGATCGCGTCGCCTGGGTAAAGAAACACTACCCGGACGTGCAGGTGATCGGTGGCAACATCGCCACCGCCGATGCGGCCAAGGCGCTGGTCGCGGCCGGGGCCGACGGCGTGAAGGTCGGAATCGGGCCGGGCTCGATCTGCACCACCCGCATCGTGGCCGGCGTGGGCGTGCCGCAGATCACGGCGATCTCCGATGTGTCCGAGGCGCTGAAGGGCACGGGTGTGCCGATGATCGCCGACGGGGGCGTGCGCTTTTCCGGGGACCTGGCCAAGGCGATCGCCGCGGGCGCCGATTGCGTGATGCTGGGCTCGATGTTCGCCGGGACCGAAGAGGCCCCGGGCGAGGTCGAGTTGTACCAGGGCCGCTCCTACAAGATCTATCGTGGCATGGGTTCGCTGGGCGCCATGCAGCAAGGGTCCTCCGATCGCTACTTCCAGGATCCGAACAGCTCGGCCGACAAGTTCGTGCCCGAGGGGATCGAGGGCCGGGTGCCGTACAAGGGCTCGATCGTCGCCATCATCTACCAGCTGATGGGCGGGCTGCGCTCGTCCATGGGCTATGTCGGCGCACACAACATCGAAGAGATGCGGACCAAGCCGCATTTCGTCCGCGTGACCGCCGCCGGCATGCGCGAGAGCCATGTGCACGACGTGGCGATCACCAAGGAAGCCCCGAACTACCGCATGGACTGACCCGGCCACGATGGCCGGGTATCCCTACCTGACATACTCCCGGCCCGCAGGCCGGGATACCGGATGACCTCATGACCCAGGATCTTCACGCCCACCGCATTCTGGTGCTGGACTTCGGTTCCCAGTACACCCAGCTGATCGCCCGCCGCGTGCGCGAGGCCAGGGTCTACTCCGAGGTGCATGCCTGGGACATGCCGGCGGCCGACATCCGTGCGTTCAATCCCACTGCGATCATCCTCTCCGGCGGCCCCGAGTCGGTGAATGTCGACCAGCCCCCGCGCGCCGAGGACGCGGTGTTCGAGCTGGGGGTTCCGGTACTGGGCATCTGCTACGGCATGCAGACCATGGCCGCGCAGTTGGGTGGTCGGGTCGAGCCGTCGGAGCGTCGCGAGTTTGGCTATGCCCAGGTGCGCGCCCGTGGCCATACGCCGCTGCTGCGCGACATCGAGGATCACACTACGCCGGAGGGCTACGGCCTGCTGGACGTCTGGATGTCGCACGGCGACCACGTGACCGAGCTGCCGCAGGGCTTCCGCCTGATGGCCTCCACCGATTCCGCACCGATCGCCGGCATGGCCGATCCGGATCGCGGCTTCTATGGCGTGCAGTTCCACCCCGAGGTGACCCACACCACCCAGGGCCAGCGCATCATCGAGCGCTTCCTCCACGATATCTGCGGCTGTGCGGCGTTGTGGACGGCCGACAACATCATCGACGACATGGCCGCGCGGGTGCGCGAGCAGGTCGGCGACGATCACGTGGTACTGGGCCTGTCCGGCGGGGTGGACTCCTCGGTGGTGGGCGCGCTGCTGCACAAGGCGATCGGCGACCAGCTGACCTGCGTGTTCGTGGACACGGGTCTCTTGCGGGAGGGCGAGGGTGACCAGGTCATGGCGACCTTCGCTCGCCACATGGGTGTGCAGGTGATCCGCGTGGATGCCGAGGAGCGCTTCATGAGCGCCCTGGCGGGTATCCAGGACCCGGAGGCCAAGCGCAAGATCATCGGCGGGTTGTTCATCGACGTGTTCGACGAACAGGCTGCAAAGCTCGACAACGTGCAGTGGCTGGCCCAGGGCACGATTTACCCGGACGTGATCGAGTCGGCCGACTCCAAGACCGGCAAGGCCCACGTGATCAAGTCGCACCACAACGTGGGCGGCCTGCCGGAGAACATGAAGCTGGGGCTGGTCGAGCCGCTGCGCGAGCTGTTCAAGGACGAGGTGCGCAAGATCGGTGTCGAGCTGGGCCTGCCCACCGAGATGGTCTATCGCCATCCGTTCCCCGGGCCGGGCCTGGGCGTGCGCATCCTCGGCGAGGTGAAGAAGGAATACGCCGACCTGCTGCGTCGCGCCGACGCGATCTTCATCGAAGAGCTGCGCAAGGCGGATCTCTACGACAAGACCTCGCAGGCCTTCGCGGTCTTCCTGCCGGTGAAGTCGGTAGGCGTGATGGGCGACGGTCGGCGCTACGACTACGTTGTGGCGCTGCGCGCGGTGGAGACCATCGACTTCATGACCGCCCGCTGGGCCCACCTGCCGTACGATTTCCTCGACCATGTCTCGCGGCGGATCATCAACGAGATCCCCGGCATCTCCCGCGTCACCTACGACATCTCCGGCAAGCCCCCCGCCACCATCGAGTGGGAGTGAGTGGAAAGACCCGCAATGGCGGGTGCTGACCGGCGTCATAGCGGAGGCTTCAGGATCCTGCTTAGCCCACGGCCGGTAGCACGACTACCGGCCGTGGGGCTACGCCTTGCCTCGGAAGACACGGTGCACTAACGCGAGCGTGTACATTGATCGGCGGTTACCTAGACTGTGCCGAGGTGGACTTCCTGGAATAAACGGATCCCATGTTCAGACGCATCAGAGCGGGTGACTGGATTGTCGTGGTGTTGCTGCTGCTGCCGGTGCTGGTGGCGTGGCCGCGTTGGTGGCCGCGGCCGGGCGCCGGCGCGGCCGAGGTGCTCTCGGCGCTCGGTCACCTGGCCGGCGTGCTGGGTCTGAGCGCGCTGCTGGTCGGTGCAATGCTGAGTGTGCGCCTGCCGGGCCTGGATCGCTGGTTCGGCGGTTTGCCGCGCATCTGGACCCTGCACCGGATACTGGGTTTCGCGGCCTTCATCCTGATCATGCTGCACGTGGTGTGGCTGGCCTTCGGGGCGCTGCCCATTTCTCCGGAAGCGGCCGTCCAGGTGATCTTTCCGCCCCTTGAACACGGGGCGGTGTGGATGGGCTGGGGCGCACTGGCGCTGATGGTGATCTTTCTCGCGCCCACCTTTCAGTTTTTCGGCAGGCCGCATTACCAGCGCTGGAAGCGTCTGCACCTGTTGTCGGTGCCCGCGTTCCTGCTGGCGTTAGCGCACGCGGTCATGCTCGTGGAGCATGCGCTGCTCTGGTGGGGGCTCGCGGCCTTGGCGGTTGCCGCAGTGCTCTGGCGCAAGGTGCTGTCGCCCCGGCTGGGGCGCCATGATTATACCGTCGAGGCCGTGACCGCCCTTGCGTCCAACGTGGTGGAGATCACCCTCGCCCCGAGGGGCCGGCCCATGTCGCATGCCGCGGGACAGTTCATGTACCTCACTCCCCACGACCCGGGCCTGGAAGCGGGCCGGGGAGAAGAGCACCCCTACACCATCTCTTCGGCGCCAGGCGAGGACGTTGTCCGGGTGGGTATCAAGGCCCTGGGCGACGCCAGCCGGGCATTGCAGGCGGTGACGCCGGGAACCGCCGTGCAGATCGAGGGCCCCTACGGGCAGTTCTTCGAGCGATGCGAGCCGCAACGCCGGCAACTCTGGTTCGGTGGCGGCATCGGCATTACGCCCTTCGTGTCCGGCGCCCGGGCCCTCCAGCGGGAGCCCGGGGCCGGGCCGGAGGTCACCCTGATCTACCTGGCCAATCGACCGGACCGCGCCTATTACATGGACGAGCTTCGGGAGATCGCGCAGGGGCATCCGCGTTTCGATGCACAGATCCATTATTTCCAGGATCGCGGCCCCGTGGACGAAGCGTTCATCCGCGCCCATTGCCCGGATCTGGCGGAACGGGAGATCTACATCTGCGGGCCGCCCGGCATGGTGCAGCACCTGATGGGGCTTCTAAGCCGCGCCGGTGTACCCAGGGGCCGTATTCATACGGAGGCGTTTGATTTCCTATGACCGTGAACAAGATTGCCTACACCGCGTTCGTGGCCTTCTGCGCCGTGATCATCACCCTTTGGGCCGTCAGCGCGCTGGTCGCGGAGACTCGCGAGACCCACGACGATCAGCGCCTGGTGACGGAACCCGAACTCGCTGCCCACGACAGTGCCGAGAGCTGCTGGAAGGCCATCGACGGCCAGGTGTACGACGTGACGGACTATATTCCGCGTCACCCCAGCTCCGAGGACGTGATGCTGGAGTGGTGCGGCCGTGATGCCACGAAAGGCTGGTACAACAAGACGCCCGGGCGTCCGCACAGCCCCAGGGCCGCCGCCACGCTGGAACAGTACCGGGTCGGGCAACTTGCCGATGCCCCGGCACCCCAGGCACGGCCCGAGGCCCCAGCACCCACGCGGCAACCCGCCACCCATCCGCCGGGCCGGGTGCTGCTCGGCCTGTCACCGGGGACGTACCTGGACGGGCGCTATCGAGGCGTGTTTTCGGACCGGGGTGCGATGCAGGTCAATATCCAGTTCGATTTGCGGGACCATCATTTCCACAACGTCCGGTTCCGGTACCTGAGCTACCAGGGAGTGGATTATCTGGCGCTTGAGGAGCACGAGGAACTTCATGCCGTGATGCGCCAGCACCGTCAGGCCATCGATTACCTCGAAGGCCGGCCGCTATCGGCCCTATTCGATCTCTACGCGCCGGAGGAGGTGGTGGACGACATCGACGCCTTTACCGGCGCGACGCTGAGAGGCAACAAGCTGATCTCGGCCATCCGGGACGCGCTCAATCGCGGTGTCTATCAGTGGCCGTGATAGGGCCGGCATCCCCCAGGGCAGGAGGGTTGCTGCCGGCCATTTGTAGTGCTCCCGGCAGGCCCATGAACCCCAGCGGGTAGCCCCCGTGAGCGAAGTCCTGGGCCTTGAGTGTCAGCCCGGGGTGCGGTCGGCAGTGTCCCCCGAGATTACCCACACCACCCGCGACCACGGTACATCCAGCGCAGTCAGGTGTGCCTGGTTCAAAGAAGGTGGTGGATTTGGCGCTTTTGTTCGCTACCGCGCAGACGGGTGGTGGTATTTTCGAGAAACTTTCCGTTGCTTGTCGGTGGATGCTGATCGGCATCCACCTTTATCCCACCACAGCAACGGGAAATAGCCATGAATACACCAGGCAGTAGTGAACACGCCACCACCGATCGCATCTCGGAGCGCGCTCACGAGACTGTAGACCAGGCCGCCAGGGGCGCCGGCAAGGCCGAAGAACGGATCCGCCATGGGGCGGCGAGCGCGGAGGAGAAAGCCAAGGAGGCCGGGGCGAAGGTCAAGGAGCACTCCGAAGAGGCCCTGCAATCGGTTAGTGGCTTCGTGCGGGAAAATCCTTTGCTTTCCCTGGGTCTCGCATTCGCGGCGGGGACCTTGGTGGCTGCTTTACGGCGCCGTTGATCGTGTTCCGTGGCCACCAGTTAAGGCAGGAGGCCGCGCATTTGCGCGGCCGAATTGATCACGGTGCCGGCCTTGTTCGCTGGCGGATCGACCGCTTGCTGCACCGGGCACGGGCCCTGGCCCGCCGGCCTGCTGTGCTGGCCATTGCCTTTGGGTGTGGCCTGTTGGCCGGTCGCCTGGATATGCCCGGCATCAAATATGCCTATGGAATCCTGGCAGGCCAGATGAAAGCCTGGCGGATTGCCTCCAGTCTGATCGGCTCGCCGCTTCGCTGACCGCGACTTATTTCTCGGGGCGCTGCGGTTCTGCTTCCGGGGGTTGCTGCTCTGCAGCGTCAACGAGCGATCTCGCCTGGACGAGCAAGCTGTTCACGCTCGCCCGGCTTTCACGGAACGTGAGGTCCCGGGTGATGTGCCGGAGTCGCCAGAAGGCCAGCGCCGCCAGCACCAGATGTGCCAGCGTTACCGTCAGCAGCGCGCCCGTCAGGCTGAAGGCCTGCAGGCTGGCCAGGGCGACCACCAGACTCGCCCCGGCAAACAGCCAGCCGCCCACCAACAGAAGCGCAATCATCACGGTGAGCCCGAGCATCATCAGCACCGTGTGTCCGAACAGCCGCGCCTCTACCGCAAGAAGGCGAGTGATGTCCGCCGCCAGGGTCTTCAGGATTTGCGTGATGTCCTGGCTGCGGTCGTGACCGCCGTCCTCGTCCTGACTGGGATCCGTTTCCTTCATGGTCGTGCGTCCTCCCGGCTACTCAGCGCGTGTTTCAGGCTGGTCTTGATCTCGCCCCAGATGGCCACAAAGAACGCCGTCAAAGGAATCGCGAGTACCATCCCGATCATACCGTTCAGGGCTGTCCCCCAGAAGAACAGGGAAATAATGACGAGTGCGGGGTGCAGGCCAGAGCGGTTGGACATGATCTTCGGCGTCAGCAACCAGCTTTCGATCAGTTGTATCACTGCGAACGCCAGTACGGTCAGCATCAATAGCTCAATGCCGCCATCCGGTTGAAGGTAGGCCAGGGGCAGAATCACCAACAGTCCGATCAGGGTTCCCAGGAAGGGGACGATATTCAGCAGTCCCAGCACGAGCCCGGCAAGCACGCCGTATTGCAGGCCGATCAGCGTAAAGCTGAGCGCATACAGGGCACCCATGATCATGGCGATCAACAGTTGGCCCTGGAAGAAGGCGGTGATGTATCCCACGAAAACATCCATGAAATAGAGTATTTTCTGCTGAGTGCGCCCTTGGAATATGGATAACAGTTCCGATGCCTTTCCCCGCAGCGAGTCACCCGAGAGCAGCGCGAAGAAGAGAAACAGCGGAACGAAGCTGATACCCGCCAACATCCCCAAATAGGACATAACGGTCTCTCCGGTGACTTCCAGAGAAGACTCGGACTCCCCCCCTTTGCCGGCTTCCAGGCGTTCCGAAATCATCGCGCTAATTTCTGGAAAGTAAAAAGAAAAATGATCCTCCCAGCGCGCCAGGGTCTCGGGCAAGGCGGTTACCAGCTGAACGATCTGGGCGGTCAGGGTGGGGACAAGAAAGAACAACAGGGCGCCGACCCCAAGAAAGAAGATCGCCATCAGCAGCATGATGGCCAGCCATCTGGGCAAGCGAAGCCGGGTCTCGAGAAAATTCACCACTGGATGAAGCACCAGCGCCAAGATGCCTGCGAGCGAGAGCGACAGCAGGAGGTTGTAGAACGTACTCAGTATCCAGCCTAGAGCCCACGCAACAACCGCAATCAGCGCGGTCAACGCCACCAGGGACAGCAAGACCGCCGTATAGCGGAACAAGCGAAGCTCGGCCGCGTTGAACAGTCGTTTACGCGGGCGTAACCCGGCTCGGTCCTGAGCAGCCCTCCTGCCCCCTTCATCGAGGGATTCCTCCGTGTCGTGGGGCATTGTCGGGGCCTGGCTCAGGTCCTTGACGATTTGCCGAAGAAGAACAACCCAACACCGGCCGCTGCGGAAGCCGCGCCCAAGACCAGAAACCAAATCGTGGAGTCCGTGAAACGGCCGGTAACGGCCTCGGTCACCTGGTCGCCGAGACTTTGGGAGGAGCGATACGCAAAGAACAGCAGGATCAGGCCCACAACAATCAGAACAACTGCGAGGATCTTGTTCAGTGCCAGAGTTTCATTAGTCGCCATGGTTAATCGTCCTAATGGATGAGGGGTCGTTAATCCGTTATTCAATGATGGCGTTCGGGAAAAGTCGCGGTGCTGGAAACCGCGACCGTTAAGAGTGTCCACCATGCATGGGGGCGCCCACACGGTTAAGCCGGCCACAAGGTTCCACCGGTACCTCGCGCGATCACCCTGCAGCGTGATCCCTGGCGTAGTAGGAATCCACAGTTGAATGCCAGGTGGCGTCGGCCATGTTGGGCCATTCATCCTTGGGAAACCCTGGTGCGTTCTTCAACCACTCGGGATCGGCGTCAAGCAAAAATCGCTTGTGCTCCTTGTCGTGCTTCAAGGCCTTCCACGGGATCGCGAATAAACGGTCACCCATGCCTAGAAAACCGCCTGAGGCCAGGACCGCATACCGTATTTCGCCCTCGCTGATGTCAAGCATCACGTCCAGGATCTTGCCGAGCTTTTCTTCCCGCAGGTTGCAGACCTCGTCACCGGTAATGGTGCTGGCGCTCACTAGCGTGGGTCCGACATGCGTGTCGTTGGAGGCTTCTTGGCCACCTTTCGCGCCGGGTGCAGAGCCGATCATTCGGTTTTCTTCTTGGCGTCGCTCTTGAGGTCCCCGTACTTGGCTTGCGCCTTGCCAGCATGCTTTTCGGCCTTACCCTTGACCTCGGTGCTCTTGTCGCCGGTAGCCTTGCCAGCAACTTCTTTTAGCTTCCCTTTGGCTTCTTTCCCATGACCTTTGGTTTGATCCTTGTTCATCAGATAATCTCCAGGTAGTGGTACCGCTCGTTGTCGGCCTCTTCCACGCGGTCAGTAGAGGCAGCTTGAAGCTTCCAAACTAGGGCAAGCCCGGGGATGGGTCTGTGCGCTGCCCAACATATACAGAGGCCCTGGAAGGCCTTGGGATCAAGAGCGCGTGTGCAAGGATGCTGGAGGCGAAGTGGACAGACATTCGCGCTTGTCGCGTTGTCGGAGATCGCCGACAAGGCGCTGTCGCCTGGCACCAATGATCGGGGGACTGCGATCAATGTAACCGGATCAATGGTCCGGCTGTTTACACTTTGGGTATCACCGCTGGAGAAGGACAGGGTGGCGGAAATCACCTATGACCGGGTATTCGTGCCGAGCTTGGAGGTCGACGACTTGTTCGACGACGCATGTACGGCTCTGGCTCGTGACGGTGCCGGTTTCGTTGAAGTTGCGATCCGACTGCAGAAGGCTTTTTGTGCGTTGGCCGAGACCGATGACCAGGCGATGATCGCGGTCGCCAGAAGGCATCCACGCATGGCACTGGCCCGCTCCGAACACGCCATGTCATTGCAGGACGATATCGAGGCAGTGCGCAGGGCAGCAGCATTTTCGGCCGTGTAGTACAGGACGAGCAGAACGCGGCCGGGCGGAAATCGATACAGCGAACACTATCGCGTGCAGGTATGTGGTACTGGAGCTGTGGAGTCCAGGCATAAAAAAGGCAGGGGCTTTCGCCCCTGCCGTCTGGTCATCCCACTAGATCTGGGTTGTGCTTGCGATCAATCGCGGCGTTCGAACTCCGGCGCAGAGCGCAGCTCTTCACGGGTTACGTCAACGCGAAGCTCCCGATCATCCGCCGAGCCGGAGGTGGTCACGTGACCCCAGCCAATGGCGACGTCTTTCTCGCCCATGCCCAGGAATCCGCCAACACCGATCACAATAGCGACGACCTGGCCGTTCTCGTCAATGATCAGGTCATCGACCGAACCGAGATCTTCATCGCTCGTGGTTTTAACATCAGTGCCGATCAGCTCGCTCACGTGCATGCTGTTGGCCGGTGAAGAGTCCATATAGCCGCGGTGTTGCATGCGAGCCTCGTCGCGGGTGGCACGGTAATCTTCCGCACTTTTCGAGTCAGACTGGCCGGCGCGCTGGCCCTGTTCACTCTGGGTGCTCTGCGCTTCGCGATCAACGTCCTGCTCATCGTACTGCTGTGCCAGCACAGAACCTGCGCCGAGGGTGATGGCTGGGGTGACCAAAGCGTAAAAGGCAAATGAATGTAGCTTGTTCATGTGAATCTCCTTCGAAACGGATATCCCGGCTTGGAAAAATGTCCGTTTTAACGGCTTCATCAAAACCTGTCCTTCCTGGCGACATTGCCGGGAGGGGACTGAATCGCCACGTTGCAGCGGATTCAGGATGAGGGTTCAAAATAGGCGCAGGACGTTAACGGGTCTGTTCGCTGGCACACTGACGGCGGCCGTTCGCCTTCTTTGTGGTCGCTGAGTGTTGAAAATGTGAAGGGATTTGCGGTTCTAAAAAGCGATGGGTCAAGGTGCCCCGGCGTGGCGGGTCGGACGACAGGACCTGAACGTACCCGGGAGGGAGCGTGAAGCACCATGGAAATGGCTCTTGCGGACTGCGTATTCGAACGCCGCGAGCCGGTGGTGGGGTGGACCGGGGGCCTTGGCAATAGGTGAGGTGCGTGCGCCAATCCCGGGGTTGTATGCGCGCGGGGTGCATGAAGGCCGGGCGAAGGGCGCCATCGGGGTGGGTTCCGAATGCGCGCATCTCGCGAGCGACGAGCGCGCGCGAAGTGTTTCCCTAGGTGGCCAGCAGCAGGTAGGCGGCAGCCCCGATCACGCCGGCCAGAATCGCGACTGCGATCAGCCCAACGCCGAACAACAGGCGATTGGTGCGGCGGGCGGCGTCTTGGGGACTGGCCGGCGCCGGTCGCTCGGGTTCGGCGTGCGCGGTATCCCGCCCGTGGCGCAGGAGGTCCAGCATCGCGTCGATGCGGTCGTTGTCGAAGGCGAAGGGGTCGAACCGGCGTTGGCCGAAGCGTTGCAGTAGTTGGCGAACGTCCACGGCCGCCGGGACGTATTTCATCGACCATTCGCCGAATCCCGGGGTATCCAGTGACTGCTCGCGCAGCACCCGGACCTCTTCGTGGCGACGATCACGGCGGATGCGGTCGATGGTTTCGCGCACCGCATCCGGGTCGCCCTCCAGGCACTGGAAGAAGTGCCCGTCGCCGTAGTAGAGCGCGCCGACAATCCCGCTGCGCGGGTTGTTCTGGCGCGACTGCATCAGGATACGACTGACTTCGGGCTCGATGCCCTGGTTGGACGTGTTTTCGCGAAACGTGGCGCGCGAGGCGTAGACGAGCTGGAGAATGGCGGGCATGCGGACGTCCTTCCTGGGAAGTAAGGAGAAGACCGCCCCCGCTGCGCGGGGTTCACTCAATCATCTGGTTTACGTGTTCCAGACCGATCGCGTCGTCTTCCCAGTTCAGCTGGGTCGTGCCGGGCTTGGCGGCTAGGCGGCGGATGGCGGCAACCGCGTTGCGGTCGATGGAGGCCAGGCGATGCCGCGTGGCGTTGTGACTCTCGATGTTGGCCGCCTGCAGGATGTCGCTGTAGTTGACCGGTTCGCCATCCTCCGGCTCGCGCTTGAGGTTCTCGTGTTCGGCCACTGCACGGATGATCTCCGGCTCGAAATTCCAGTTCTTCAGCATCGCGCGGCCGATGGGGACATGCGCGGCGTCGGCGGCGGCCTGCAGGGCGCGCGGGTCCTCGTAGATCTCGGGTGTCTTCTCCGCGCGGCGCAGGATCGGGATCATGCCGATGTCGTGCACCAACCCGGCGAGCAGTGCGGTATCGGGGTCCAGGTGCGGGTGCCGGCGGGCCAGCAGATAGCTGATGATCGCCACCTCCAGGCTGTGGTTCCACAGTTCTTCCATGCGTGCGCGGATCATCTCGTTCCCGCTCTGGAAGACCTCCTTCATCGACAGCGCAATGATGGTCTGGCGGGCGCGTTCCATCCCCAGGCGCGTGACGGCGGAGCGAATGGTCGCGCAGCGCGTGAGTCCACGATAGGCCGGGCTGTTGGCGTGCCGTACCAGGCGCGAGGCCAGGGCCGTGTCGCGCGAGATCAGGTTGACCAGGTCAACAATGGAGCTGGACTCGTCCTGGGTGATGAACAATGCCTGCACCGAGACATCGGGCAGGGTCGGGATCTCGATCTGGTGACGTTCGAGATCCTCGCGCAGGCGTTCCAGAAACTTTTCGACTTCCGCTCGGGTGGCCAAGGGCAATCCATGTCCGGCTGGGAAATGACGCGCTGATTATGCCATACCCGTCCTCGCGGACGGGGGATCCGCGCCGGTTGACGGGCCGCTGGCCCCTGCCGATGATGAAGGGAGCCGACAGGAGGTCGTGATGCGCCGATTCGTGCTGGATACCAGTGTCTTCACCAACCCGCATGTGGCCGGGCAGTTCGGCGAGGATGCCGAAGACATCCTGCGGACCTTCCTCACCCTGGCGCGCCATTGCCCCGCCGAGTTCTACATGCCGTTGTCGGTGTACGAGGAGTTTCGCGGCATGCGTGACCTCGAGGCCATGGCGGCCGATTTCGAGACCGTGGTCTGGGTGCGTTCGCCGCGGCGCTTCGCCCTGATGCTGCCGAGCGACATCCTCTACGAATTCATCGACGAGGTGCGTACGCGGATTGACCGCGGCCTGCGCATTGCGGAGGAGCATACCCGCCAGGCGGGGGCGGCCGAATCGCTCAAGCCCGAGCTGATCACCCAGCTGCGCGAGCGTTTCCGCGAGGCGATGCGCAAGGGGCTGGTGGATTCGCGCGAGGACGTCGATGCCGTGCTGCTGGCGATGGAGCTGGACGCCGAGCTGGCCAGCGCCGACGAGGGCATGCGCAAGCTGGGCAACCGCATGGGCATCAAGCTGGTCACCGCCGACTACCTGCGTAGGGTGATGGAGAACCTGGCCGAGTCCGGCGGCCACTCGCGCGAGCTCTGAGCGCTTCCCGGGTTCAGTCGTACTGCCGTTCACCGGCCAGGGCCGAGGCCAGGGTGCCGGTGATCCGGTCGAACAGGCGCTCGAACTCCAGCAGCCAGTAGCCGTTCGCCTCCTGGCGCGGCGTGTCCGGCAGGAAGCGCACATGGCGTCCGCCGGTGGCCTGCATGTGATCGATGAAGCGCTGGGCCCCGGCACGCTCGCGGAACCGACAGCGGTAGGTGTGGCCGACGCGTCCCTCGCGCCGGCTCTTGTCCACCGCGGTCGCCAGCCCGGACAGCAGGGCCGCGCCCAGTTCGCGTTCCACGGCGGCGCGCTCCGCGGGCGGGTGTTCGGCGAGAAAGATGGCCAGGCGGGTCAGACGGTTGGTGAAATACTCCGGCGGCAGGTCCAGCAGCTGTTCGGAACACACGCGGATGTCGTTGATGCAGGAACCCCCGGCCACGTACTTGGCGCGGTGCTCGCCATCCGCGGTCTTCAGTACCAGGCCCTCGGCACCCTCGGCATCCAGTTGCCGGATCAGGCGGCCCAGGGCCTCGGTGTCTGCGGGCGTGAACCGTCCATGCAGCGGCGCCGGTGGCAGGTCATGGCGCTCCATCAGTGCAAACTTTTCGTCCTGCGGCACAAAGCCCGGCTGGCCGAGCCGCATCAGGTCGAACACGAACAAGCCGACGTCGTCCGCGACGCGCGGGGTGGAGCCCTCCAGATAGGGCGTGTCCGGTCCGGCGATCTCGGCACACAGCACCAGATCGGGTTCCGCCTCGAACACCGCGAGGTCCACGAAATCCGGCACCCGGTCGGTACTGAATGCACAGACAAACCCGCCCCGGCTGAAGGCGACGACCCGGCCTTCCCAGCGCAGGATGCGCACGTTGAAGCCGTCGATCTTCTCCTCCGCCCAGAACGGCTGATCGAACTGGCGCGGTAGCCCGGCCTCCAGCGACTGGATGCGCCCGATGGCCGGGTAGCCGGGGACCACCGAGCCATCCGGAAGCACCACGGAACCGCGCGGGTAGTGATTCACCGGCTCCAGCAGCCGGGCGTATTCCAGCCCGTCGAACATCAGCGGCTCGGCCCGGTGGTTCGTGATGGCGTCCTGCATCGCTTCGGCGTCGATCATGCGTTCTCCGGTTCCAGCGTCTTGCGCAGCCCCTGGATCTGGTCCTCCAGGGCCTCGGTGTGGCGGCGGGCCTTGTCGGCCTGGGTAACCAGGCGTCGCGCCATACTGATGATGCGGAGTTGGCGTTCCATCTCGGTCATGCTCAGCGAGCCGAAGGTGCCTTCGCGCAGCAGGGCTGCCTTCAGTTCGGCATAGGCCGTCTCCACCGTGCTTACGGCCTCGGTGGCCGCCAGGTCTCTGCCGTTCTCGCTTTCCAGGTTGGCGAGATCCAGGGCGCGGATCGCTTGCTCCTGCCAGGCGCGGCGCTGTTCGCTGACGATCGGGCGTTCCTCGCCGGTCGAGTGGCGGCGAAGCTCGGCGATCTGGTCGGCCAGCACCGCAGTCTCGCGATGATAGCGGGCGATACGTACCGCCTCGGCGATGCCGTGCCCGACCGCCTCGGGCATCGGGTGGTTGGCCGTGCGGGCGGCAAAATCGCTGATGGCAGCGGTCAGCTGTTCCACCGCGGCCCGCCGCGCGTCCAGGGTGCCCGCGGCCGGCGGGTCCGGGCGCAGGGCCTCGCGCGCCATGGAGTGGCTGATGTCGGCCAGGCGCTCGGTTTCCTGTAACAACGACTGCAGCGCCAGATCGGGGACGCCCCCGCTGTGCTTGTCGAGAAAGCGCGGCTGGGCGATGTCTTCCTCCCGGGTGCGGAAGCGCGTCTGCAGAAAGCGGATCATCGGCGGGGCGACCGGGACCATCAGCGCCACGCCCAGCAGGTTAAAGGCGGTGTGGAACAGCGCCAGCAGCACCGCGGGGGCCGGGGCCTCTCCGGTGCTGCCCCAGATCCAGGCGATCACGGCCAGGAACCACGGCAGGATCAGCAGCGCAACGAGCGCGGTCAGGCCGTTGAACATCACGTGCGCGGCCGCGACGCGCTTGGCGTTCGGGGTGGCACCGATGACGACCAGCAGGGCCTTGACCGTGGTGCCGAGGTTGGCGCCGATCACTGCGGCGGCTGCGGCCTCTAGCGGTACCGCGCCGCTCATCGCGGCGGTCAGGGCCATCGCCATTGACGCGGACGAGCTTTGCATCAGCACCGTCAGCAGCGCACCGATGCCGACCATGATCAGGAGCCCGACAAAGCCCGGTCGCGCCAGGGCGCCGAGGTCGAAGGTCGCGCTCAGGCCCTCGAAGGTCTCGCGCAGCACGTCGATCCCGAAGAACAGCAGGCCGAAACCGGCCAGGGCCAGACCCAGGTAGCGCGGGCGTGCGGCCTTCATGAACAGGTAGAGCAGTGCGCCGATGCCGATGGCCGGTAGGGCGAAGGCCTCGATCCGGATGTTGAAGCCGATCAGGGCGACCAGCCAGCCGGTCATGGTGGTGCCGACGTTGGAGCCGAAGATCACCCAGACCGACTGGCCGAGGGTCAAAAGCCCCGCGTTGGCGAAGCCGATGGTGGCGACGGTGACCGCGCTGGAGGACTGGACCAGCGCGGTCACGCCCATCCCGGAGGCGAGCGCGCGCGGGCGAGTCCGCGTCCACACGCCCAGGATGTGTTGCAGGGCCTTGCCGCCGGCGGTCTTCAGCCCGTCGGTCAGCAGCGTCATGCCGAGCAGGAACAGCCCGAGACCGCCGAGGAAGCCGGCGATCAGGGCGTAGGTGCTGACGGCTTCGGCCTCCGGCATGCGAGCGGATTACAGCGTGATGGTCTCGCCAAAGGCCGGCACGTGGGCCTCGGCGCCCAGCTCGTCGCGCAGTCCGGCAGCCAGCGCATCACGCGCCTCCGGCTCGCCGTGAACCAGGTGGAACATCGGCTGGTCGCGGAAGCCGCGTGCCCAGTCCAATAGCTGAGTACGCCCGGCATGGGCGGAGAAGCCGCCCAGGGTGTGGACCTTCGCGTTGACCGCGACCTCGTCGCCCAGCAGCTTGACCCGCTCGGCGCCATCGACCAGCCGCCGTCCCAGCGTACCCGAGGCCTGGAAGCCGACGATGACCAGGTGCGCCTCGCGCCGCCACAGGTTGTATTTCATGTGATGACGGATGCGCCCGCCGTTGCACATGCCGGCCCCGGCGATGATGATCGCGCCGCCGGTGATGCGGTTGATCGCCATGGATTCCTCGACCGTGCGACAGACCTGCAGCCCGGGCAGGTAGCCACTCGGGTCGCCGTTCGCGGCCTTGTGCAGGCGCTCCATATCCTCGCTCTTCAGCGACTTGTGCAGCCGCGCGTAGAGTTCGGTCACCTTGATCGCCATCGGGCTGTCGAGGAATACCTTCTGCTGCGGCAGGCGCCCGGCGTGGTGCAGCATGCCCAGGTGGTAGAGGATCTCCTGGGTGCGCCCGACCGCGAAGGCCGGGATCATCACGTTGCCACCGCTGGCGGCGGCCTCCGCGAGGATCTGCGCGAATTCCTCGATGGTCTCGTCCATCGGCCGGTGGTCGCGATCGCCGTAGGTGCTTTCCAGCAGCACGTGATCTGCGTGTTCCATCCGCGCGGGTTCGTGCATCAGCACGGCGTCGGGGTTGCCCAGGTCGCCGGAGAAGACCAGGTGCCGGTCGCGCCCGCCGGACGGCACGATCAGGTCGACGATCGCGGAGCCGAGGATGTGCCCGGCATCCCGGAAGGTCAGCCGGATGTCGCCGGCAATGGTTTGCGTGTCACCGTAGGGCACGGCCTTGCAGAGTCCCAGAGTGGTCGCGACGTCGTCGATGTCGTAGACCGGCTCGACCAGGGGCTTGTCCGCGCGCCGGCGCCACTTGTTCTCCCACTCGATGTCCTTGCTCATCACGAAGGCGGCGTCCTCGAGCATGATCTCGAGCAACTCCTCGGTCCCCGGTGTGCAGTAGATGGGGCCGTGGTAGCCGTCGCGCACCAGCTTGGGCAGGAGCCCCGAGTGATCCAGGTGGCCGTGGGACAGGACGACGGCGTCGAGCTGACCGGCGAGTTCCGCGAGCGGTTCGCGGTTGGCCTCGTCGGCGTCATTGCCGCCCTGATGCAGGCCGCATTCCAGCAGGATGCGGGCGCCGTCGGTCTCGAGGAGATAGCGCGACCCGGTGACCTCGCCGGTCGCGCCCTTGAAGGTGAGCTGTGCCATGTCTCGAAGTGTACGCACGGAGCGGGCTCTGTGTGCAACCGTGCGGGGTTGGTTCGTTGACCGGGAGCAATTCCGGTCGCGATCCGGTCTCGCGGCGGTTGACCCGCTGGCGGCGGCGGGGGAGGCTGAGGATCTGTGGATACAGGAGACGAGGGGATGCGGCTGATCAGTCCTGCCTTCCGTGACGGCGAAGTGATGCCGACCGAGGTGTCGGCCCGCGATGCCAACGAGCTGCCACCACTGGAGATTCATGAGGTTCCGGATGGCGCACAGAGCCTCGCGCTGATCCTCGAGGACCTGGATTCGCCGCTGGGCGAGGTGACGCACTGGCTGGTCTGGAACCTGCCGCCAGACACGCATCGGGTGGACTCGCTGCATCTGCCGAGTCAGGGGCGCGTGGGCCTGGATGCCTTCGGCAAGGCCGGGTATCTGGGCCCGATCCCGCCGGAGGGCTGCCACCACTATCGTTTCCGCCTGCTCGCCCTGGATGAGGCGCTGGATTTGGCGCCGGGTGCGACGCGTACGCAGTTCGACGTCGCGGCCGAGGGGCATGTGCTGGCCAAGGCCGATCTGACCGGCGGGCTTTGTGCGGGCACCCCGGACTCCGACGCGTCGAACTGATGCCCATCCCCGGACTGAAGCCAGGCCGTTCATCATGAGCCAGTACCGCCCGGAAGCCTTTTTCTCCACCGTCAACCCCACCGTGTTCACCGCCTCCGGGATCATGGTGGTGGTGTTTGTTGCCTTCGGGGTGGCCTTGCCGTCCACCGCCAGCATGGTGTTCGACGGCATCCACGGATTCATTACCGAATACCTCGGCTGGGGCTACCTGCTGGTGGTCACGTTCTTCCTCGGGTTCCTGGTCTGGCTGGGGTTCAGCCGCTACGGCGCGATCCGGCTGGGGCAGCCGGACGACCGGCCGGAATTCGGGTTCGCCGCCTGGTTCGCGATGCTGTTCTCGGCCGGCATGGGCATTGGCCTCGTGTTCTGGAGCGTGGCCGAGCCGGTCCTGCACTATCAGAACCCGCCGACCGGTGATGGCGAGACCGCCGAGGCCGCGCGCCAGGCGATGGTCTACACCTTCTTCCACTGGGGGCTGCATGCCTGGGCGGTGTACGTGGTGCTGGGGCTGTCGGTGGCGTACTTCAGCTTCCGCCACCGCCTGCCGCTGACCATCCGCTCGATCTTCTACCCGCTGCTGGGGGATCGCATCTACGGCCCGATCGGGCACGTGATCGACATCCTTGCGGTGTTCGGCACGTTGTTCGGGCTGGCCACCTCGCTGGGTTTCGGCGCGATGCAGCTCAACACCGGGCTCAACGTGCTCGTGGACATGCCGGTCTCGCACTGGTACCAGGTCGGCATCATCACAGCGATCACGGCGGTGGCCGTCTTGTCGGTGCTCTCCGGACTGGATCGCGGGCTCAAGTGGGTCAGCGTGTTCAACCTGGTGCTGGCGATCAGCTTCATGCTGTTCGTGCTGTTTGCCGGGCCGACGCTGTTCATCCTGCGCTTCCTGCTCGACTCCACCGGCGGCTACTTCCAGCAGCTGATCGAGCTGAGCCTGTACACCGACGCAATCGGCGGCTCCGAGTGGCAGAAGGACTGGACCATGTTCTACTGGGCCTGGTGGATCGCCTGGTCGCCGTTTGTGGGCATCTTCATCGCGCGCATCTCGCGCGGGCGTACCATCCGCGAGTTCATCGTCGGCGTGCTCGCGCTGCCCACGCTGTTTGTGTTCGCCTGGATGGCGATCTTCGGCGGGACCGCGCTGCACATGGAGCTGTTCGATGAAGGCGCGGGCATCGCCGCTGCGGTCGCCGAGGACACCACCGTAGCCCTCTACGCGACCCTGGCCCAGCTGCCGTGGACGACCCTCGCCTCCGGGATCGCCACGCTGCTGATCGCGACCTATTTCATCACCTCCTCGGCTTCGGGTACCTTCGTGGTGGATGCGCTGATCTCGCGCGGCTCGAAGCACTCGCCCAAGCGCCAGCGTGTGATCTGGGGCATTATCGAGGGCGCGGTGGCTGCCACGCTGCTGATCGTCGGCGGCGAACGCGCGCTGGACAGCCTGCAGACCGGCTCGCTGACCGCCGGGCTGCCGGTCGCGATCATCCTGGTCTTCTGCTGCTTCAGCCTGATGCGCGCCCTGCGCCGCGAATACCGCGTCGAGGGCGTGGAGCCGCCCTGGCGTTGAAGGCTACGCGGGGCCGTCCGGGAGCGTGCGCAGCAGGTGTTCGATCTGCTCCGGCTTGATCCCGGCGATGTCCTTGATGGGCAGGGTGACGGCAAAGCCGTTGCCCAACTGGCTCAAGTCCAGTTCCGTGTCCAGCCGCTCCAGCATGCGTCGGGCCAGTCCGGCCTCGAGGACCATCAGTAACACCTTGCGGCCGGACGAGTCTTTCAGGTCCATCACCGGGTTGCGCCGCAGCTGGGCGATGCCCTGACCGTCCAGCAGGGTCAGTCCGGCGGCTCCGACACGCTGAACAATCTCGATGGCGCGATCGGCCTGACTGCGAGGGACTACGGCGACGAGCAGAACGAATTGCATGGCGAAGTCTCCGGCGTTCGGAACGTGTCAGGGCGTATGCGTCAGGTGGCCGACGAATTCCATGCCCTGCAGCGCGGCGGTATCCAGGGTAAAGGCAAGTCCGTTGTAGGGCTGAAACAAGTCCATCTCCAGGTTCAGACGGCGGGCGATGCGTTCGGCCTGCTCGGTCTCCAGTTGCCATACACAGACCGATTCGTTGCCCTGGTAGGTCACACCGAGGAAGGTCATGTGCTCGGGGAAGCCGAGGCCCGAGCCGTGCAACACCGTGCCGTCCGCGCCGCCTTCTTCGTCGGCGATGGCCAGGGCCTGTTCTTCGCGGTCCTGGTCGATGATGGCCACCAGAAAGGTCTCCGCCATGAGGCGTCTCTCCCTGCTGCGGTTCGCGTCAATTACCGAGGTAGCGGCGCAGCACCCGCTGCCACTCGTCGGATTCCAGAATCTCGAGGATAGCCACGTTCATCGGGGCGCGCAGCGGCGAGCCCTGGGGCAGGGCCAGGGCATAGTCCTGGCGCAGGAACTCGACGGGTAGCACCTCCAGTTGACCGGCGAAGTGTTCGCGCACCTGGTAACGCAGCAGCGGGGCGTCATAGACCATCGCGTCGGCGTGCCCGTTGGCGACCGCGTCGAGGGCGGAGCTCAGGTCCGCGTGGTCGCGGTAGGCGAAGCCCTGGTCGTCCAGCCAGGCGGCGGCACTGGAGCCGCCGATGGTGGCGATGCGCTGGCCCTCCAGGTCGGAGACATTCTGGATGCCGGTATCCAGTGAGCTGACGGTCAAGGTGGTGGCGATTGCGGCGGTGAAGGTGGAAACCAGGATCAGGGCCGCGAACATCCAGACCAGCGCGATCGCGCGGCCGGGCAGGGTGCGCGGGGCCTTGTCGCCGTAGCCGACCGTGGTCATGGTGACGGCGGCCCACCAGAAGGCCGAGCCCAGCCCCTGTGCGGAGCTGCCGCCGAACTCGTCGGCGTTGCGGTGACGCTCGAACAGCCACAGCAGTGCGCCGACCAGCAGGAGCAGGCCGGCGAGCGCGAGGATGACCATCAGGAATGGCATCGAGATGAATGCCCGCAGGGCGCCGGCGACCGGGTTGCCCTGCTGGGGCACGGCAATGGACAGCCCGGTGCTGTAGTACGGATGGGTGAAGTCGACGCGCTCGGCGCGCTCGGCGGTCGCGGTGAGGGCCGCGACCGAGACATCGATGCGGTCGTCCCCCAGGCCTGTGATCAATGCCTCGAGGCTGACCTCCCGGTACCCGTAGTCCAGTTCCAGGCGTTCCGCTACCCGTTCCCAAAGCTCGATCGCGATGCCGGTCGGGGCCGCGTCGGCCGCGTCCGGGGCGATCACGAACGGCGACACAAAGCGGGTGCCCACGCGCAGGTTGGAATCGAGGTCGGCGGCGCTGGCCCCCGTCTCCTGGGCCTGGGCGGCGGGGATCGCCAGCAAGGCGGCGAGCAACCAAAGGGCCGTGGCGAGCAGTGCGGAGGGCGCGATCAGGGAGCGGGGCATGCGAGCTTCCGGTGCGGGCTTGGTCGTACCATAACCGGTACGCTGTCACCGTGGCAGTCCGTGTTGCCGCGTCAGGAGAGAGCCCATGCGGGACCCGTTTGCCAACTGGATCGAGGCGCCATCCCGGTCGAACCCGGGCGACGTAGCGGATATCGGGTTCATGCTGGACTGGGCGAGTGACGAGGCCCGTCACCGCGAATGTCTGTTTCTGCCGAGGCTGTTGCCGGAGCGGGACCACTGGCCGGGTGATCTGGGCGCCGCCCTGCACGGGCTGGGAGTGGGGGCGGTACACGAGGCCTCCCGGGCGTCAGCCGCGGCCCTGGTCCCGCCGTCCGAGGTGGATCGGGTGCGGGAGCTCCCGGCGTCGGCGTTCAATCGTGGCCTGCGCAGGCATCGCCGGGTGGAGCCCCGTGCCGGTCGTTTTTACCCGAGGGCGTTCATTGCCGGCCATGCGGGCATCGATGCCGGGGATCGCGAGTTGTTCCGGGTCGGGGCGCTGGAGGAGGACCGCCTGGTGGCGGATCTGAACCATCCACTGGCGGACCATGAGCTGCGGTTGCAGGCGCGGGTCATGGCCCGCCACGCCCACGGGCGTGATGACGACCACTCGGTGGATGTGGCCCGGCTGCTGACGGCCCGCGGGCCGGGCATGCAGGCCCGCTGGCGCGGACGGCCGACCGACTTCTGGACCGACGGCGCGCTGGAACGCGAGGATCCGGACCCCGATGCCGCGTTTTATGCCGAACCCCGCCGGGTACACCACCTGGATGCCACCGCGCGCGCCGAGATCGCCGCACTGTATGGCGCCTGCATCCCGCCCGGTGCGCGGGTGCTCGACCTGATGAGCAGCTGGGAGTCGCACCTGGACCGGGTGGAGACGCCGGAAGCGGTGATCGGGCTGGGTATGAACACGCAGGAGCTGGCGGACAACCCCTGCCTGGCGTCCGCGCATGTGCAGGACCTCAATGTGCAGCCCGAGTTGCCGTATGCGGCGGGGAGCTTCGACGCCGTGGCCTGTACCGCGTCGGTCGAGTATCTGACGCAGCCGGAGGCGGTGTTCCACGCGGTCCGCGAGGTGCTGCGCCCGGGCGGGGTGTTCGTGGTGACGTTCTCCAACCGCTGCTTCCCGACCAAGGCGGTTGCGGTCTGGGAACGCCTGTACGACTTCGAGCGCATGGGGCTGGTGCTGGACCTGTTCCTGCGCGCCGGTTTCGCGGGTCTCGCGACCTTTTCCCTGCGCGGCCTGCCGCGGCCGGCGGATGATCCCTATGCCGGCCGGCTGAAGCATGCGGACCCAGTGTTTGCGGTATGGGGTTATCGATGGGACTGAGGGATGGGCCTTTGCCGACACGGGCGGGGGCTTCGCGGGCAGGCCCGCTCCTGTAATGGCAGGGCTCGCTGAGCCGAGGCAGCCTGCCGGAAAGCGATCGGACCGGACTCGGTTCTCAGGCTGGGCAGGTCTGGCCCCCCGAAGAACGTTTTAACCGGTAAACTGCGCGATGATCCCGGGAAACGCCGATTCATCGGCGTTTCCCGGCGGCACAAGGAGGTGCCGCCGCAATCGACCACCGCAGGGGGTTGATTGTGAAGCAAGCTGCAAACCGCGTTTGCAGTGCAGCGTGCGCTGAGAAAGCCAGGATGGCTTTATTCAGCGCTTCCTTGAAAAGTTGCCCGCGCCGCGGGCCGGACCAGTGGGGAGCGCATGGCCGCAAGCAAGGCCAAATCCGGGGGCAAGGGTGCCAAGGGCAGCAAGACGGCAGAGCCGGCCGCACCGCCGAGCCTGAGTGGGCAACTCCTGCGTGGGCTGCGCGAGGGTGCGCTGCTGATCTTTGGCATGCTGGCGCTGTATCTGCTGGTGGCGCTGGCGAGCTATCACCCGGGCGATGCCGCCTGGTCGACCACCGGCGACGGCGAGGGTCTGCGCAATCTGGGCGGCACCACGGGCGCCTGGTTCGCTGATATCGCTTTTCATCTGCTCGGCTATCTGGCCTACCTGATCCCGCTGGCCGTGGGTGGTATTGGCTGGTGGCTGTTCCGGCATCGCCGCGAGGCGCAGATCGCCAGCCCCATGGAGCTCACCGTGCGCGGGCTGGCGTTGATCGTGGCGCTGATCGCCGGCTCGGCCCTGGCCGCGCTGCACCTGTTGCCGGGCGGGATGCCGGTCCATGCCGGCGGCATCCTCGGCGACCTGTTCGGCGGCTGGGCGGTCGCCGGGCTGAGCCTGGTGGGCGGGACACTGGTTCTGCTGGCGCTGTTCCTGGCCGGGGTGACCCTGTTTACCGGGCTTTCCTGGTTCCTGCTGATGGATCGTCTCGGCCAGCTGGCCGTGCGCGGCTGGGAGCGTGCCCGCGTGGCGATCGACTCGGCCCGCGACCGCCGTATCGGTGCCCGCGAACGGGCCGAACGCGAGACCCGGGTAGAGAAGGAACGCAAGCGTACCGAGAAGCGCATGCCCTCGCGGGTGGAGCCGCGTATCGAGGCGCCGCCACCCAGCCCGCGGGTGCAGAAGGAGAAGCAGGTCCCGCTGTTCTCCGAGGGGACGGGCGCGGATCCACACCCGCCGCTGGCCCTGCTGGACGAGGCGCCGCCGCCGCCCGACGGATTCTCCGAGGAGTCGTTGCAGGCGCTCTCTCGCCTGGTGGAACTGAAGCTGAAGGACTTCGGTGTGGAGGTCGAGGTGGTTGCGGTGCAGCCGGGGCCGGTGATCACCCGCTTCGAATTGCAACCGGCGGCCGGGGTGAAAGCCTCGCGCATCTCCGGGCTGTCCACCGATCTCGCGCGTTCGCTGTCGGTGATGGCGGTGCGCATCGTCGAGGTGATCCCGGGCAAGTCCACGGTGGGGCTGGAGATCCCCAACGAGAACCGCGAGATCGTGGCCCTCTCGGAGATCCTGCGTTCGGATCTGTTCGACTCGAACAAGTCGCCGCTGACCATGGCGCTGGGCAAGGACATCGGCGGCGGGCCGGTGATCGCGGATCTGGCGAAGATGCCGCATCTGCTGGTCGCCGGGACGACCGGTTCCGGGAAATCAGTGGGCGTCAACGCGATGCTGCTGTCGCTGCTGTACAAGTCCACGCCGGAAGACGTCCGCCTGATCCTGATCGATCCGAAGATGCTGGAGTTGTCGGTCTACGAGGGCATCCCGCATCTGCTGTGTTCGGTCGTCACCGACATGAAGGATGCCTCCAACGCCCTGCGCTGGGCGGTGGCGGAGATGGAGCGGCGCTACAAGCTGATGTCGGCGATGGGCGTGCGCAACATCGGCGGCTTCAACAAGAAGGTGCGCGATGCCCAGGCCGGTGGCGAGCCACTGAAGGACCCGTTGTTCAAGCCGGAGGAGGCGATCACCGAGACCGAGGCGCCGGAACTGGAGCCGTTGCCGTTCGTTGTGGTTGTGGTCGACGAATTCGCCGACATGATCATGGTGGTGGGCAAGAAGGTCGAGGAGCTGATCGCCCGGCTGGCGCAGAAGGCCCGCGCCGCCGGCATCCACCTGATCCTGGCCACCCAGCGTCCGTCGGTGGACGTGATTACCGGGTTGATCAAGGCGAACATCCCCACCCGCATCGCCTTCCAGGTCTCCTCGCGCGTGGACTCGCGCACCATCCTCGATCAGATGGGTGCCGAGCACCTGCTGGGTCACGGCGACATGCTCTACCTGCCGCCGGGCAAGGCGATGCCCGAGCGCGTGCACGGCGCGTTCGTCAGCGACAACGAGGTGCATCAGGTGGTCGAGTACCTCAAGTCCACCGGCGAGCCGGACTACAACGACGCAATCCTCGACGAGCCCGAGGCCGGTGCGGCCAGCATCCCGGGGTTGGAGTCGCCCGAGGGGAACGGCAACGAATCGGACCCGCTGTACGATCAGGCCGTGCAGGTGGTCATCGAGTCACGCAAGGCCTCGATCTCGTTCGTCCAGCGCCGGCTGAAGATCGGCTACAACCGCGCCGCGCGCATGGTCGAAGACATGGAGGCCGCCGGCCTGGTCAGCCAGGTACAGTCGAACGGCAATCGCGAGGTCCTGGTTCCCGGCCCGAACGACTGAGCGCCCCGAACCCGAGGGCGTGGTTGGTGTCCATGTCCCTGATCGCGTGACGCGGTTCGTCATCCCTGTGCGACACATTCACGCCGGGTTAAGCCTCGCGGCGCATCATGAATCGCATACTCATCCATCCTGGAGACTGCATGAACGCTCGTCCCCTTACGTGTCCGGGCGCCCTCTGGCGGGCCCTGTCCCTTGGCCTGGTACTGGCCTTGACCGCCGTTCCGGCCCTGGCCGCCGACCGCGGTATGGAGGATGCCCGCGCGGCGCTGGATCGCTTTGTCGATGGCCTGGAAAGCTTCTCCGCCGAATTTACCCAGACCGTGCGCGACGACACCGGCTACGTGCTGCAGGAGTCCGATGGCCGCATGCAGCTGGGGCTGCCCAATCGCCTGCACTGGGAGGTGACCGAGCCGTTCCCGCAGACCATCGTCTCCGATGGGCAGGATCTGTGGATGTACGACCCGGACCTGTCGCAGGCCACGGTGCGCCCGCTGGGGGATGCCTTCGACGCCACGCCGATCGCCGCGATCACCCAGCCGGAGCGTCTGGACGAGCACTTCCGCATGTCACTGCGCCCGGTGCCGGGCGGCGATGCCTTGCGCCTGGTGCTGGTGCCGCGCAACGAACAGGCCGACTTCACCAGTCTGGACCTGGACCTGACCGCGGATGGCGACCTGACCCGCATGGCCTTCCGCGACATCTTCGGCCAGGAGACCGTGATCCTCTTCCACGAGACCGAACGCAATGGCGAACTCGACCCGGGCGTGTTCACCTTCGACCCGCCGGCCGGGACCGACATCTATCGGCCTTGAGCGAGGTCCGCTCGCGGGTTATCTGCCACAAAGCGCACAGAGGCCACGGAGAAAACAAAGGCTTTCAGGGAGCGTAGGATGCGTTGAGCGCAGCGAAACGCATCGGTCGGAAGGCGGCGATATTCCGGGTGATCGATGTTGATGCGTTTCGCTTCGCTCAACGCATCCTACCCATGGGCTGTGATACCCCCTTGGGTTGTCTCCGTGCCCTCCGTGGTTCAATAGCCCTTCTTCGTACCTTCGTGCACTTCGTGGTGAACAAGGCTCTTCGGCTCGAGGGGTTACAATCCCTCCATGAGTGATTCCCCCGAAGGCGATCTGTTCGGCCCCGATCCGGACGTGGCCTCGCCCGAACCCGAACCGGCCCCGGTAGCCCCGGATCCCTCGGCGCCGCTGGCCGAGCGCATGCGTCCGGCGCGTCTCGACGAGATGGTCGGCCAGGACCACCTGGTCGGCGCCGATGCCGCGCTGCGCCAGGCGATCGAGCAGGGCCAGACCCCGTCGATGATCCTCTGGGGCCCGCCCGGCTGCGGCAAGACGACGCTCGCGCGGCTGGTGGCGGCGGCCGGAGCCCAGCGCCTGGTCACGCTGTCCGCCGTGCTGGCGGGGGTCAAGGACGTCCGTGCGGTTGTCGAAGCCGCGAAGGCCCGCCGCCGCAATGGTGTCGGGACGCTGCTGTTCATCGACGAAATCCACCGCTTCAACAAGGGCCAGCAGGACGCCCTGCTGCCGCACATTGAGGACGGTACGCTGACCTTCGTCGGCGCGACCACCGAGAATCCTTCGTTCGCACTCAACAGCGCGCTGCTGTCGCGCGCGCGGGTCTATCGCATGGAGGCGGTCGGGGCGGAGGCCATCGAGGCCCTGATCGACCGGGCCCTCAATGACCCCGAGCGCGGTCTGGGCGGGCGTGGCCTGACGCTGGACCCAGAGGAGCGTCAGCGTCTTGCACGCGCCGCCGATGGCGATGCCCGGCGTGCCCTGAACTGGCTGGAGACCGCCTCGGACCTGGCGCGCGATGGCGCCATCACCGGCGACGCGCTGCGCGCGGTGATGGGGGCGCAGTCACTGGCCTTCGACCGTCAGGGCGATGCCTTCTACGACCAGATCTCCGCCCTGCACAAATCCGTGCGCGGGTCCGATCCGAACGCCGCGGTGTACTGGCTCACCCGCATGCTGGATGCGGGCTGTGACCCGGACTACCTCGGTCGTCGCCTGCTGCGCATGGCCTACGAGGACATTGGCCTGGCCGCGGTTGGCCTCGGTGCGCGGGTGCTGGCGGCCTGGCAGACCATGGAACGTCTGGGCCGGCCGGAAGGCGATCTGGCGCTGGTACAGGCAGTGATCGAACTGGCCTCCGCACCCAAGAGCAACAGCGCCTATGCCGCGCTGAACGGCGCGCGGGCCGCGATCCGCGACAGCGGCAGCGCGGGCGTGCCCCTGCACCTGCGCAATGCCCCGACCGAGCTGATGCGTGCCGAGGGCTTCGGTGCCGGGTATCGCTACGACCACGACGAACCGGACGGGTTTGCGCGTGGACAGGTCTATCTGCCCGAAGGGCTGGAAGAAGCGCGCTTCTACAGTCCGCGCCGGGATGGTACCGAGCGCGCGCTGGCGGAGCGTCTGGAGCGTCTGCGCGCCGGCGGTGAAGATCCCGGGGACGGGGGCTGACGGGGTGACATGAGGATTCGACATCACAAGAGCTGGCTGACGGTCGCGGCGATCCTGTTCGGGATCTCGCTGGCGTGGATCCTGTTGACCACCGAGTGGCCCAGCCTCGGCGTTCCGCTGGGCGAGCTGGAGGTCTGGCTGCTCAGCTGGGGCCCTGGGGCCTACCTGGTATTCGTGCTGGCGTTTGTCGTGCTGGCCCTGTTCCCGCTGCCGAGCACCTTCTGGATCCTGCTGGGCGGCGCCTTGTTCGGCCCCTTCACCGGTGGCGCCCTTAGTCTGCTGGCGGCCACCGTGGCGGCGGTCATCGCCTTCATGCTGGCCCGCACCTGGCTGCAACCCTGGCTGGTCCCGCGCATGGGGCCGCGCAGTACCCGGCTGCGCGAGGATGTAGAGGCCGAGGGCTGGCGTGTGGTGGCCCTGACCCGGCTGGTGCCGGTGTTTCCGTTTGCGCCCACCAACTATGCCCTGGGACTGGTGCGCCTGCCGCTGCCCGTGTTTGCACTGACGACGGTGGTGGCGCTGATCCCGGGCCTGTTCGCCTATGCCTGGCTGGGGCATGCCACCCGCGAGGTGGCCAGCGGGGCCGACAGCGGGGTGCAACTGGGTCTGGCGCTGCTCGCGGTGCTGGCATTGCTGCTGTTGCTACCGCGCCTGGTGCGGCGCATCTGGCTGGGACAGAAGATGCTGCGCTCGGAGTCAGACCCAGGCGAGCAGGACTCCGAGGCCCAGGGCGAAGAACAGCAGCGCGGCGAGCGCGCGTAGCAGCCGCAGCGGCAGGTGGCAGGCGAAGCGCTGTCCCAGCCATACGACCGGCGCATTGGCCACGACCATGCCGATGGTCGAGCCGATCACGACCAGGATCAGGTTGTCGAAGGTCGCGGCCAGCGCGGCGGTAGCCACCTGCGTCTTGTCGCCCATCTCGACCAGGAAGAACAGCACCGTGGTGGTCCAGAACACGCCGTGTTTCGAGGGGGCTGGCAGCTCGTCCTCGCTATCCGGCACCAGCACCCAGGCGGCCATGACGATGAAGCCGAGCCCCAGCCCCCAGCGCAGCCACGCGTCCGGCACGCTCGCGCCGATCCAGACGCCGGCCAGCGCGGCGAGGAAGTGATTGGCCAGGGTCGCCACCACGATGCCCCAGATGATGGGCCAGGTCTGCTGGTAGCGGCAGATCAGGAGCAGCGCGAGGAGCTGGGTCTTGTCGCCCATCTCGGCGATGGCGACGATGACGGTGGAGACGAGCAGGGCTTCCATGATGGTCTTCCGGGCCAGGCGGCCAATGCGGGCAGCGGTGAGGCCAGGGGGTTCCCGGGCCTGCCGCGTCGCGCCCCCCTGAAGCAGGCAAAAGTGTAGAAGGCGGCCCCGTTACCGGCAAGAACGGGCTGCGCCGTGCGCGGGCCTTGGGTAGGATGCGCGCGATGAAAGCCTTCGTACGCTGGGTCGATCGCGCACCGCTGTGGCTGTTTGCCCTGCTGGTGGCCACGCTGGGCCTGGCCCCCTGGATCCCCGAGCCGCATGTCGCGGAGAAGCTGCGCTGGCTGTTGGCCGGCGAGCTGAACCGGTTGTGGGACATCCTCGACCTGGTCATGCACGCCATCCCCTGGCTGCTGATGGCCTTCAAGCTCTACCGGACCAGCGTTACGGCGAGGGGCAGGCCCTGATCCGAGTGTTTCTCCGCGGCTTGTGGGAAATCGACGCCGGGCGTGCCTGCCGCTACGGTTGCAGCACGTTTCAAGCACTCAGGAGAACCCCATGCGCTTTATTGTTGCTGTCACCGCCGGTACCGACGACCCCACCCGTGCGACGCTCGGCATGATCGCCGCCAACGTGGCCAAGCAGCAGGGCCATGACGTGACCGTCTGGCTGCAGGGCGAGGCCGTGAACATCGCCAACCGCAATGTCTACGACAAGATCGTCGGCCACAACATGCCGGCAATGAAGGACATCGTCGATTCACTGGTCAGTGAAGGCGTCCCGTTCTGGGCCTGCGAGGCCTGCGCCAAGGGCCGCGACGTCGGCGAACACAACTTCCTGCCGAACGCCGAGATGGCCGGCATGGGCCAGTACGTGCAGGCCGTCGCCGAGTTCGACCGCTCGATGAGCTTCTGATCGTTCATCGTTGCTCGCGGGCGGGGGTGTGATCCCCCGCTCGTTCTGATCTCCCGCCCCTGCCAGTGCCCCGAACTGGCACATCGCGTGCTTGTTTGTTCCGCGAGGCATCCGCGGATCATGAGCATGAGTCAGAATCTCCCCCAGAATACCCCGTCCCCGAGCGTTTCGTATGAAGAGGCTATTGGCGATTTCCTGGTCGCCTCGCGCAAATGCGAGGTAGTGAGCCTGGAGCGCCTGCTGGAGGCCGTGCAACTGGTCGGGCGCATCCGTGCCCTGGTGCATCAACTGCAGCGTGAACGCGGCGCTTCCAGCCTCTGGATCGGCTCGGCTGGCCAGCGTTATGCCGAGGAGCTGGGGCAGTATCGAACCGAATCCGACACCACGGCGGCGGCCTTTCGCGAACACCTTGATGGCTGGTTACAGCCGGGGGCCTGTGCCCATGCACGCGGCCGGTTGCTGGGACGCATGGCACTGGCCTTGCACGGACTGTCCGGGCTGCCCAGCCTGCGCGAGGAGGTCAACGAGCGCACGCTTTCGCCAATGGAGGCGATGCGCGGCTTCAGCGAACTGATCCGTTCGCTTCTGGGCGTGGTATTCGAGGCTGCGGACTCGGCTACCGACCCGGAGGTCTCCGGTGCACTGGTCGCTCTTTTGAACTTCATGCAGGGCAAGGAGCTTGCGGGTCAGGAGCGTGCGATCGGCGCGGCCGGCTTTGGCCAGGGCGTGTTCGACGGCGAGTTGCGTCAGGCCCTGCTGCACCGCATCGATGCCCAGGAGCGTTCGTTTCACATCTTCTCCGAGTTTGCCCCGGAATCGGCCTGCGGTGCCTGGCGTCAGTTGCAGGGCGCGAGCTTCGCGGCCGAGGTCGAGCGCCTGCGCCGTCAGGCCTGCACCCAGGCCGATGGCCAGCCGGACCCGGCGCGGGCCGAGGCCTGGTTTGCCTGCGCCACCGCGCGGATCGACGCGATGAAGGAGATCGAGGACCGGCTGGAGATGCATCTGAACGAGTGCTGTTCGGCGCGTATCGCGGCGGATCGCGCGGACCTGGGTGCGGTGCGTGACCGTATCGCGCAGCTGGCCGAGTCGGAGCTGCGTGACAGCGTGCCGTATGCGGTGTTCTTCGGTGCGCCCGAGGGGCTGGATTCCGACGGCGTGGGCGGCGATAACCCGCTCAATGTGCCGATCGTCGGACATTCGGTGATGGACCTGGTGCAACGCCAGGCCAGTCGTCTGCAGTCGGTGGAGGACGAGCTGCAGGCGGCGCGCCAGGCCTTGGCCGAGCGCAAGACGATTGAGCGAGCCAAGGCACTGCTAATCCAGCATCGCGGCCTGACGGAGGACCAGGCCTACAAGCTCCTGCGCCAGACTGCGATGAACCAGAACCGGCGTCTGGCCGAGGTGGCCGAGGCGACCGTCGCCATGTCCGACCTGCTGGGGAAGGGCCTGTAGGAGCCGCCTTGGCGGCGAAGCCCCTGCCAAAGTCCGGCGCGGGCAGGGGCTTCGCCGCCAAGGCGGCTCCTACGGCGGGTTAGGTCGCCCTCTGGCAGCGCACTATTGCAGGTCAACTGCACCGCAAGTGCGCCCCAGGCTGGTGCCTTAGGGATCGGCTTCCGGACTTCGGGCTTCCCGCAAGCGTTCGACCCGGTGTTCGAAACCATCCGATTTTTCCGCGCCACGTGGCGATTGTTTCCCGCATGGTCGCCTAGCAACGGCTAATTGGCACACCTCCTGCAGGAGTATGGGCAAGACGAGCCAACGGCGGTTCGTCGCCTGACAACAGGGAGACCCGATGACCGGGGCTCCCGTGAGACTGGACAAAGGCGTCCATCACCCGGCTGCACAAGCGGCCGGGCTGATGCGACGCCTTTTGTCGTTTTTGGGATGTGTTTGCTGACAAGGGGAGTGAACCCGTAATGACCGATCAAACGAACGACACGAAGAACACCTCCGGCCTGTCGCGCCGGCGTTTCCTGGGCGGCATGGCCGCCGGAATCGGCGCCACGGCAATGGGCCTTTCGGGCGCGGCGCCCTGGGGCTATGCGAAGGCCGGCAATGGCAAGCCGGAGACCACCGAGGCGAAGCTCGGCTTCATCGCGCTGACGGATGCCGCACCGCTGTTCATTGCGCTGGAGAAGGGCTTTTTCGCCGCTCACGGCATGCCCGATGTGCAGGTGCTGAAGCAGTCCTCCTGGGGCACGGTGCGCGACAACCTGGATCTGGGGTCGCAACGCGGCGGAATCGATGGATCGCACATTCTCACGCCAATGCCCTACCTGATCCATCGCCGGGGCACGCCGATGACGATCCTCGCGCGACTGAACCTGGCCGGGCAGTGCATCTCGGTCGGGGACGAGTACGCGGACCTGAAGGTCGGCACCGACACCACGGAGTTCAAGGGCGCCCTGGCCGAGAAGGCCGCCGGCGGTGACGACATTCGTGCGGCGATGACCTTCCCGGGCGGGACCCATGATCTGTGGATCCGCTACTGGATGGCCGCCGGCGGGATCGATCCGGACCGCGACATCGCCACCATCGTGGTCCCGCCGGCGCAGATGGTTGCCAACATGCGCGTCGGGTCCATGGACACCTTTTGTGTCTGCGAGCCGTGGAACATGCAGTTGATCAATCAGGGCATCGGCTACACCGCCAACACCACCGGCGAACTGTGGCACAACCACCCGGAGAAGGCGCTGGGCATGCGTGCCGACTGGGTGGAGGCTCATCCGAACGCGGCGCGCGCCCTGACCATGGCGGTGATGGAGGCGCAGATGTACTGCGAGGACCCGGCGAACAAGGAGGAGGTCGCCGAGATCTGCTCGCGCCGGCGCTACATCCACGCCCCGTACGGCGACATCATCGACCGCATGCAGGGGAACTTCGACTACGGCACCGGCCGCGTGGTCGAGGACCACCCGGACCAGATGCGCTACTGGAAGGACCACGCCTCCTACCCGTTCAAGAGCCACGACCTGTGGTTCCTCACCGAGGACATCCGCTGGGGTTATCTGCCGCCGGATCTGGACATGCCGGCGCTGGTGGACGAGGTCAACCGCGAGGACATCTGGCGCGAGGCGGCCGCCGAGCTCGGTATCGACTCTGCCGACATCCCCGCGTCCACCTCGCGCGGCAAGGAGGCCTTCTTTGACGGCAAGGTCTTCGATCCCGAGAACCCGCAGGCCTATCTCGACAGCCTGGACATCAAGGCGATCGCGTCCTGACGCGGTGGCCCGACGACACCCGAAAAAACGATTCAAGAGGATTCCGCCATGAGTGCCATTCTCGACCGCACCATGACCTTCGGCTCCGGGCGCGAGCGCCCGGTGGTCGAGGCATCGCCCACCCGGCCCGTGGCCCGGAAGGCCACCACCATTGCGGCCAGACCCCAGCCGCGCCCCGGGGCAGATCCCGGGGCCTGGGCCCGGCGCCTGCGCAATACTGCCGCGGTCGTGGTGCCGCCGGTGGTCGTCACAGCGCTTTTTTTGCTTATCTGGGAGATGATGGCGTCCTCCCCGGGAGCCGTGTTGCCCGCCCCGAGCCAGGTGATTACCGACACCTGGGAACTGATCGTCAATCCCTTCTATGACTACGGCGGCAACGACGTCGGCATGGCCTGGCAGTTGCTGGCCAGCCTCGAGCGCGTGGCCTATGGCTATGCGCTGGCGGTGGTCGCCGGCATTGGCCTGGGCGTGCTGGTGGGTCAGTCCACCTGGGCGATGCGCGGTCTGGACCCGTTGTTCCAGGTGTTGCGCACCGTGCCGCCGCTGGCCTGGCTGCCGATCTCGCTGGCCGCGTTCCAGGCCAGCAATCCGTCGGCGATCTTCGTGATCTTCATCACCGCGATCTGGCCGATCATCATCAACACCTCCGTCGGTATCCGGAACATCTCGCAGGACTACGTGAACGTGGCCCGCGTGCTGCGCCTGAACGGCTTCGAGTACTTCACCAAGATCATGCTCCCGGCCGCCGCGCCGTATGTCTTTTCCGGTTTGCGCATCGGGATCGGTCTCGCCTGGCTAGCGATCGTGGCCGCCGAGATGCTGATCGGTGGTGTTGGTATCGGCTTCTTTATCTGGGATGCCTGGAACGCCTCCATGCTCAGCGACATCGTGCTCGCGCTCGTCTACGTCGGCCTGGTCGGGTTCTTCCTCGACCGTCTGGTTGCCATCGTCGGCAACTGGGTTACCCGTGGCACGCAGGCCGGCTGAGCCGGCCCCTTACAGGAGAAACATCATGACCAGCTATCTCTCCATTGAACACGTCCACAAGACCTTTGGCGAAGGGCCTTCGGCTACCGAGGTGCTGCGCGACGTCGACCTGCACGTGGACCGCGGCGAGTTCATCTCCATCATCGGCCACTCCGGCTGCGGCAAGTCGACGGTGCTCAACATCGTCGCCGGGTTGCTGGAGACCAGCACCGGCGCGGTGATCCTGGACGGGCGTGAAGTGAGCAAGCCGGGACCGGATCGCAGCGTGGTGTTCCAGAACCACTCGCTGCTGCCCTGGCTGACGGTGCGCGACAACGTCGCTCTGGCGGTGGACAAGACCTTCAAGGGCACCAAGTCGGCGGCCGAGCGGCGCGAGTGGATCCTGCAGACGCTGGAGATGGTCGGCATGGGCCATGCACTGGACAAGCGCCCGGACGAAATCTCCGGCGGCATGAAGCAGCGTGTCGGCATCGCCCGGGCACTGGCGATGGAGCCGAAGGTACTGCTGATGGACGAGCCGTTCGGGGCGCTGGATGCGCTGACCCGGGCCCACCTGCAGGACGAGGTGATGCGCATCCAGTCGGATCTTGGCAACACCGTGCTGATGGTTACCCACGACGTCGACGAGGCGGTACTGCTGTCCGACCGCATCGTGATGATGACCAACGGCCCGGCCGCGACCATCGGCGAGATCCTGGAGATTGACCTGCCCAAGCCGCGCGAGCGTCTGGCGATGGCCGACAACCCGCAGTACAACCACTACCGGGCCGAGGTCCTGCGCTTCCTCCACGAGCGTCACAAGAACCCGGAAGCGGAGGCTGCGTAATGAACACGTCAAACGACAAGCCGCGGCTGGTCCTGATCGGCAATGGCATGGCCGGGATGCGCACGGTCGAGGAGCTGCTGAAACTCAAGCCCGACATGTACGACATCACCGTGTTCGGGGCCGAGCCCTGGGGCAACTACAACCGCATCATGCTCTCGCCGGTGCTGGCCTCGGAGAAGACCGTCGACGAGATCATGCTGAACGACGATGCCTGGTATGCCGAGCGCGGGATCACCCTGCACAAGGGCAAGCGCATCGAGCGGATCGACCGCGTAAGCCGCCGGGTGATCGCCGAAGACGGCACCGAGGCGCCGTATGACCGGCTGTTGCTGGCGACCGGCTCGGATCCGGTGATGATCCCGGTACCGGGGGCCGACCTCGACGGCGTGGTGGGCTTCCGCGACATCCACGATGTTGAAGCGATGCAGGCCTCTAGCCGTGAGCACAAGCGCGCGGTGGTCATCGGCGGTGGCCTGCTGGGGCTGGAGGCCGCCAACGGCCTGATGCGCCAGGGCATGGACGTGACCGTGGTGCATCTGATGGATCACCTGATGGAGCGCCAGCTGGACCCCGCGGCGTCCGGCATGCTGCGCGCCTCGCTGGAGGAACGCGGCCTGCAGTTCCGCATGGCGCACCAGACCCAGGCCATCCTCGGGAACCAGCGGGTGACCGGCGTGCGCTTTGCCGATGGCAGCGAGATCGCCACGGATCTGGTGGTGATGGCGGTCGGCATCCGCCCCAACACCGCGCTGGCCGAGTCCGCCGGGCTGCACTGCGAGCGCGGCGTGGTGGTGAACGACACCATGCAGACGTATGACCCGGCGATCTACGCGGTCGGCGAGTGCGTGCAGCATCGCGGTACCACCTATGGCCTGGTCGCGCCGCTGTGGGAGCAGGCCAAGGTCTGCGCCAATCACCTCGCGGAATACGGTATCGGGCGTTACGAG
Organism: Thioalkalivibrio sp. AKL7; assembly: GCF_000381705.1. Classification (NCBI taxonomy): domain Bacteria; kingdom Pseudomonadati; phylum Pseudomonadota; class Gammaproteobacteria; order Chromatiales; family Ectothiorhodospiraceae; genus Thioalkalivibrio; species Thioalkalivibrio sp. AKL7. The sequence goes on along the minus strand of NZ_KB906952.1, from coordinate 15,724 downwards.
GGCTCGATGACCTCGACCAAGCTGAAGGTGACCGGGATCGACCTGTTCTCCGCCGGCGACTTCACCGGTGACGAGACCACCGAGGATCTGGTGTTCCAGGACGCCGCGCGCGGCGTCTACAAGCGCCTGGTGCTGAAGGACAATCGCATCCAGGGCGCGGTGCTCTACGGCGACACCCTGGATGGCTCCTGGTACTTCCAGTTGATGCGCGACGGCACGCCGGTCGCCGACATCCGCGAGAACCTGCTGTTCGGGCAGGCGCATATCGGCGACTCCGGCCACGGCGACGAGGCCTCGCGGGTGGCGGCGATGCCGGACAACGCCGAGATCTGCGGCTGCAACGGTGTGTGCAAGGGCGAGATCGTCCAGGCGATCAGCGAGCACAAGCTGTTTACGCTGGAGGACGTGCGTGCCCATACCAAGGCCTCGAACTCCTGCGGCTCCTGTACCGGGTTGGTGGAGTCGCTGCTGGCGACCGCGCTGGGCGGCGACTATTCCGACGCCCCGGCGAAGAAGCCGGTCTGCGCCTGCACCGACCACAGCCACGACGAGGTGCGCGCGGCGATCACCCGCGACGGCCTGAAGACCATGGACGCGGTCTTCCAGGCCCTCGACTGGCGGACCCCGAACGGCTGTCACGTCTGCCGCCCGGCGCTCAACTATTACCTGCTGGCGGCCTGGCCGAAGGAGTACCAGGACGACGCCCAGTCGCGCTTCATCAACGAGCGCGCCCACGGCAACATCCAGAAGGACGGGACCTACTCGGTGATCCCGCGCATCTGGGGCGGGGTGACCACGCCGGCCGAGCTGCGCGCGATCGCCGAGGTGGCCGAGCGTTACGAGGTGCCCACGGTCAAGTTCACCGGCGGCCAGCGCATCGATCTGCTGGGCGTGGAAAAGAGCGACCTGCCAGCCATGTGGCGCGATCTCGGCAAGGCCGGGTTCGTCTCCGGCCATGCCTACGGCAAGGCCCTGCGCACGGTGAAGACCTGTGTTGGCTCCGAGTGGTGCCGTTTCGGCACCCAGGACTCCACCGGCCTTGGCATCCAGCTGGAACGGATGAGCTGGGGCTCGTGGACCCCGCACAAGTTCAAGATGGCCGTTTCCGGCTGCCCGCGTAACTGCGCCGAGGCGACGATCAAGGACCTGGGTGTGGTCTGCGTGGACTCCGGCTACGAGCTGCATGTCGGAGGTAACGGCGGGGTGAAGGTTCGCGCGACCGACTTCCTCTGCAAGGTGGAGACCGAGGCCGAGGTGCTCGAATACGCCGGGGCCTTCATGCAGCTCTACCGCGAAAGCGCCCGCTACCTGGAGCGCACCGCGCCCTGGATCGAACGTGTCGGGCTGACGCAGGTGAAGGACCGCCTGGTGGACGACGCCGAGAACCGTGCCGCGCTGTACGCCCGCTTCCTTCAGTCGCAGGAGGTGGCGCAGGTGGACCCCTGGGCCGAGCGGGCCGCCGGCCATGCGGCGCACGAGTTCATTCCCATCCGGCCGGTGGATGGCCCGCCGAAGGGCCCGCGCCCGGAGGTGTCGGCATGAGCTGGATCGCGATCTGCCATCTCGCCGAGATCCCGCCGCTGGGCGCGCGGGTCGTCGCCGGCCCGCAGGGTGACATCGCCGTTTTCCGCACCGCGGACGACCGCGTCTTCGCCCTGCGCGACCAGTGCCCGCATAAGGATGGGCCGTTGTCGCAGGGCATCGTCCACGGCGAACGTGTGACCTGTCCGCTGCACAACTGGGTGATCGACCTGCAGTCTGGCGCGGCCACGGGCGCGGATTCGGGCTGCACACATGCCTTCCCGGTCCGTGTGACCGAGGGCCAGGTGTGGCTGGACCTGGCCGCCTCCGCCACCGATTCGGACGCGGCGCCGGTGGTTGACTGCCGCGAGGCGGGCTGAGATGGCCACATCCGACGCCGTGACGCGCACCACCTGCCCCTATTGCGGGGTTGGCTGTGGTGTGGAGGTGACTGCGACACCGGGAGCCGAGTTTCCGGTGGCGGTGCGCGGCGACGCCAGCCATCCGGCGAACGCCGGGCGCCTGTGTTCCAAGGGGGCTGCGCTGGCCGAGACCCTGGGGGACGAGGGGCGGCTGTTGCACCCGGAAATCGAGGGGGTGCGGGTCGACTGGGACGCAGCACTGGATCATGTCGCGGGAGGCTTTCGCGACGTGATCGACCGGTATGGGCCCGACGCGGTGGCGCTGTACGTCTCCGGGCAGATCCTGACCGAGGACTACTTTGTTGCCAACAAGCTGATGAAGGGCTTCGTCGGCTCGGCTAACATCGATACCAACTCGCGGCTTTGCATGTCCACGGCCGTGGCCGCACACACCCGGGCCTTTGGTGTGGACGGCGTACCGGGTAGCTACACCGACTTCGAACAGGCGGACCTGGTCGTGGTGGTCGGCTCGAACATGGCCTGGGCGCATCCGGTGCTGTTCCAGCGCCTGCAGGCCGCCCGCGCGGCGCGCCCGGAGATGAAGCTGGTGGTGATCGATCCGCGGCGCACGGCCACTGCCCAGGCGGCCGATCTGCACCTGCCGCTGGCGCCGGGCACGGATGCCTGGCTGTTCAACGGCCTGCTGGATCACCTGCGCCGCGAGGATGCGCTGGACCCGGCATTTCTCGAACGCCATGTCGATGGCTTTGCCGACGCCCTGGCGGCGGCCCGCGCCTCCAGCCCGTCGATTGCCGTGACCGCCGAGACCTGCGAACTGGACCCCGAGGCGGTGGCCACCTTCTTCCGCTGGTTTGCTCGAACGGAGCGGACGGTTACCGCGTTCTGTCAGGGCATCAACCAGTCCGACAGCGGCGTGGACAAGGCCGGGACGATCCTCAACGTGCACCTGGCCACCGGCCGCATCGGCCGCCCGGGCATGGGCCCGTTTTCGCTGACCGGTCAGCCCAATGCGATGGGTGGGCGCGAGGTTGGCGGACTGGCCAGCCAGTTGGCCGCGCACATGGGCTTCGACGAAGTGTCCCTGGATCGCGTAAGCCGCTTCTGGAATGCACCGAATCTCGCCCGCAAGCCGGGGCTCAAGGCGTTGGATCTGTTCCGCGCGGTCGAGTCGGGGCAGGTGAAGGCGATCTGGGTCATCGGGACCAACCCCTTGTTCAGCCTGCCCGAAGCCGAACGCTTCGAGCGGGCCCTGCGCGACTGCCCGCTGGTCGTGGTCTCCGACTGCGTGCGCGAGACCGAGACAACCCGCGTAGCCGACGTGCTGTTGCCGGCGACCACCTGGGGCGAGAAGGACGGCACGGTGACCAATTCCGAGCGGCGCATCTCGCGCCAGCGCCCGTTCCGGGAACCCCCGGGCGAGGCGCGTCACGACTGGTGGGCGCTGGCCGAGGTCGCCCGCCGCCTGGGCTTTGCCGAGGCCTTCCCCTATACGCAGCCGGTGGAGATTTTCCGCGAGCATGCGGCCCTGTCCGCGTTCGAAAATGACAGCACGCGGGACTTCGATATCGGCGCGCTGGCCGCGACCGACGCGGCCGTCTTTGAGGCCCTCGAACCGGTGCAGTGGCCGCTGCCCGCCGGAGCCGAGGCGGGAACGGCGCAGCTCTACGCCGATGGCCGCTTCTTTACGGCCAACGGTCGTGCGCGGCTCGCCGCCGTGACCCCGCAATCGCCGACCGACACGATCGATGCCGAATACCCTTTGCGCCTGAACACCGGCCGCATCCGTGACCAGTGGCACAGCATGACCCGCACTGCGAGTACCCCGCGCCTGAGTGCCCACCAGCCGGAACCCTTCGTCGAGATCCATCCGGTGGATGCCGGCCTGTTCCGTGTGCAGGCGGGTGATCTGGCCGAGGTGACCAGCCGACATGGGCGTTTACTAGCGCGGGTGCAGGTGAGCCGCGAGCAACGCCCCGGCAGCGTGTTTGTGCCGATGCACTGGAGCCGCCCGATCGCCCGCCTGGCGCGGGTGGATGCCCTGGTGCCCGCGCATGTCGATCCGGTCTCCGGGCAGCCGGCGTTCAAGCACACGGCCGTCTCGGTGCGCCCAGCGGCGATGGACTGGCACGGCTTCGTGCTGAGCCGCGAGCCGGTGAGTCTCCCGGAGGCCGACTACGCGGTGACTGCGCGCGGCCCGCGGCATCTGCGCTTCGAACTGGCCGGACGCGGCGCGCCACCCGAGATCGCCGACTGGCGGGCACGGCTGGATGGCCCCGGCGAGTGGCTGGAGTTCGCCGACCCCGCGGGCGGGCGCTACCGCGCCGCGCGCATCCACGAGGGCCGGCTTGCCTGCGTGCTGTTCGCGGGTCCCGACCGGGGCCTGCCCGAGCGCGAATGGCTGGGCGGTCTGTTCGCGGCCGAGTCGATCACCGATGACGAACGCATGGCCCTGCTCACGGGCCGTCCGCCGAATGGACAGGCCGCGCGCGGGCGCCTGGTCTGCGCCTGTTTTGGCGTCGACGAGACGCGCATCCGCACGGCGATCCGCGAGCAGGGGCTGGCGAGCTGCGAGGCCGTGGGTGCCTGCCTCGAGGCCGGCACCAACTGCGGCTCCTGCCGCCCCGAGATCCAGACCCTGTTGAATGAAGAATCCGAGGCGCCCACGGATCCCGTGGCGCGGGAGGGATGAGCATGGAACACCTGCCGATCTATATGCAGTTGCACGGCCGCGAGGCCCTGGTGGTCGGGGCCGGTCCGGTGGCCACACGCAAGGCGGCGCTACTGCTGGAGGCTGGGGCGCGGGTGCGCCTGCGGGCCCCTGAGTACAGTGATGCCGCCGAGCGCTTGTTGCGCGAGCACCCGGAGTCGATCACCCGCGAGCCGGGTGCCTACCGAACCGAGTACCTGGGGCAGGTGGCGATCGTGATCGCCGCGACCGACGACGAGACGGTGAACCGCCAGGTCTCGGAGGACTGTGTTGCGCGCTCGATCCCGGTGAATGTGGCGGACCAGCCCCACCTTTGCAGCTTCATCCTGCCGGCCATCGTCGAGCGCGGCCCGCTGACCATCGCAATCGGCTCCGGTGGCCGCGCCCCGGTCCTGGTGCGTCTGCTGCGCGCGAAGATCGAGAGCCTGATCCCGGCCGGCTACGGGCGCCTGGCGGAGCTGGCCGGTCGCCTGCGTGACCGGGTGCGCGCCCACTTCGACAGCGTGAACGCGCGGCGCGCCTTCTGGGAGCGGGCGTTTGCCGGGCCGGCCACCGAGCTGGCCCTGGCCGGGCGCATGGACGCGGCGGCAGAGCGCTTGGAGCTGGAATTGAATGAGGCGGATGCCGCCACGCCGGGCGAGGTCTACCTGATCGGCGCCGGGCCGGGCGATCCGGATCTGTTGACCTTCCGCGCGCTGCGCCTGTTGCAGCAGGCGGACGTGGTCGTCTATGACCGGCTGGTGTCCTCCGAGGTGGTGAACCTGGCCCGGCGCGAGGCCGAGCGTTTCTATGTCGGCAAGGAGCGCGATCACCACTGCGTGCCACAGGCGGAGATCAGCGCGCTGCTCTCGCGGTTGGCGCGCGAGGGCAAGCGCGTGGCTCGGCTGAAGGGCGGCGACCCGTTCGTGTTCGGCCGCGGCGGCGAGGAGCTGGACGTGCTCGCCCGCGACGGCGTGGCCTACCAGGTGGTGCCCGGCATCACCGCGGGCAGTGGCTGTGCCGCCTATTCGGGCATCCCGCTAACCCACCGTGATCATGCCCAGTCGGTGCGCTTCATTACTGGCCATACCCGCGATGGCCGGCTGGACGTGGACTGGTCGCAGCTGACGAACACCCGCGAGACGCTGGTGTTCTATATGGGCCGCAAGGGCGTGGGCGAGATCTGCCGGGGCCTCAAGGGTGCGGGCCGTGCCGGGCGGACCCCGGCCGCGATTATCGAGAACGGCACGACCGCCCGTCAGCGTGTCGTGACCGGCACGTTGGATACCCTGGCCGCCCGCGCCGAGCGCGAACAGGTCGGCTCGCCCAGCCTGATCGTGATCGGCGAGGTCGCCGCCTGCCACCAGCGCCTGGCCTGGTTCCGGCCGGATGCCGGGTCGGCCACGACGTTCCCGCAGCTGATGCCGGCATCCGGTGTCGTGACCGCGAGCGCGGCGTGAGCGGATTGGAGGATCGTACGCATGCGGTCTCTGGCGAGCTGGCCGGCGTCCGAGTCGCGCTCCCGGAGAGCCGTGCACTGGAGGTGTTTGCCGGGCTGCTGGAGCGGCGCGGGGCCGAGGTGTGGCGCTGCCCGCTGGTCGCCATCCACGACAGCCTCGACCAGGCGGCCATCGAGTCCTGGCTGGCAACCGCCATCGATGCCCCGTTCGATCGGCTGATCTTCCTGACGGGGGAGGGGTTTACTCGGCTGACCGGCTTTGCTCGGCGCGCCGGGTGCGAGGCTACCTGGCTGACGGCCGTGGCCGGAACCCCGACGCTGGTACGGGGCCCCAAACCCGGCCGCGCGATGAAACCGTTCGGTGTGCGGCCCGACGCGGTGGCGGCGGCACCGACCACCGAGGGGATCATCCAGACCCTGTCCAGTCAGGACCTGCACGGAGAACGTATCGGTGTGCAGCTCTACGGTGCGGAACCTAACCGTCGTCTGCTGGATTTCCTGGAGCAGGCGGGTACGGAGGCGTTCCCGGTCTGGCCCTACCGCTACGCGGATGCCGCCGAGACCGGGCGCGTAAGCGAACTGATCGAGGCCCTGATCGCAGGGGAGGTGGATGCGATCGCCTTTACCAGCCAGGCCCAGGTCCGGCGTCTGCTGCGGGTCGGCCAGGCCGAGGATCGTCAGGATGCATTGCGGGAGGCGTTGCGGCGCATCATCGTCGCGGCGATTGGCCCCGTGGTGGCGGATGAACTGCACGCTCACGGTATTACCCCCACTGTGGTACCGGATGGTCGATACTTCATGAAACCGCTGGTCTCGGCGCTGGCCCGGCACCTGCAGGCCGTCGTATAGGGAACTTGTGGTGCGGCCGGATGGCCCACGGATGGAGTCTTCTTCGGTGATCACGTGCCATGAAACATCCATTTCCGCGGCGTTCACGCCGATCCTTCCTGCGCTGGATGGCCGGGTCCGCGGTGGCGGTCGGCGCGGGGTGGCCCCTTGTCGGTGGGACCGCCGAGGGGCGTGAGCCGCAGCGCAAGCCGATCCCCTCTTCCGGGGAGGAGATCCCGGTGATCGGGATGGGAACGTGGATTACCTTCAATGTGCCGGAGGATCCGGAAGCGCTGGCGGTGCGTACCCGGATCCTGGATACCTTTGTCCGCCGTGGCGGCGGGATGATCGACTCCTCGCCGATGTACGGGCGCGCGGAGGCGGTGGTCGGTCACGGCCTGCGCGAGCTGGCGCATCCCGAGGGTGTGTTCTCGGCGACCAAGATCTGGACGCGCAGCACCTCGACCGGCCGCGACCAGCATGCGGAGTCGCGGGATCTGTGGGGTGTCGACACCCTGGGCCTGCAGCAGGTGCACAACCTGCAGAACTGGGAGGCGCACCTGGAAACCCTGCGCGAGCGCCGTGAGGCGGGGGAGGTTCGCTATATCGGCGTGACTACCTCGCACGCGCGGCGCCACGATGAGCTGGAGCGCATCCTGCGGCGCGAGGACCTGGACTTCGTGCAGCTCACCTACAACATCCTGGATCGCGAAGCGGAACAGCGCCTGTTGCCGCTGGCGCGGGAACGCGGGGTGGCGGTGATCGCGAACCGCCCGTTTCGGCGCAAGGCGCTGATCAACCAGTTCGAGGGGCATCCGCTGCCGGACTGGGCGGCGGAGATCGAATGCGAGAACTGGCCGCAGCTCCTGCTCAAATTCATCGTCTCGCACCCGGACGTGACCTGTGCGATCCCCGCGACCTCGGTGGTGGCCCACATGGAGGAGAACATGGGCGCGCTGTACGGCCCCATGCCGGACGCCGGGATGCGCAGCCGCATGGTCGCGTATGTGCAGGACCTGTAGGGTTGGCCTCCGAATCCTTGCGACCGGGGAGCCGACATGCTGCCGTTTGAGGCCTCGACCTGGCTGGCTATCCTGGGCCAGTACAACACCGCGATCTGGCCCCTGCACGGGATCGGTGCACTGCTTGCCCTGGTGGCTGTGGGGCTGGTGATTCCGGGTTCGCGTGCGGCTGGTCGTGTCATTGGCCTGCTGCTGGGCGTGCTGTGGATCTGGACCGGGGTGGCCTTCTTCGGTGGTTCGCTGGCGCCGTTCCACTTCGCCTCCGAGTGGCTGGCCGGAGTGTTCGTGGCCCAGGGCCTGATGCTGGTGTTCGCGCTGACTCTGATGGGCCAGGCCCGCTTCGGCTGGCCCGGCCGGCTCGCGGGTAGCGGCGCGGTCTTGATGATCGTCTACGCGCTGGTGGGCTATCCTTTGCTGGATCTCGCGCTGACCGGCACGTCCTGGACGCAGCTGCAATATGTCGGCGTGGCCCCGGGACCGGTGATGCTGCTGACCCTGGGGCTGCTGTTGCTGGTGCCGTCGCGTCCGCCCCTGGTCCTGGCGATCATCCCGCTGCTGTGGGCGCTAGTCACCGGCTACATGGCCTGGGGCCTTGGCCAGTGGCTGGAATTCCTGCCAGCCGCCCTCGGCGTGGGGGCGTTTGTGCTCCTGCTGCTGCGGCGCTTCGCAGGTGCGGCGCGGGCAGGCCCGCGCCCGGGTGTTTGACCGGACCGGCGGTTGGTCTGCGAACGAGTTGGGTTTAGGCTCGCGTGCTCTCGGTATTGAGGAGGCTGTCATGTCGATCGAAGTGATTCATCGCCCGGACCATGATCATCTGGAACGCCTGGGGGTGTTCGACTGGCCGGTCTGGGAGAAGGAGGTCTCGACCTTCCCCTGGCGCTACGACGAGCGCGAGGTCTGCTACATCCTGGAGGGGCAAGTCACGGTGACCCCGGACGGTGGCGGCGAGCCGGTCACGGTCGGCGAGGGCGACCTGGTCACCTTCCCCGAGGGCATGGACTGCACCTGGGAGATCCACCGCGACATCCGCAAGCACTACCGTTTTGGGTGAAATGACTCTGGCCTGCGCTTGGGCCGGGGTCCCTGCGAGATCGCCACGTCGCTGCGCTCCTCGCGATGACGACGAGTCTGAGTGCTGTGGATGAGGGACGCGGGGCATGGCCCGTTGAAGGGTTGTCGCCAACCGGTCAGCGGGCGAGCCAGTGGGTGTCGAGGGGGGTGTTGAAGGTCTCCTCGACGCGGCGGAGGTAGTAGAGCATGTCGACGGGCAGGTTGATGCCGTCGTGCATTTGTAGCGGGTAGAGGTCGGCAGCGATCACGCAGTCGGCGATGGACGGGTGGCCGAGGTAGAAGCGGTTGGCGGCCAGGTGCTTGGCCAGTTCCGGCAGGTGGCTCAGTTTGGCGAGCTGGTTGTAGCCGTCGTAGCGGTCGTTGGCCAGTTCCTCCAGCGACAGGCCGAAGCGGTGCTGCACATGCGCCTTGAAGTCGGCCAGGGCCTCGGCGCTCTCGCCGATGCCGTGAAAGCCCGGCGCCAGCGGGGCGTAGAGTCGGTCCAGCACGATCTCCACCTTGGCGCGCCAGTCCACCAGGGCCTGCCAGGCGTCCTCGGCGATCACGCCGTCGGATAGCGGCTCGCCGGTCGGGAACAGGTGGTCGATATCGCGCAGTGCCGTGACGGTGTCGGTGTGCAGCGTAGCGTCGTCGGTCTGCAGGATCGGCGACTGGCGGGCCACGCCCAGTTCGAAGAAGGTCTCGTCGTCGAACCAGTCCAGCGCGCGGGTCTCCAGCGCGACGCCCTTGTAGCCGCAGGCCAGGCGCAGGCGGTCGGCCTTCGCGTCGTGCGGGAAGTGGTAGAGCGTGGCCACGCGGTTACTTCACGCGCTGGGCGTGGTTCAGGATGAAGTCCCACTGGTCCCGGGTGATGGGCATTACCGACAGGCGGTTGCCGCGGCGTACCAGCGGGCAGTCCTCGAGCTGCGGCTGCTGCTTCAGCCAGTCGAGCGTGATGATGTCGCCGAATTTCTCCTCGAAGGCGACATCCACGCGCAGCCAGCGCGGGTTGTCCGGGTCGCTCTTTGGGTCGTAGTGCGGGTCTTCGGGGTCGAAGGCGCAGGCGTCCGGGTAGGCCTCTTTCTCGATGCGCAGGATGCCGACGATGCCCGGCGGCTTGGCGTTGGAGTGGTAGAAGAAGGCGAGATCACCCTTCTTCATCTCGTCGCGCATCATGTTGCGCACCTGGTAGTTGCGGATGCCGTCCCACGGCTCCACGCCGACGCGCTCCAGGTCGTCGATGCTGAACTCGTCGGGCTCGGACTTCATCAGCCAGTAGGCCATGCGGGCTCCTTCAGGGGTTTAGTCCAGCGTATTGTGCCGCGCGCGGTCTGGAAGCGCATGCCAGCCCTGCTCGGTGACAACGCCATCCAGCGGGACGTCCCAGGGCTGGGTTGGCAGCGTCGGGACGCCCTGCAGCGAGTGGGCCACGCCGATCAGTTTCGGCCGGTGGATGCCGAAGCGGCGCCGGGCGAAGTAGCGATCGTAGTAGCCCGCGCCCATGCCCATGCGGTTGCCGGCAGTGTCGAACGCCACCAGCGGCATCAGCACCACCTGCATCTCGCGGCGCCAGATGCGCGGGGCGTCCGGGCAGGGCTCGGCGATGCCGAAGCCGTTGTGGCACAGCGGCTCATCCGGGGCCCAGGTGTGGAAATGCATGTGCCCGGGGCGTTTGTCGTCCATCACCGGCAGGGCGATGCGGGTGCCGCGCCGGGCCAGGGCGACGGTCAGTGGGGTCAGGTCGACCTCGCCGCGCAGGCCGCGATAGGCGCCGACACAATGCGGCTGCCAGCGCTCGAACCAGCGCAGCAGGTGTCCGCAAATGGCGGCAGAGTGGTGGTCGAGCTGGGCGTCCGACAAAGCCGCCCGAGCGCGGCGCAGGCGCAGACGCAGGGCACGCAGATCGTCGGGCGATAGCGAATCTTGAACGGAGTCGGTTTCCGCAGACATAAAGGAAATCGGGATCAATTAAAGAAGTGGACGCGCCCCGCAGGCGCCGGCGTGGCCCTTGACCTTGAACCTAGGGCTCAGGTGGGAGAAGTCTCCGAATCTTTAGGCTTTCCGCTCGAAGACGGACATGCACAGCGAAACGGAAGTACTCGGTCCCGTGGTGAAAAATTAAGGCTCAAGGGTACCACCGGGCCACAATCGAACGCCGCAGTGACGCGTCCGAGTTCATTATGAACCAAACCCCCCGGGGTGCGCGCAACCCCCGTGGCTGTAGGGGATCCATCGCGGGCCTCAGCACTGCTCCCAGGGCAGGCCGTGGTAGCGCCAGCCGCTGCGGGTGGAGCGCTTGTGGTTCTCGTCCAGCGGCCCTTCAAAGCCCTCGTCCACCGAGAAGACATGCTCGATGCCGGCATCCACCAGGGCCTGCCCGGCATCCAGTGTGCGCTTGCCGCTGCGGCAGATCAGGTACAGGGCCGGGGCTTCTTCGCTGTGATCGCTGACGCCGCCCAGCAGCAGCTTGCGCACCTGGGGCACGAACTGTGGGTTCACGGTCCAGTCGGGTTCGTCGATCCACGGGATGTGGATGGAGCCGGTCGGATGGCCGACGAACAGATACTCCATGGTCGAGCGGACGTCGATCAGCAGGTCGCGCGGGCGTGCCTGCAGGCGCTCGTAGGTCTCGACCGGCGAGATGCGTTTCGGGGCGGGGCGGGGGGTGTCGGTGGTCATGGTGTTTTCCTGGGGGCGGGCGCCGTTCCCTGGCACCCGCAATGCTTACATGGCGAAGTCGAGGCGTTCCTGGACCCGGTCGATCCCGGCCTGGGCGCATTCCTCGTCGAGATCGCCGCCGGGCGCACCGGACACGCCGACCGCACCGAGCATGCTGCCGGCCGCTTCGATTGGCAGGCCGCCGGCCAGCATGATGATGCCATCCACGTGGTTCATCTCCATGCGGATGTCTTCGCGGTTGTCGCGGAAGTTGGCGGAGGTGGTGCCGGACATGGTCACGGCCCGGGCCTTGTCGCCGGCAATCTGGATGGTCTGCACGCCGGCCATGCGATCGCGCAGGACCACCTGATCGTTGCCGGTCCGGTCGACCACGACGACCGCGGTCTGGTAGCCCATCTCGCGGCAGGCCTCGACGGCGCCCATGGCGATGTCGTTGGCCAGTTCCAGGGTCATGAAGCGCTGGGTGTAGACATCGGCCTGCGCGCTGCTGGCGAGGCCAAGGCAAAGGGCCGCGGCGGTGCCGGTCACCAGGCGGGTCAGGGATTTCGTCATGGGTTCCTCCTTTCTGGTTATGGGTGCTGCACGTCGATCATGGCAGATAGGGGACGTGGTTGCCGAGCGTGCCATTCCGGCCGTCGCCGACCGGCCGCCGGGTGGGGGAACAGGCGACAGGCGGGCATGGCGCGGCTACACTACGCGCATGTCGGGAAACAGCTTTGGGCGACTGTTCGTCGTCAGTACCTTTGGGGAGAGTCACGGGCCGGCCCTGGGCGCGGTGGTGGACGGTTGTCCGCCCGGTCTGGAGCTCTGCGAGGCGGATCTGCAGTTTGACCTGGATCGCCGCCGGCCGGGCCAGTCGCGCCACACCACCCAGCGTCGCGAGCCGGATCAGGTCCGTATCCTGTCAGGGGTGTTCGAGGGGCGTACCACGGGTACGCCGATCGGGCTGCTGATCGAGAACGTCGATCAGCGCTCCAAGGATTACGGCGACATCCAGGACCGCTTCCGCCCGGGGCATGCGGACTACACCTATCACCAGAAATACGGCGTGCGTGATTACCGCGGCGGCGGGCGCAGTTCTGCGCGCGAGACCGCGCTGCGGGTGGCGGCCGGCGGCATCGCGCGGCGCTATCTCGAGCAGCGCTACGGGATCACGATCCGCGGCTGGTTGTCGCAGCTCGGCCCGATCGAGCTGGAGCCGAAGCAGCCGGAGATCGCGAACGACAACCCGTTCTTCTCCCCGGATCCGGACAAGGTCGCGGAACTGGAGGAGTACATGGACGCCCTGCGCAAGTCGGGCGATTCCATCGGGGCACGGGTGACGGTCGAGGCGACCGGGGTGCCGGCTGGCTGGGGCGAGCCGGTGTTCGACCGCCTGGACGCCGACCTGGCCCACGCGCTGATGAGCATCAACGCGGTGAAGGGCGTGGAGATCGGCGCGGGTTTCGAATCCGTGACCCAGCGCGGCACCGAGCACCGCGACGAGATCACCCCCGAGGGCTTTCTGTCCAACCACGCCGGTGGCGTGCTGGGCGGGATCAGCACCGGTCAGGCGGTGCAGGCCAGCATTGCCATGAAGCCGACGTCCAGCATCCGTCTGCCCGGACGCAGCATCAACACCGCCGGCGAGCCGGTGGAGGTGATCACCAAGGGGCGGCACGACCCCTGCGTGGGCATCCGCGCGACCCCGATCGCCGAGGCGATGATGGCGCTGGTGCTGATGGACCACGCCCTGCGTCACCGTGCGCAGAACGCCGATGTCCCGGACTCGGGGCTGGAGCTGCGCGACCATCCCGGCGAATGACGCGGCCTTCGGCCGTGTCGTCCTGATCGTGTAGCGGTCCCGTCATGGCAGTGACGCAGAACGCGCGCCTGTCCGCGGTCTACTTTTTCTATTTCGCCAGCCTCGGCGCCTTCATGCCGTTCTGGGGGCCGTACCTCTCCGAGGAGGGGTTCAGCGGCGCCCAGATCGGCGAGCTGATGGCGATCGTGCTGGCGACCAAGATCATTGCGCCCAACGTCTGGGGCTGGCTGGCGGATCGCGCCGGCGCGCACATGCCGATCGCCCGCTGGGGCGCGCTGGGCGGGGCGGTCGCCTTTACCGGCGTGCTGCTGTACACCGGGTACTGGTGGCTGGCGGTGGTGATGGCCGCCTACAGTTTCTTCTGGAACGCGATCCTGCCGCAGTTCGAGGCGACCACGATGCGCTCGCTGGGCCGGGATGCACATCGCTACGCGCTGGTCCGGCTGTGGGGCTCGGTCGGCTTCATCGTGGCGGTGGCCGTGCTCGGCTGGGCCTTCGACCGGATCGCGGTGGCCTGGCTGCCGTGGATCGTGCTGGCGGTCCTGATCGCGGTGGTGGCCGCGTCGCAGTTCGTGCGTGAGCCGGCGCGCAACCTCGACGAGGACAATAACGCCCCGCCCCTGCTAACCGTGCTGCGCCGCCCCGAGGTGATCGCGCTGTTCGTGGCCTGCTTCTTCATGCAGGCGAGCCACGGGCCGTACTACGCCTTCTTTACCCTGTACCTGGAACAGGCCGGCTACTCGCGCTCGGTGGCCGGGCAGCTGTGGGCGCTGGGGGTGGCCGCCGAGGTTGTGCTGTTCCTGTTGATGCCGCGCCTGATCCTGCGCTTCGGCGCGTGGATGCTGGTCTCCGCGGCGCTGGTGCTGACCACCCTGCGCTGGGGGCTGCTGGCGGCGGTCCCGGATTCCTTGGTGATGCTGCTGTTCATTCAGATCCTGCATGCGGCCAGCTACGGGGTGTACCACGCGGCGGCGATCTCGCTGATCCACTATTTCTTCCCCGGGCGGTTGCAGGGGCGCGGGCAGGCCCTGTATTCGTCGCTGGCCTTCGGGTTGGGCGGTGCCTCGGGATCCCTGGTGGCCGGCTATCTGTGGGATGGCATCAGCCCAGCCTCGGTGTATGTGTTCGCGGCGTTCCTGGCAGCGGCCGGGGTGATCGCCTCGGTGTATGGCGAATGGCGTTTCCGCACCCCGGTGCGAACCCTGTAACTGGCGTGCCGGGGCAAAGCTTCGTAGGGTGCGCGTAACCCGATGGATCGATAGCACTGGATGGAACAAAGATGATTCGAATTGCGATTGCGGGCGCCGGCGGGCGCATGGGCCAGAACCTGGTGCAGGCGGTGGACGAACACCCCGATGCCCAGTTGGGGGCAGCCAGTGAGCGGCCCGGCAGCGAGACCATCGGTCAGGCGGTGGGCGCGGAGGGCCGGGTGCGCCTGGTCGAGGATCTGGCGACCGTCACCGACGATTTCGATGTGCTGATCGATTTCACCTCGCCGCAGGCGACCATGCAGCACCTGGAGCTGTGTGCGAACGCCGGCAAGGCACTGGTGATCGGCACCACCGGGCTGGATGCGGAGCAGGAGCAGCGCCTGCAGGCGGCGGCAGGGGATCTGCCGATCGTCTATGCGCCGAACATGAGTGTCGGGGTCAATCTGACCTTCAAGCTGGTGGAGCTGGCCGCGCGGGCGCTGGGCGACAGCGTGGATGTGGAGATACTGGAGGCCCATCACCGGCACAAGGTGGACGCGCCCTCCGGTACCGCGCTGAAGCTCGGGCGTGTGGTCGCGGAGACCCTGGGCCGCGATCTGGAGCAGGACGCCGTCTACGGGCGCGAGGGCCAGACCGGAGCCCGTGACCGGCGCACTATCGGTTTTGCCACGGTGCGCGGCGGTGACATCGTCGGCGAGCACACTACGCTGTTCGCGGGTGATGGCGAGCGTGTGGAGATCACCCACAAGGCCTCCAGCCGGACGGTGTTCGCCTCCGGTGCGGTGCGTGCGGCGGTCTGGCTGGCTGGCGCCGGCAATGGCCTGTTCGACATGCAGGATGTGCTGGGGTTGCGCGACCTCTAGTCGGTTGGGGCTGCGTTTGGCGAAGGCTAGGCCTGGTTCGTCATCGGTGTTTACGTGCCTTCGTCCGGCCACCTGCCAGGCGCTCTCTCGCGAGCGCACCGCGAGGTACTTTCTTGCTTGCCCAAGAAAGTACCCAAAGAAGGGCACCCGGATTCCGCCCGGGAACCTTGCTCCAGGGCCCTCGGGCCGGCGGCGCTGAACTCGCTGCGCCTTCGGCT
>NZ_KB906951.1:0-168030 GCF_000381705.1 Thioalkalivibrio sp. AKL7 | reverse complement strand
GGAGACACTGATCAATGGGCCTGCATCCGGCTCCGTGCCCCGCCGAAGCGTTTTTGGAAGGGCACTGGGGCCATTACGGCCGGCCTGGGCCCCTGTAACCGCCGTTTTTGGCGGTTACAGGGGCGATTTCCGGTCCTGCGGATACACTACCCCTGCGGCAGCAGCCCCCATCTTCGCGCACGGTACAGGTTCGCCAGGGCGAACAGGCTGTGCAGCTGCGCGGTGTTCTTCTTGAGGCCCCGGTAGCGCACCTTGCGATACCCGAACAGGTTCTTCAGCACATGGAACGGATGCTCCACGATCGAACGCAACTGGGCCTTCTGCCGCTCATCGGCCCGCACCTGGTCGCGCTCTGGGCCTTCCGGCATCGCGCGCACCGTGCCGCGCTTGCGCGCGATATGCGTCTCCGGACGATGCCCTTCCAGTCGCTTCTCCGCACCGATGTAACCGGCATCGCCATGCAGACTGGCTTCCTCGCCGTGGAGCAGTTCCGGCACCTGCGAGACGTCCGAGACATTCGCAGCGGTACCCTTCACGGTATGAACCAGGCCGGTGACGACATCGGCCCCGATATGCGCCTTCATCCCGAAGTACCACTGATTGCCCTTCTTCGTCTGGTGCATCTCCGGGTCGCGGGCCTTCTCCCGGTTCTTGGTCGACGGCGGGGCCGCGATCAGGGTGGCATCAACGACCGTCCCTTCGCGCAGTAGAAGGCCCCGCTGCTGCAGATGGGCGTTGATCCGGTCGAAGATGATCTGGGTCAGGTTGTGCTGTTCCAGCAGCCGGCGGAACTGCAGCAGGGTCGTAGCATCCGGGGCGTCTTCGCGGCTCAGGTCGATCCCGACAAAGCTCCGGATCGCCTGGCTGTCGTACACCCCGTCCTCGATCCCTTCGTCCGACAGGTTGAAGCACTGCTGGGCCACGTACATCCGCAGCATCCGTTCCAGACCAATCGGCGGACGACCCCGCTTCCCCGTCGGGTAGTGCGGCTCGATCGCCTCCACCAGCGCCGCCCAGGGCGTGATCGCATCGATCTCCCCCAGAAAGCGGTCGCGCCGCGTCTGCTTGCGCTTGGCGGAGTACTCGAGATCGGAAAAACTGCGCTGGGACATCGCCCATCACCTCGGGCAGGAAACCTGCCGCCATTATCCCAAACCCGCTCGCCAGACGGGAGCGGCCGCGGATTAAATCAGCGTCTCCTCAGGTGTTCGCGGATCTCCCCGTCTACGCCAGCAACACCTAGCGTCCGCCCGTTTGCGCGGGCGTCTACATTCCCACCCCCTCTGCAGGAGGCCTTATACCTGCATCGGACCCGTTTGCTGTTTACCGCAACAAACGCCTCACAGGAGACATAACCGGCCGGTGTAGTCTTCCAGCGAACAGCGACTCCTGCGATAACTAGATAAATCCCCGTATAAAGGCGATAAATATGGCATTATTTACATCAGTGGATAATGGGCCTTTTGGTATATTCCATGGAGGTTAAAAGAAGCGCCAACCCCATCCCAAAAAGAGGCGAAAACAACCGTTCTAAGGGCGCCGCTCCATGTGCAAACGCAAACATCCCCACGAATATCGCCGCGCACGCCCAAAGCACCGGATTGCCGCGTTCGGTCGGTTGAAACACGGCGGTCAGTAACGCAGCTACCCACACTGACATCATGCTCAGGAAACCGATCATTCCCATTTGAAGAAACGCCACAAGCACCCACCGATCAAATATCACCGCACCTGGCACATCCAACGCGTTATTCTCCAACCAGGTTGCACCCTTCAAGCCCAAGCCACTTCCAAAGACGAAATCGTATAACGTCATGCGCGCCAACCACTCGCCTACTGGCTTAATGAACGATTGATAACCATATTCGTAAATCGTCAATCCCGACAAGCTGACCCAATAAAACACGACCATCATGAATGCAACCGCAGGGACTAACAAGATAATCCCAGTATTTTGACAAGCCCTTGAAGGGGATCTAAGCGTCATAACTAGCCACGCAAAGACGATTAGCGCAGCCGCGAAGATCGCTGAGAGGGACAAGCTGAGCAGTGCTGCAGAAAAAAGCACGAGCGATCCAGCGACAAGCATCACACGTCGACCCCAGCTCCAAGAAAATGCATTGCTCAAGGTCAGACCCACCGCGCCAACAATCACATAGTAGACAGCCCCAGCCCCTTGCGTTGACAAACCCAGGATGTGATTCAATCTCGGGAGCTCCAACGGACCGAAGGTCCTTACCGCCGGAATGCCACTACTGTAATGGACGACCCAGCGTGGTAAGTCAATCCCAAGGCCAAATATATAGTGAACAAGATTTAATACTGCGACAAAGACCGTCGAAATAAATAAAACCAATAAAATATACGGGCCCAATCGGGTATCTTCCTTAAGTACTGCGTACACCAGAACAAAGGTAAGAAGCGGAACCACATACTCCCTAGCCATCAAAAGGATCAAGACGGGCGACAACGAAGAAGAAGCGATAATTTGAGCGATAACTAATGACAGGAAAATCGCCATCAGTCCTAATAATGGGATCTCCTGCCTCATGAACGACACCGGCTTACGTTTAATCACTTTCCTGATGGCCAGAGTAGCAACCAAACCAATAGTCAGCAGTGTGACCACCCCGGCGGGCGAAGAACTTTCCCAGTCGTCCCAGCGTATGACGCCCTGCTGCGGCAACAACGCCACTAATACACTGACCCCAAATCGAAAATTCTGCAGCGAAACCCACAGGATCCCCGTTAAATAGATCGCGAACAACACGAGTTTGGGCAATCCCTCTGTACCGATTCCAACCAGAACTGCCACCAACGCCGCCGCAACGCCGGGAAGCACCGTTAATGGCGGCCCCATACCCCCCCCCTTCCCGACCACGAATCATGCTGCGATCTGGTGCTCACATGGTCATTGGAAGTCATCTATCGGTCCCTATATAAATCGTTGGCCCGCGTCTCCTGATCAATAAAGACTAAACGAACCGATAATACAACGACGATTATTCGTGCAGCACGAACATGTCTGCGTTGAAATATGTTTTACAACCGGTACTAGGTTGTTGCTCCGACTCTGCCACTTTCTTATTCCTTTGTTGCCACTTGGCAAGCGGCCTCATCAACGCGCGGTACGGGTTCGCCATCGCGAACATACTTTGCAGATGCGCGGTGTTCTTCCTGAGACGCGGGTAACGCAGCTCGAGCGACCCGAACAGGTTTTTCACCACAGGGAACGGATGCTCCAAGATGGGACGCAACCGTTCCTTGTGCCGTTCATGGGCGCGGACCTAATCGCGCTCTGGGCCTTCCGACATTGCGCGCTTGCGCGCGATATGCAACTCCGATCAATGCCCGTACAGCCGGAACTCCGCGACGATCTAGCCAGTGTCGCCATGCACGCTGGCTTCTTCGCCGTGAAGAAGTTCCGGCACATGCAAGACGTCCGAGACCTTCGCGGCCGTACCCTTTAGCGTGTGGCCAAGACCGGTGACGGCGCCGGCCCCGATATCCGCCCTCATCCCGGAGTCCCGCTGGTTCCCAGTCTGGACCGGTGTATATCCGGATCGCGCGCGTTCTCCTGGTTTTGGGTCGACGGCATCGCCGCCATATGCGTGGCATCCACGACCGTCCCTTCGCGCTGCAACAGGCCTCGCTCTCGCAGGTCCGCGCTGACCCGGTCGACGATCAACTGGGTCAGGTTGTTTTGCTCCAGTAATCGGCGGAACTACAGCAAGGTCGTGGCATCCGGGGCGCCTTCGCGGCTCACGTCTGGCCCGACAAAGCCCCTATCGCCCGACCGTCGTAGATTGCGCTTTCAATCCCTTCGTCTGACACGTTAAAGCCCAGCTGCGCCCTATACATCCGCAACCGCAACATCCGTTCCAGTTCGACCGCCGATCGGCTGCGCTTCCCCTTCGGCTAGTGCGCCTCGATAGCCTCCACCAGTGCCGCCCGTCTACTAATCGTGTGGATCCACGCAGAAATAGGCTGCGACGGGTCTTCTTTAGCGTTGCGAAATACTCGAGATCGGACAAGCTGGTCTGGGAAATCGCCCATAACCGCGGGCAGGACATCTAGCGCCATCTTCCCCCACCCGCTCGACCCCCGAGATCGGGAGCGACGAAACCAGCGTTTCCGTAATGGGCCGAATTACGCGAAGGCGACAGGTGCGCCGGACCGCAACGCGAACGCGCCTCCAAAAGGGCGACTCCCTGCGGTAACAGTGGTCCAGGCAACCGTGATCCCCCCAGAGCATCTCCACAAACGCCTCGACGCGCCAAAGAACCGGTTACAGGCTGCTTATACATCAGCGTTCTCCTAGCCCCCGTCCCGCGAACGCGGCCTCCAGCAAAGCGCACTCCACACCCAATATCCGACAACCAAACCAACCAATACACTCTCATACACCACATAGGCAAACTTGCCGATCACGATAATCCACAACGCAAACATCGAAAAAACGATATTCCCACCTAGTATGGAATCGTCGCTTGCCGATCAAGTCCATAGACACAAGGCGGATAAGGCGCGGCGTTTAAGGACCGCCTGCCTCAGTTACGAAACACGCTTCCCCCTAATCAGCTTATGAAGCTTCTTGCGCAGGGCGCCAAGGGCTAGGTCCAGTTTATCTCGAGCGCTCAAAAACTGAGTTTCTCGTTCTATTCGATTGAGGCGGGTTTTAAACTTTACAACATATCGCTTTTCTGCGAGAGCTAGGGCATCACCTGGCACATTATTGATAACATTCGAGATTATTGGATACATCGCATCGTCAAATCTCGCTACAGCATGTTTGGCTGGTCTCGATGTCAATACATATTTTTTCTTTTCCAGACGTAGATCTTTAACACCATCCAGATCAACCGCTATGTCCGTCGCTCGAACGTTTTTTATTTTAGACAATACTCGCTCAATATCAACCTCAAAGAATGCGTCATAAACCGCGCGCGACTCCGAAATACAAGGGAATGCCCATCGCTTTGCGCCCAATAAAATTGGAACTTGGTACTTGGAGCTCCCGTCGTGGTGCGAGCCGACGTCTCCAAAATTAGTAGTTAACGAGACCCTAGGCACGACAGAGTGCAGGCCGCGGACGACCATAAACTTATTAAAATATTTTTTCCAAGACGTTTCCGGCCAGCTAGCCACATTGAACGGTAGACCATCTTCAACCGCGACTGGAAGGTTCTTGTTTTCTGAATACCACTTCTTGAAAGACACCCATTGACGTTTAGTCCACACCTGCCCCCAAGAAGAACAAGCCTGAAGGAAATAAACATCATATCCGTCGTCAATCGGTGCGAATGGCACGTTAGCCGATTCGCTTAGGTGGAACGAGTACAGAGAATACGATCCGATATTCTCACTTGAGCGACTGCACTCATAGTGAGAGATAACCTTTTTAGCATATTGGTAGAAATACTTGGAGACAAACAGGTCATCTTCAAGGAGGATCACGCCACCGTACTTGAGGCTAATATCCCCGCACCATAAAATATGATTGCGGAGTCCCCTCCGTGCATGGTGAACGATCACCTCTTTGGCGCCTTGCCATTCGAAATTTGCAGCGACATCAATAACGGCTTGGTCCGCACCACCTTCGATGCTAATTAAAAGGCGCGGCACGGAATCTCCATAGTCGGCACCCGCAAGGCTCATTAACAACCTTGAGAGCGAGCCAGGCCTATTGAATGCGGGGATGACAATTGGAAGACTTTCCATAACTACGTGACTACCTTATCCTGGACGGACATCATTACCCTTTACGGATTTGTCGCGAGCTGTCGGTGTGGTGCCCATCACGCTGCCCTTGTCTTTCAGTGTGACGCCATACAGTGGTGGTTTGAGGTCACATTAACAGACAGGGGCGGCGTAAGTAGTACGGCATCGCATCTGACGGTTCGGCCATCCAAGTGCGAATCAAACAGAAGGTTCTACTGTCGTAGGTACCCTTCCGTACTGATCGTCTAAACGGACAATGTCGTCTTCACCCAGATAGGACCCGGACTGCACTTCTACGAGCTCCAGCGGAATCTTCCCTGGATTTTCGAGGGAATGAATATGACCCACCGGGATGAAAGTTGACTCATTTTCGGATACTAGGTAGCTTCGGTCACCGTTGGTCACCCGCGCCGTACCGCTCACCACCACCCAGTGCTCGGCGCGGTGGTGATGCATCTGTACCGAAAGCCGCTCCCCGGGCTTCACCGTAATGCGCTTGACCTGGAATCGCTCCCCGGCATCGATGGAGTCGTAGCAGCCCCAGGGCCGGTAGACCTCCCGATGGTCCAAGTGCTCGCAGCGACCTGCCTCGCGCAACCGCTCGACCAGCCGCTTCACCTCCTGAACCCGGTCCTTGTGGGCCACCAGCACCGCATCCTTGGTCTCGACGATCACCAGGTCATCGATACCCAGGGTCGCTACCATTCGGTGCTCTGCGTGTACCAGGGAATTGCGACTGGCATCAGTCAGCACATCACCGTGCACCGCATTGCCATCAGCGTCCTTCGGATTCACCTCCCACAGCGCCGACCAGGAGCCGATATCACTCCAGCCGGCATCCAGCGGCACTACCACCGAACGGGTGTGCTCCATCACCGCGTAATCCACCGACTCCGCCGGACAGGTGGTAAAGGACTCCCGCGCCAGGCGCACAAAATCCATGTCCCGCTCACCTTCCGCCAGTGCGGCCCGACAGGCCGCCACCATGTCCGGCTGCAACCGCTCCAGCTCTTCCAGATAGCGCCCGGCACGGAACATGAACATACCGCTGTTCCAGTAGTGCTCTCCCCCGGCCAGCCACGCCTCGGCCGTCGCCGCATCCGGTTTCTCGATAAAGCGCGCCACGGCGTAGCCACCACCCCCGTCCACCGCCTCACCACGCTGGATGTAGCCATATCCGGTCTCGGCGTGGGTAGGCACGACCCCGAAGGTCACTAGCTCACCCGCCTCGGCCAGCGGCCGAGCTGTGTGGATGGCGGCGTGGAAGGCCTCGACATCAGCAATACGATGATCGGCGGCCATCACCATCAGCACCGGATCATCACCGTGGGTCATTGCATGGAGGGCACCCAGGGCAATCGCCGGTGCCGTATTGCGCCCCACCGGCTCCAGCAGGATGGCTGCCGACTCCACGGGCCCCTGACGCAACTGCTCGGCCACAATGAAGCGGTGCTCCTCGTTGCAGATCACTATCGGATCGGCATCCTCCAGGCCTTCCAGGCGCGCCAAGGTCTCCTGAAACATGGTCCGCTTCCCGGTCAGGGAGCGAAACTGCTTCGGATTCAATTGCCGCGAGAGAGGCCAGAGGCGCGAACCCGTGCCTCCGGCCATGATCAGGGGAACCAGGCTCATTCACTCTCCTCCGTTCTCACCAGCATGCTCCCTCCTACAAACCCTTCCCCGGGCATTGATACATAAAGTGCACGTACAGCGTCGAGATAGGCACGCGTGTTGGCGTGCACCTCGCTGCTCGCACGGATCGCATCCGGGTGCCACCAGCGGTAATCCCGGTGTTGCGCCTTCGGCAGGCTGAACAGGTCCATCTTCAGGCGCACGTAATGGGCCAGAGCCACATAGTGGGTACCGATCCCTGCGCCAAAGACATCGTCGTCGTAGAGGTGGTCATAAGCCCCCAGCAGGCGGGCTTCACCACGGGAAATGGCCAGACCCAGTTCTTCACGGCTCACCCGCGCGAAGGCCGCATCGAGGGACTCACCGCGCTGCACACGCCCCCCTGGCACAAACCAGAGGCCCTGCGCCGGCCGGTTGTTCCGCAGGCCGAGCAGGAGCTCGCCATCGGCATTCCCGATCACCAAATCGATCGACACCAGCGGGGCCGCGCCCAGCACATCGCGGAAGGTATTCTCCGAAAGCCACATCAGCTGCGGAAGCGATCCTGGTGGTCCAAGAACCACTGGTAGGCTTCACGCAGCCCATCCTCCAGGGAGATCCCGGCTTGCCAGCCCAAGGCCGACAGGCGCGAGACATCGAGCAGCTTGCGCGGCGCGCCGTCGGGTTTGTCGGTATCGAAGCGCAGACGCCCGGTAAACCCGGTCACCCGGGCTACGGTTTCCGCAAGCTCGCGTATGCTGCAATCCTCGCCGGTGCCCACGTTGATATGCGAAAGCGTCGGCTGGGTATAGGCCTGGTAGGTCGCCTCGTCCAGCTCCATCACATGCACGCTGGCCGCCGCCATGTCGTCCACATGGAGGAATTCGCGCATGGGGGTCCCACTGCCCCAGATCACAACCTCCTCCTGCCCCGCCTCCACCGCCTCGTGGAAGCGGCGCAACAGCGCCGGGATCACGTGACTGTTCTCGGGGTGGAAGTTGTCGTTGGGCCCGTACAGGTTCGTGGGCATCACACTGCGGTAGTCGCGCGCATACTGCCGGTTGTAGCTCTCGCAGAGCTTGATCCCGGCGATCTTAGCGATGGCGTAGGGCTCATTGGTGGGCTCGAGCTCTCCAGTGAGCAGGGCCTCCTCGCGCATGGGCTGCTCCGCGTTACGCGGGTAGATGCACGAAGAGCCCAAGAACAGCAGCTTTTGCACCCCGGCCAGGTGGGCGCCATGGATTACGTTGGTCTCGATGACCAGATTGTCGCGGATGAACTCGGCCGGGTAGGTATTGTTGGCGTGGATCCCGCCCACCTTGGCGGCGGCAAGGTAGACCTGATCGATCGCCTCCTCTCGCACGAACGTGGCCACCGCCTTCTGATCGAGCAGATCCAGTGCCTCCCGCGAGCGCGTAACGACCCGCTCGTAGCCCAGCGCCTCCAGGCGGCGACAGAGGGCCGAACCGACCATACCGCGATGACCGGCAACGAAGACGGTCTGGGTGGTGTCACGACTCATTGGATCACTCCCGGGTCAGCGGCATGTCGTAGCCATGCTCCTTGAGCAGGGCATGGCGTCGCGCCTCGTGGAGATCGGCGGCGACCATCTCGGCGCACATCTCTTCCACCGTAATTTCAGGCTCCCACCCGAGCACGGCCTTGGCCTTCGAGGGGTCTCCCAGCAGGGTCTCCACCTCGGCGGGGCGGAAGTAGCGCGGGTCGACCGCCACCACGACATCCCCCTTCTTCAGGGCCGGGGCGCTGTCGCCCGTGATGGCGGCGACGATACCGCGCTCCTCCACGCCCTCGCCCTCGAACCGCAGATCGATACCAAGTTCCGCCGCTGCCATCCGTACGAAGTCGCGCACCGAACACTGGCGACCTGTGGCGATCACGAAGTCCTCCGGTTGCTCCTGCTGCAGCATCATCCACTGCATGCGCACGTAGTCCTTGGCATGCCCCCAGTCGCGCAGGGCATTCATGTTGCCGAGGTAAAGACAGCTCTGCAGACCCTGGGCGATGTGGGCGAGCCCCCGGGTGATCTTGCGCGTGACGAAGGTCTCGCCGCGGCGGGGCGATTCGTGGTTGAAGAGGATCCCGTTACAGGCGTACATCCCATAGGACTCGCGATAGTTCACGGTAATCCAGTAGGCATACATCTTTGCAGCAGCGTACGGGCTACGGGGGTAGAACGGCGTGGTCTCGCGCTGGGGGGTTTCCTGAACTAGCCCATAGAGTTCCGAAGTTGATGCCTGGTAGAAACGGGTCTTCTCCTCTAGATTGCAGATCCTAATGGCCTCAAGCAAACGAAGGGTGCCCATGCCAACGACATCAGCAGTGTATTCCGGTGATTCAAAGCTCACCGCAACATGGCTTTGAGCGCCGAGGTTATAGACCTCGTCGGGCTTAATCTCCTGTACCAAACGTGTCAGATTGGAGCTATCCGACAGATCACCATAGTGAAGAACAAAGCCAGAGTTAGCTTCATGCGGATCCTGATAGATGTGATCCACTCGCTCGGTATTAAACGACGACGCTCGTCGTTTAATACCATGCACTTCGTAACCCATACCTAAAAGCAGCTCCGCCAAATATGACCCATCTTGCCCAGTTACTCCCGAAATCAACGCTCTTTTCATAATTCCCTCAATAGCTCCCAGAACACGAACTCGCCCAAACCGAACCACATGCTAAGGATTCACATAACCCCAATCGAAATCGGGGACAGATTTACTTTCTCATCTCCGGCGTGAACGCGGACGGTCGAGGCGGCGGCGCTCGATGCGGCAGCCGATGATCTGTTCCACCTCATTCACGAAGCGCTGTTTGCCGGTGAGCTGTCCTCGCTGCAGGGCCTCGCGCATCAGCGACAGCTCCTGCTCCGGTACGCCCTGCTGCACTAAGCGGGCATAGCGTGCACGCCGATCGGAACCGTTGTCTGCCAGGTCCGAGTACGCCGGGTCCAAATCGATCCATTGATCTTCCTCGCCCATTCGCTGACGGAAACTGGACCAGGCGGACTCACCGGCCGCTGGCGCCATCCTCGCACGCGCCGCACGCGCCTTCATCAGCCGGCCCATGGCGGCCACCTCCTCGCCATGGCCCAGCAAGAGGCGCACGTGGTTCGTCATCAAGCAGTACCCATACACCCGGATGTCCAGCCCACTGCTCAGCTCCCGCAAATCCTCCAAGTACCGCTCGCAATCCTCAGCCCCGGCAAACACCGCCTGTCGATTGGGCCCCCGCTGCACCACGTGGTGCGGCATATGCGGCAACACCACTCGCGCCATCCTTGGCATGCCTTCCCTCCCGAATCATCCGGCCCGCTCCCTGCGACGAAAATAAATCTGTCCCCGTTTCACTGCGCTCGCGCCATCCTTGGCATACCCCTTCTCCTCCATCACCGCCGCATCCTTGCCACCAAACAATCTGTCCCTGTTACGGTCCGTTGCGGCAGCCGGTGATCTCCACCTACCCCTTATTCGCCTGTTCGGTCGATCACGGAAAACACCTCGCCCCACATCGCCTCCGAGCAAGATTTGAGTCGCGCGGATTCATTTTTCAGAGATTCCGAAAGCTCGCGGTTGGCCCGCTCATCAACCAACCGATCGATTTTATCGGCCAGTTCGTCATCAGGGTCATCTACGGACACCACGCCTTCGGGGAAGCCGTAGTCACGGAACAGTTCCTGATACTTGTGGCTCCAACCGGTGGCGAGCGAGGGGACGCCCTGGCTGAGTGCACTCACCAGTCCGTGGAATCGGCTACCGATGGTGGCAAAACTTGCGCCAAGGATTCCCTTAATCTTCAGCGGATCGTCCTCGACGAGAACAGGGAGCCCGCCGGCACCCTCCGAGATCTGGTCGGCAAGCCAGCGATCATTCGCGCCCTCGTGCACCAAGATGAACGGCTTTGCGCCCTTCTCCCGTAGCTGTTGGGCACAGCGCACCATGAATGGGAGATACGCACTACTCCGTGAGCCGTCTGTCTTGTCGACCATGCGGTAGTTCGGCACAAGACACACCCCATGCTGGTTACGGTCGAAGTATTCCGGCACGACCCCATCAACCAGGTTGGTGAAATCCGGGTACTGGCGGATGTTCGCCCGCTCCCCGGTGACGTCCGTCAAGTACTCATAGGAGGTTCGTTCCCGGGGCATGACCAAATCGATATTGTCGACTGCATTCCGAATCGACTTGCGAATGCGCGTGCTCGTATACGGACCAAAAGCCTGAGGCATTAGGATCACCTTAGTACCCTGCTTGCGCCACCGCCTCGCCGACTGCGCCAGCTCGCGGGAATTACGCTCGCCCCACTGGTCACTGTATGCGAAGCCCGCCGCATCAATCACCACGTCGACGTCGCTATCCAGAATCACCCCGTACATCTCACGGACCTTTCGGGGTACCAGACCTGCGAGATGCCCCCATTGAACCCCTTTGTAATAGAGCCATGCTTTCGGATACATACCCGCATCCACCAATTTCCGGAACGGTTGCGACCCACCCGGGTGCGACGGGGCCATGGTCAAGATTGCGTCCGGGTATGTCGCACGAAGCCTTTCGAGGATCGCGCGCAGCATCAGTTCCGCGCCCTTGTTCACGAACCCGGCTTTTTGAATCTCGATGATCATTCTGCCGAACACTCCTGCGTAATCAGTGAATTTTGCTTCTTCTGCGAATAAGGAATACCGCTCTCGGGATCGCCGTAGCCGATGGAAATCAGCATCACCACGCGTTCATGGCCCGGGAGCTTCAGAATACGCTGAAGCTTCTCTTCGGCGAGATCGACGTCCGGCCAGTTAATGGGGCAGGTAGAAAGCCCCAGCGTCTCCGCGGCAAGCATCAGCTGCATGGATGCGAGGGATGCGTCGATATAGATCAGGTGGCGATCGCGTTCCTTCGGGTAGGCGGAGAGGTCGCCGACCACCACGATAACGGCCGGCAGTTGATGGGCGAAGCCCGTGGTACCTCCCGCGCATTCGGCAATCTTTGTGGCTATGGCCGGTGCCTTCGCGACGACAAACCGGAACGGCTGCCGGTTACACGCCGAGGGCGCTAGAGAGGCTGCGTTTATGGCCTTTTGAATCAAGTCATCGGGTACTGGCTGCTGCCGGTACCAGCGAACGGATCTCCGCCGAACAAAGAGCGTGGCAAGCTGCTCGAAGGATACGGGGCTCGCCGGGCACTCCGACATCGGGTAAGGCTTGAACATCCGAATTTCGTTACCGTCACTGTGTTCGGCATCAGAAGCCTCACCGTATTCCTTGCGCGCCTTGCTGATCGTGGGCGTGTCTTCGACAACGCTGAAGTATTCGTCCAGTACGTCCCTGGCCCACCGGAGCTCGTCCGGCGAGTAGCCCGGCCGATCCTTGGCCCGGTTGTAACAACGAACGGTCTCAAGGATGAACGCCTCCGCAAATACCTTCCGGCGTGGGCGCATGATCAGCCCTTTCTCGAGGCGGTGCACATTGCGGCGGAGGAGCGGCGAAGTACGCTCCATTGCCCGCAGCGCACGGTGGTAGGCAGCCCGCCCCTTGAGCACGGCGAGGTGTTCGCGGTCGAAACGCCGACTGAAGACACAGTAGTACAGGCTGGCCAGCCACCGGTTGGCCGAGAAAACCCGGACACTCCGGGCCCCAAGCCAGTCGAGTGTTCTATGGATCGTACGTTTGGCCGGCGCCGGGATCGCTTTTCGAAGGACGGAGATCATGGTTTTTGTCTTTTATCGTGTACGCGCAAGTCGAAAGGGATACCGGATAGGCGCAAGGGCCGCCCACGCCATCTGCCAGAAGACGGCGCGCGTCCGCTGGTAGAAGAAAAGTGCGAAGAAGGATGCGGTCGCATAGGAGAAGAGCGTTGCGTAGGCAGCGCCGATGCCCCCATGCATGGGAATCAGGAGGTAGTTCAGAAGCACGTTGGCAAGGGCACCGAGGCCCTGCGTAAGCAACGAGAAATAGAGCGCGTTCTCAATGAGAACCCATTTCGAAAACGCCGCACGCATGAAAATGAAGATGGCGGCCCAGATGTGGATCACCAGGATCGAGGCGCTCGCTGCGTACTCCGGCCCGAAGAACAACGCGATGATCCAGGGCGCGGCGACCGTCATAGCGACGGCCACGACCAACCCGATCATGAACAGTACGTCAAACAGTTGCTGGAGCCGCCGGTAAAACAACGCCTCGTCCTGCTCGCGCAGCTTGATCAGCTTAGGAAAAAACGAGGCAACGATCGCGGTTGGAACAAAGTACCAGGCTTCGGAAAGCTGGGCCGCCACTGCGTACTGCCCCACTTCCTGGGGATCCGCCAGCCACCGGAGCATCACCAGGTCCACCTTCAGGTAGATAACCGCGAAGACCGATCCCAGGTAGATGAGCCAGCCCTGACTCAATAGCTCCTTGGCACGAGACCAGCTGAACCGCCAATGGGCAAGACGGAGTTCGGCCTTGAGCCGGAAGAAGAGAAGCAGCAACAAGGCCGCCACTACGGCCTGCAACACCTGTGCCGTCGCGAAATACACCAGGCCCGAACCCGCGAAGACCAGCCCCAGCTTGAACGCGGTGGCCAGTACGTGCGAGGACACTCGGGCGATGGCGGCATACCGCGCCTGCACAAACGCCTGAAACCAGAAATCGACTACGTCCAGCGGGCGAAACAATAAGGCAGCCCCTGCAATGGCGATCAGATAGAACTCGGTGCTGCCGAGGCCCTCGTACGCAACAGCGTAGGTCAGTAGCACCAGGTACCCCGCACCCATCCCCAGCAACTTGAGCAGAGCGGAGGTTCCAAGGGTCTCCGCGCGCCCCGTTTCATCCTTGACGATCTCGCGGACAACCAGGCCTTGAAGCCCCATATGGCCCGCAGCCGCGAACAAAGCGGCAAGGGACAACGCATACGCCAGCGAACCAAAATCCTCCGGGCCCAGATGGCGCGCGACGAACACTGTCGCCACGAACGCGAGCCCAAGCCCTATAACCTTCTCCCCCATGATCCAGTAGGAGTTGTTTAGGTATTTCCTCAGGCGGCGGTATTTGCTCGAGATCAACCCGACTTTCACAGCGACAAATGCTCCTGCTTGGAGCGCGAAACCAGACCTTCGGGAGTACTGCCGGTGAGAGACCCCATTGCAGCTCTGCCCTCGCCCTTCCGCATCGTCAGTTGACGACGCATCATCCAGCCATAAAAGAGGTGGACGCTATTTGTTCTGCGATCCACCGCGCGGCGCGTTAGTGCGACGGTGCTACTCATACTGAAGCATTTCCACTGCACCCCTTGCGAGCGCTGGCCGCTTGCCCCCAGGGCGCCGCTCGCAATGACGGTTCGTTTCTGGACGTAGTGGTTTGTCACATTTGAGCGGTCAGATCCGGTAGTACTCGCGATACCACTCGACAAAGCGGGCGATGCCGTCTTCCACGCGGGTGGCGGGGGCATAGCCCACGTCCTGGCGCAGGGCCTCGACGTCGGCATAGGTGTCCGGCACGTCGCCCGGCTGCAGCGGCAGGAGATTCTTCTCGGCCTTCTTGCCGAGGCAGTCCTCGAGCACCTCGATGTAGCGCATCAGTTCCACCGGCTCGTGGTTGCCGATGTTGTAAAGCCGGTAGGGGGCTGCGCTGGTGGCCGAGTCGGGCTCGGCCCCGTTCCAGTCGGGGTTGCGCGGGGCCACGTGATCCAGGGTGCGGATCACGCCCTCGACG
Source organism: Thioalkalivibrio sp. AKL7 (assembly GCF_000381705.1). Classification (NCBI taxonomy): domain Bacteria; kingdom Pseudomonadati; phylum Pseudomonadota; class Gammaproteobacteria; order Chromatiales; family Ectothiorhodospiraceae; genus Thioalkalivibrio; species Thioalkalivibrio sp. AKL7. The sequence continues at coordinate 153,002 of NZ_KB906951.1, read as the reverse complement.
ATGTCGTCGATGTAGGTGAAGTCGCGCCGGTGGTGGCCGTAGTTGAAGACGTCGATCGGCTCGCCCGCCAGGATCTTTTTGGTGAACATGAACAGCGCCATGTCCGGGCGGCCCCAGGGGCCGTAGACAGTGAAGAAGCGCAGCCCGGTCACCGGCAGGTCATAGAGATGGCTGTAGGTATGCGCCATCAGCTCGTTGGCCTTCTTGCTGGCGGCGTACAGGCTCAGCGGGTGATCGACGTTGTCGTGCACCGAGAACGGCATGGTGGTGTTGGCGCCGTAGACCGAGCTCGAGCTGGCATAGACCAGGTGCTCGACGCCGTTATGGCGGCAGCCCTCCAGGATGTTGCCGAAACCGACCAGGTTGGTGTCGACATAGGCCGCCGGGTTCTCCAGTGAATAGCGCACGCCGGCCTGGGCCGCCAGGTTCACCACCCGCTCCGGCCGGTGCTCGCGGAACACCCGCTCCATCGCGGCGCGATCGGCGATGTCCTCGCGCACCTCGGTGTAGTTCGGGTGGTCCTGGGTGCGCGCCAGGCGCGCTTCCTTGAGCGAGACGTCGTAGTAGTCGTTCAGGTTGTCGACGCCGATCACCTGGTCGCCGCGCTCCAGCAGGCGCAGGCTCAGGGCGCCGCCAATAAAGCCGGCCGAGCCAGTTATGAGTACTTTCATTTTGTTCTTTGTGTTTGGAGTCTGTTGATTGATGGGTTGTTCGCGGGCAAGCCCGCTCTACAAGTGCTTTCGGTTCCGGCGATTCTCGGCACTTTGGTCGTGGTGACGTATTAAGGTCTGCGGCGTTCCTGGAGACTGCCGCGTCGCTGCGCTCCTCGCAGTGACGGGGTTTGTTCTTTGGCACCCCGGGAACCGCGACGTCCGAGGCCGCCATCCTGGATACCGCCCTGCCCCACCGTCATCCCGGAAACCGCGGAGCGGTTATCCGGGATCTCCCGCGTCCGGGCTGCCCCCACCGATGGAGATCCCGGCTCTTCGCTTCGCTAAGGCCGGGATGACCGGGAGGGTGTGCCGGACGGGTCATTGGTATGTGGGGTGGCCCAGGGCTCGCGGCCGGCTCTGGCGGGGGCTTCGCCGCCAAGGCGGCTCCTACGGGGTGGGTGGCTCATCCGCGGGTTTGGCGTTTTGCACCTCGGCGCGGAGTTGTTCGATTTCGGTCATCAGGGTTTCGTGCTCGGCACGTTTGCGCTGCAGCAGGCCGTACGCCAGGCGGGCCTTTTCCTGCAGGCCGCTTGCCGTGAGCTTGTACAGGTAGGCGGAGCGGTTATCCGAGCGGCGGAAGTTCTGCGCCTTGACCCAGCCGCGGTCGAGCACGGCCTTGAGCGCGTAGTGCGTCTTGCCCACCGACAGGCCCAGCGCCCGCGCGAGCTGGCGCTGGCTCATGTCCGGCTCGCGCTCCAGCAGGCGGAGCACTTCCAGATGAAGGTCGTCTTCAATCAATAGGTTATCGATTCGGTGGGCAGCGTTTGGGCACGCTACCGCCGGGACGGTGCACCCGGATTATTCGCGGGCCCGCCCTGGGGGAAGCTGCTGACTGTGCGTTCACCGGGTGAACGAAGGGCGAAAGTAGAGCATATCGGCCGGTCGCATGGCAATGGGACGCGCGCGCAAGAAAGGGCAACGGGACGGATTGGTTTCTGCCGGCCCCATCGGGGCAGTCCCGCCGCTGGAGATCCCGGCTCTTCGCTTCGCTGCGGCCGGGATGACGGGATGGGGTTTCCCTACGGCCGCGGCTCGTCCCATCCATCAGCCTGGCGCCCGACCCCGAGAACCACCCCGAGAACCACCCCGAAAATCAACTCCAAATCCCCTCCACCCCCGTCGTCCCGGAAACCGCGTAGCGGTTATCCGGGATCTCGTGCGCCCGGGCGGCCCCCAGCGGTGGAGATCCCGGCTCTTCGCTTCGCTACGGCCGGGATGACGGGGTGCGGTTACGGCCGGGATGAGGAGGCGGGCGTGCGGTTACGGCCGGAATGACGGGATGAGTGTAGCGTTCCGGCCACGGACTAACGCTGCCGCGTGTCGGCGCGGGGATACCGGCGCGCGGTCAATGTGCCGACGCCCAGTTTTGCACCTGCAGTCCGGGCACACGCTCAAACTCGCGCCCATTGTTCGTCACTAGTACGGTTCCTGTTGCCCGTGCGTGCGCCGCTATCAGAAGGTCGTTTGCGCCAATGGGGGCGCCAGCGTGTTCCAGCTCAGCCCGGATGTCCCCGTAATGGTCGGCTGCTTCTTCCGGCCAGTCGCACACCTGCGTGAAAGCCAGAAAACGCTCCAATGCGGCCTCGCTACGCTCTTTCTGATTCGACCGGCAAACGCCGTAACGCAATTCCGCCAGGACGACGGCGGATAGGCCGACCTCCCCCACCGGCACGTGGCGTAACCGTTCGTGCACCTCGGGCGGCCGGCGTTTCATGATGTAGATACAGATGTTCGTGTCCAGCATATAGCGCATGGATCACAACGCCTCGCGATCCTGGGCCATTCGATCCTCGATCGAATCGGGAAAGTCGTCGGGCAGGGTCTCGGCAGGACCCAGGAAATAATCATCCCAGGACCGCGGCTTGGCCCGCAGGATCAATGCGTCCCCGTGCTTTTCGATGACCACCTCATCGGTATCGAACGTAAATCCCTTCGGCAGCCGTACGGCCTGACTGCGCCCATTCCGAAACAAACTCGCAGTGCGTCGCTTCATTATCTAGCCTCAAAATGACTGCATATGCCTAAAGCATATCCCAGCCAGCGGCGTGTTTCCAGGCCTCATCGCTCAGTGGGTTCGGCTCATACAACCAGCGCGGCCCACCGTCATCCCGGAAACCGCGCCACCCCTCCGTCATCCCGGAAACCGCGCCACCCCTCCGTCATCCCGGAAACCGCGCCACCCCTCCGTCATCCCGGAAACCGCGGAGCGGTTATCCGGGATCTCGTGCGTCCGGGCGGCCCCCACCGCTGGAGATCCCGGCTCTTCGCTTCGCTGCGGCCGGGATGACGGTGGGGGCGCGCGGCGGCCGGGAGGACCGTTCATCTGCGGTGACTCCGGACCTGTCGGAGCCGAGCCTCTCGGCGATTGGGGCGTTGGCTGGCTCGTATCGGCTTGCGGCAAACATCAAGGATTGGGAAGCCAATCTTCGTGTGCGTGGCGCACCCGGAGAATATAGACGTCGCCAACCGGATCCAGGATGTAGACGACGATATGCGCCTGAAACGGGTGGACACGTACAGGCGGAGCGATTTCGGCGCGTTCGCGGGCCACCAGCGGGTTCTCCGCCAGGAACCGGAACTGGCGCTCCAGCGCTGCGTGATACCGCCCTGCCTGGTCAAGACCAAACTCTGCTGCGCCCTGGACGAAGATGGAGATGACATCCTCCTCCGCCTTTTCACTCAGGTAAAAGGGCATTACCGAGGGAGACGCTGATTGAAGCGCGCGCTCGCGTTGATAACCCAGGTTTTCCGAGACCAGGCGCGTCGTGCAGCGGGTAGTGGTTCTACCCGCAAGCGGCGCAACGCAGGATCGGGGAACCTGGGGTGCCAACCCCTACACGCTATTGAAAGGAAGGGCTCGGCCGCTTTTGTGCGCGCACGGCGTTGCGGTTCCCTTGTGCAGAATGACTGCACGGCAGTCACCGCGCCTTGTTCGCACGCAAAAGCGACTCGAGCGCGAACGTGCGATTCAATCAGCGTCTCCCTGGCGAGTCAGGAACCGGAACATTGGCGCGCCGCCCGCTCGCGGAGCTCTTCCATACTGTGCTGGCCGGGACCGCTCTCCAGCGCTTCCGTGACGAACGTCTGCATGCGCTCGACCTTCTCGGCACGCTCCTGGTCGTGACGGATCAGATCGCGCACGTAATCGCTGACGTTGCTGTACTGACCGGATTCGGCCTGCTTTTCGACCCAGTTCTTCATCGGGCCGGGAAGCGATACGTTCATGGTCGCCATAGCCTCTCAAACCTCCAACTTTCTTGGCAATCTTTGCCATAAAGTCAATGATAGCCGTCCCGAATCCATTGTGCGACCGCACCCCCGGATCCCGGCCCTTCCCTTCGCGTCGACCGGCATAACCGTTCTACGCAAGGTGGCCCTGGACCTGTAGGAGCCGAGCCCTCTCGGCGATTGGGGCATAGGTGGGGCCCGATCACCCCGGGGCTGGGCTTGTATGTTTCTTCCCGGCAACCGCGCCTCTCACCCCGTCATCCCGGAAACCGCGTAGCGGTTATCCGGGATCTCCCGCGTCCGGGCGGCCCCCTGCGGTGGAGATCCCGGCTCTTCGCTTTGCTGCGGCCGGGATGACCGATCACGTACCGTGGCTCCGGACCTGTCGGAGCCGAGCCTCTCGGCGATTGGGGGGCATGAGCAGGCCGGAGAACTGACGTTAACGAAGGAGGAATTCCTGCGGCGTCAGCGCGGGCACAGGCGAACCGGCGAAATCCTTGACGTTGCGTGTGACGATGCAGGAGCAATCCGCATGCTGGGCGGCAGCTGCTACCACGGCATCTTCGAAATCCGTCCAACCGAGTGATTGGGCTCGTTCGAGTTCGGCACGTCCCACCGCGCATACATGCAAATGCTGGAGCAGCCAGCTCAATGCCCGAGCAGCCGACGTGCGATCCGCATACCGTGCAACCAGGTAGTACACCGTGGTCGCCGCATGTGCACTAAGGGCACCCGCTTCTTCACCGTGAAGGACTTGTTCCAGAACTGCCGCCGAAACACGGTAGTGCGGCTCGCGCTTTTGCAAAACGTCCAGCAGGACGTTCAGGTCGAGCATAATCACGATTGATGCTTGTCGCGCAGGTGATCGTGATAGGCCTGCTCTGCATCCACATCGGCGGGGATCAGGCCGGTAATCGCTTCCAACTCGGCACTGGGTGCATGACGCTCGAGCGCGCGAAGGCGGCGTAGATGGCGATCAATCACCTCGGTCATGCTCATGCCGTGTGCCTTGGCATAGGCCTTCGCGAACTCCACATCCTGCTTGGGCAGGCGCACGGTCACCTTGGTGGTTTCCTGTTCCACGCGATCACCTCTCGGGGTGTATGGCAGATACCATGGAATTGTACGGCACGGATCCATCCACACCTAATACCAACTCGTCATCTGGCAAACCGCGGATCATCTGGCAAACCGCGGAGCGGTTATCCGGGATGTCGTGCGTCCGAGCAACCCTACCCGCTGGAGATCCCGGCTCTTCGCTTCGCTGCGGCCGGGATGACCGTCGACGTACCGTGGCTCCGAACCAGTAGCAGCCGAGCCTCTCGGCGATTGCGGCGCTGGACAGGCCGATCGCCCAGGTGACTGGGCTCCTACACCACGTGACGGCTCAGGCCGGTAGGAGCCCGTGGCTATGTGCGGGGCTTATACCTTCCCCTGGCGATAGACCGTGTTGCGGTGAGCCACGCGGATGACCAGCACCCGGAACCGGTCATCCTCAATCGACGCGATGACACGGTATGGCCCAACGCGATAGCGCCAGTATTCGCCCAGTTCTCCAGTAAGCGGTTTACCCAGCCGGCGCGGGTCATCAAGTGGTGCAACCCGCTCGTTCAGGTATTTGAGAATCCGGTGGGCTGCCTGCCTATCGAGTCCGCGGAGATCCTTCTCTACGCGCTTGTCGAATTCAATCGTCCAACTTCAGGGAGACGCTGACCGATTCGTACGTTCGCGTTGGCGCCTCATTTTTTCCGCGACCAGGCGTGTCGCGCAGACCGGTAGTGGTTCTACCGGCAAGCGGCGCAACGCAGGATCGGGAAAAATGGGGCCCAACCCCGGAGGGGCTCGGCCGATTTTGCCCGCTGACGGCGTTCCGGCTCCCTTGTGCAGAGTGACTGCACGGCGGTCACCGCACCTTGTCAGCAAGCAAAATAGACTCGAGCGCGAACGCGCGAATCGATCAGCGTCTCCCTTGCAGACGCCTCATTTCATCCATGGAAACCGTCTCGCCGCTTCCCTTGCGGTGGTCAATCAGGCGCTGCTCGGCCAGGTAGATGTCTTCAAGGTCTTCCAAATGCTGCACGATTGCCTCGCGCGCATAGTAGCTCTTGCTCCGGCCTGTGGCCTTGGCCAGGGCAGCCAGGCGTTCTTCCACATCTTCAGGTAGACGCAAAGCCAGCATGGGTATCACCTCCCAGAAATTGCTATACAAGTATAGCACCGCGGTGGGCCACCCAAACTCGACGACCATGCCAGCGCATACCATCTCCCCGGCACCAGCCATGCGCTCGTTCCTCCGGGCCACCACGAAGCCCTACGCTTCGGCATCCCGGAACCCGTGTAGCGGTTATCCGGGATCTCCCCCGTACGGGCAGCCCCCACCACCCATGATCCCGGCTCTTCGCTTCGCTGCGGCCGGCATGACGGGACGGGGTTTCCCTACGGCCGTGGCTCGTCCCACCCATCAGCCTGGCGTCTCACCCCGAGAACCATCCCCGAATCCACCCCGCTCCCCGTCATCCCGGAAACCGCGGAGCGGTTATCCGGGATCTCGTGCGTCCGGGCGGCCCCCACCCTGGAGATCCCGGCTCTTCGCTTCGCTGCGGCCGGGATGACGGGCGTGGTGGGTGAGCTTCGGCCGGGATGACGGGGCGGGGTGTCCCTGCGGCCGGGCTGACGGGATGGCCGTTGCGCTACCGTCGGGAGGACCGAGCTGGGTTTGCAACGGCCCGGATGACAACGGGTACGTGCCCCGCGTCGGCATAATGGGGTGGGACAGCGAATTGGTATCATCCGGCTACGGCAAGGGCTTCGCGGACAGTCCCGTTCCGCAGGGTGGCCGGGATTGTGGGTGCGTCCAGCTCGGCAGCCCGGCCCCCCACCCCTACCGGGCCGGAGGATCGGTCGCGGACTTTGCGTCCTGGTGCTCGGTGGGGAGTGATTCCATCGCGGCCAGCAGGGCTTGGCGATCGGCGCGTTTGTGCTGGAGCGGGCCGAGGCGCCTGGCACGCCTATTCCTGCCGATCGGTCGCATTGCAATGAGGGCGTGCGCGCCCCGACGGACCCGCGAGCGGACGTGACCCGGCTTTGAGGGATGCCCCTCCAGCAGCTTCAGCGGGCTACGCTACAAGAGTCCGTCGCTAGCCTTGTTCGGGGCGGCGGCTGCGGGCGTTGCTGACGAACTCCCAGAAGAACGCCGCAAACAATCCGAGCATGCCGCCAAGCACCACGGACAGCGCGACGATGAGCGACCGGCCCGCGCCGGCCGGATCGTCCGACTCCCCGGCAAGGAAGGTTTGTTCGGTATCGCGGCTCATTGCTTCAACCGTTTCGGCACTGGATGCCGCATCGGTGCGGGACGAACGCAGCCTGGACAGCTCGCGGCGGATATCGCCAATTTGCTGGGCCACGATCAAGCCGGCGATGTCATCGCCCTCGCCCAGACGCTCGTAGAGCGCGTTGAGGTCCTCCTGCAGCAGCGCGATCTGCTCATCCAGCACCTCGAGGCGGTTGTTCAAGGGCCTCAGATGGCTGGCCAGGCTTTGTTCAAACCGTGGCCTCAGCCACTCGCCCATAGCCGCGATCACCCCCTCGTGGAGATCCGCCACATGCTCGGCGGCCTCGCGCGTACTGGTGGACTCCAGGATCAGGCTGTAGTCCGAGCCGTGGGCACTCACGCGAACGCGAGGCCCCCGCTCCTCGTCGCCGAAGAGCTGATCGCGTTGCTGCGGGATCAGTACGTCCTCGAGCCGAGCGATCACCATATCCTGTGAGACCACGTCGATGAACCCGGCGGAATAGATCCTCGGGAGATCCACACCCGAGCGATATTCGTACTCCACCGGCTGCATCAAGGCATATACGACACCCAGAACGACCGTGAGTACCGCAACACCCAGCAGGACCGGCAAACGGCGCATCAGCACATCCCACAGATCGTACAGACTGATTTCGTCATCGTACGGACGGGATTGCGGACCGGCGGGATCGTTCATGAGTCAGTTCCTGTATTCAAACGCAATGTGCAGGGGGCCTCGGTTCGGCCCGAGGTGTTCGGCCAGGTCGATACCGGCCGTGATGGCGGCCCCGAACCACTTGCCAGGAAGGCGCTCGGGCGTTGCCATAACGCGGGCTCGAAGTGCCTTAAGGGTTCAACCCCGGGGCGTCGCGATTGGACCGGAAACCAGGGCTTTTTGCAAGGTTAGCCGCCGCCCTTTTATACGCGCGCCACCAAATGACACCCGCAACCGGCCAGCCGGTGCTGATCAGAGGCATAAAGCCGCATCCGCCGAGATGACCCAACCGAAGGCACGTCGGTCCGTGGCTGCATGAGCACGGAGACGAGCCTTGTGGGAGCGGGCCTGCTCGCCAAGGGGGACCAGGGCTGGCTTTGGCGGGGGCTTCGCGGGCGCGCCCGTCCTACAAGGGGACAGCGAACCGGGCTGGGTCAGTCGTTGTTGAAGAGGTCGCGGGTGTAGACCTTGTCGGTCTGGTCGCGGAGGTCGTCGGTGATGCGGTTGGCGACGATGACGTCGGACACGCGCTTGAACTCGTCCAGGTCGCGGATGACGCGGGAGCGGTAGAACTCGTCATCGGGGAGTTCCGGCTCGTAGACGACGACCTCGATGCCCTTGGCCTTGATGCGCTTCATCACGCCCTGGATGGCGGAGGCGCGGAAGTTGTCGGAGCCGCTCTTCATGACCAGGCGATAGATGCCGACGACCTTTGGCTGACGCTTGATGATCGCGTCGGAAACAAAGTCCTTGCGCGTGCGATTGGCGTCAACAATGGCCTTGATAATGTTGTTCGGGACCTCGTCGTAGTTGGCCAGCAGCTGCTTGGTGTCTTTCGGCAGGCAATAGCCGCCAAAGCCGAACGACGGATTGTTGTAGTGGCTGCCGATGCGCGGGTCCAGGCACACGCCCTCGATGATCTGACGCGTATCCAGGCCGTTGGCTTCGGCGTAACTGTCCAGTTCGTTGAAATACGCCACGCGCATCGCCAGGTAGGTATTGGCAAACAGCTTGATCGCCTCGGCCTCGGTCGAGTGCGTGAAGACCATGGGGATATCGTCGTCCATCGCGCCTTCCGCTAGCAGCCGGGCGAAGGTCTCGGCCCGCTCGGACTGCTCGCCGACGATGATCCGGGAGGGGTGCAGGTTGTCGTACAGCGCCCGGCCCTCGCGCAGGAACTCCGGCGAGAACAGGATGTTGTCGGTTTCCAGCTGCGCCTTGATCTCGCGCGTGTAGCCGACCGGCACGGTGGACTTGATGACCATCACTGCGTGCGGATTAATCTCCAGCACGTCGCGGATGACCGACTCCACCGTAGAGGTGTTGAAGTAGTTGGTCTGCGGGTCGTAGTCCGTCGGCGTGGCGATGATCACGAAGTCCGCATCCGCGTAGGCCTCCTGCTTGTCCAGCGTGGCCTTGAGGTTCAGCGCGTGGTTTTCCAGGAAGTCCTGGATCTCGACATCGATGATCGGGGAGTGCTTGCGGTTGATCTGCTCGACCTTCTCCGGCACCACGTCGAGCGCGACGACCTCATGGTGCTGCGCGAGCAAGACGGCGTTGGAGAGCCCGACGTAGCCGGTTCCGGCGACTGCGATTTTCATTCCTGGTTTCCTTCCTGTTGCAATCTGTGTAGCCAAGTTCGTCGGCCGTGCGTCCGAGCCCCGTAGGAGCCGCCTTGGCGGCGAAGCCCCTGCCAAAGTTCGGCGCGGGCAGGGGCTCCGCCTGCGAGCAGGCTCCTACAGGGGCGCAAGGGCGCTGGCACGTTTGTCCAGCGCCCGAGGATACTGGGGCGCCATGAACAATGATGCGATCGGGGGCACGAAAGGTTAACGCCCGCCTTACCCAGCCACGCGTTCCTGCGGTGGGTGATTGGCCGGGGCGTACTCGTGTACTACAGCGCGGATGGTGCGGCAGGCCCGCTCGGTGTCCATGTCGCGGTCGGCCTGGTCCAGCTGATTGAGGGCTGCGTGCAGGTCCTGCGCCGATACGCAGTCCTCGCGTGCGCGCATGATCCGCGGATGGCCCGTGGCCTGGACGTTGTCGCCGATCAGCAGCTCCTCGTAGAGCTTCTCGCCCGGACGCAGGCCGGTGAACACGATCTCCACGCCATCTTCGGGCACGCCATCTTCCTTCACCTGGCGCCCATGCAGATGGATCATGCGCCGCGCCAGGTCCACGATGCGCACCGGCTCGCCCATGTCGAGCACGTAGACCTCGCCGCCCTCGGCCATGGCGCCGGCCTGGATGACCAGCTCCGCCGCCTCGGGGATGGACATGAAGTAGCGCGTGATCTCCGGATGGGTCACCGTCAACGGGCCGCCATCGCGGATCTGCTGGTGGAACAGCGGCACCACGGAGCCGGACGAGCCCAGCACGTTGCCGAAGCGCACCATGCTGAAGATGGTCTCGCGCTGCTCGCGGGCGCGATCCTGCAGGACCATCTCGGCCAGGCGCTTGGTGGCCCCCATGACGTTGGTGGGGCGCACGGCCTTGTCGGTGGAGATCAGGATAAAGCGGTCCACGCCGGCATTGAGCGCCGCCTCCGCGAGCACGGCGGTACCGAAGACATTGTTGCGCACGCCCTCGATCAGGTTGGCCTCGACGATCGGCACATGCTTGTAGGCCGCGGCGTGGTACAGCGTTTGTACGCCGTATTCCGCCAGCACGGAGGCCACACGCCGCGCATTGGCCACCGAGCCCAGCACCGCGTGGATGGCCGGGCACTGCTCCAGTTGCGCCGAGTACTCCTGCAGCTCGCGCTCGATGCTGTAGAGCGCAAACTCGTTGCGCTCGAACAGGATCAGCGCCGCCGGCTCCAGGCGGATAATGCGCCGGCACAGCTCGGAGCCAATGGAGCCGCCCGCGCCGGTCACCATCACCACCCGCCCGTGCACGCTGCAGGTCAGCAGCTCGGGGTCCGGGGGTACCGGGTCGCGCCCGAGCAGATCGGCGATGTCCACGTCTTCCAGCTGTTCCAGGCTCGCATGCCCCGAGACCACCGACTCCATCGACGGAACTGTCTGCACGTACACCGGGAGCGGTTCCAGCTGTTCCAGGATGCGCCGGCGTTCCTGGCGCGTCGCGGACGGGATGGCCAGGAGCATCCGCTTGACCCGAAAACGCGACACAAAGCGCTCCAGACGATCCGGACTATGGACGGGAATCCCGTCGATCGAACTCCCCTGCAGGCTGCGATCCTCGTCCACGAAGGCGACCACTCGAAACCGGCCCCCGGCCTTGAGCCCGGACAGGAGCTGCACGCCGGCCTCGCCCGCCCCGAACACCACCACCGGCTCGGCACCCGCGCCCGCCTCGATGATCGAGCGATACCACGTGCGCACCAGGAACCGGCTGCCGCCGACATAGATGAAGGCCACGATCGCGAAATTGATCGGCGCCGACCGCGGGAAGCCTTCGACTTGCGCCAGGGTTGCAGAAGCCCACAGCACCAGCGCCAGGATCACCACCCCGGAACCCACGGCCCAGATGGTGCGCGCCCCCATGAATCGCACAACGGCCCGATAAAGCCCCAGCCTCACGAACAGCGGGATACCAATCAGCACCACCAGCGGGAACAGCCACCAGGTTTCCAGCATGATCGGCGGGAACGGCTCGGCCAGGCGGATCGCAAAGCCGGACCACAACGCCAGCGGCAGCATGACGGTATCCGCTAGCACCATGAGCCAGCGCTTCTTCGAGCGCGGCAGCTTGAACAAGCTTTCCAGGCCCTTTCTCAGCATGATCTGCAACACCGTTCCGGCATGTCTCGCCCGACTCTCCCGCCCATAAAAACTACCCGGATTACACTACAGCAAGTGTACGCACCCGCTCGCCGCCGCTCTCCATCGCGGCGTGCGGAGCATAAGCAAGCCGTGATGAAAATGCACTCATCGCCGAAAGGGTTGTGATCATTCCATGCTGGCAGGGGCTTCGCGGGCAGGCCCGCTCCCACAAGGGTACCCCAGGCTTGGTTTACTGTGGGAGCGGCCCTGGCCGCGAAGCCCCCGCCAAAGTCCATTCAGCCCTTTACTCCAGCCAGGCCGCATCCCACAGGGGGTAATCACCGAGATTGCCGACCAGCCCTGCCCGCAGCGGGTTCGCCACCACATAGCGGGCGACCGCCTGGAGATCCTCTTCCCGGCGCAACGCGCGGTCGTGGAAGCCGCTCTGCCACACTCGACACGTGCACCTCCGCAGTCGCCCAATCCGGCGGGTAGAGAGACTCTTGAGCTTTTGCACGGTACTGGAGAGGTCACCCCCTTCCAACTGCATCAGCCAGTGCACATGGTCAGGCATGACCACGAAACAGAGCGTCGACGCCGCGCCTTCCAGATCGCGCAACGCATGAACGACGCAGCGACCCTGGTCGAATTGCGAAAACCAGGCTTGCCGATCAGCACAGACCGCGGTGATCAGATAGACCCGCCCCGGCTCGCTGAAACGGCCGAGGCGCAGACGGTGCGTTCGTGCCTTCCGTGGCATTCCAACCTCCCTGACTTGTTGAAGCACTTACTTGCAGGAACGAGCTTTGTGGGAGCGGGCCTTGCCCGCGAATGCCTCCCGCCCAAGCCCGGCACCGGCAGGCGCTTCGCGGGCAAGGCCCGCTCCCACAGTGCAATTGCGACAGCCCAAATTGCCTCAGGCGAGGAGCTGGGCGAGGTCGCCGGGGCCGAGGATGGGGATGTCCAGGGATTCGGCCTTGGTGACCTTGGAGCCGGGATCGGCGCCGGCGATGACGGCGGTGGTCTTTTTGGAGACGGAGCCGGTGATCTTGGCGCCGCGGGCTTCCAGCGCGGCCTTGGCCTCGTCGCGGGTCATGGCGTCGAAGCTGCCGGTGAGGACGTAGGTGCAGCCCGCCAGCGGCGCGTCGTCACCGGTCTCCGCGGCCTCGCGCCGGGGCGGGTCGGGCCAGTGCACATCGGCGTCGCGCAGGGCGCGGATCACCTGGAGGTTGTGCGGCTCGGCGAAGAAGTTGGCGATGTGCTCGGCGACGATGGGGCCGACATCCGGGACCTCCTGCAGCGCCTCGGCATCCGCCTGCATCAGCGTGTCGAGGTCGCCGTAGTATTCGGCCAGGTTGCGGGCGGTGACCTCCCCCACCTCGCGGATACCGAGCGCGAAGATGAAGCGCGCCAGCGTGGTCTCGCGCGCCTGCTCCAGGGCGTTGACCAGGTTCTCGGCCAGTTTGGGGCCGACCCGTTCCAGCGCTGCCAGCCGCTCGGCATCCAGCGCGAAGAGATCCGCCGGGCTTTGCACAATGCCGCCATCCGCCAGCTGTTCGATGATCTTTTCGCCAAAGCCCTCGATATCCATCGCGCGGCGCGAGACGAAGTGCTTGAGGGCCTCGCGCCGCTGCGCCGGGCATACCAGCCCGCCGGTGCAGCGGGCCACGACCTCGCCTTCGGTGCGCTCGATGTGCGAGTCGCACTCCGGGCAGGCCGCGGGCATCTCGATGGCGCGGGTATCGGTGGGACGCTCGCCACCGGCGCGGCCCACCACCTCGGGGATCACGTCACCCGCGCGGCGCACAATCACGCGATCGCCAATGCGCACACCCTTGCGCGCAATCTCGTCCATGTTGTGCAGGGTGGCGTTGCTGACCATCACGCCGCCGACCAGCACCGGCTCCAGGCGCGCCACGGGTGTTAGCGCACCGGTGCGGCCGACGCGGAACTCGACATTGCGCAGCGTGGTGGTGCGCTCCTCCGCCGGGAACTTGTGGGCGATGGCCCAGCGCGGCGCGCGCGAGACGAAGCCGAGCTGCTGCTGATCGGCCAGGGCATCCACCTTGTAGACGATGCCGTCGATGTCGTAGTCCAGCCCCGCGCGGCGGGCAGCCAGGCGCTCGTAGTAGTCGAGGCACGCCTCGACGCCCTCCAGCACCTCGCGCTCCGGGCAGGCCGGAAAGCCGAGCTGCTGCAGCCAGTCCAGCGTGCCGGACTGGGTGTCCGGCAGCGTTCCACCCTCGACGAAACCCACCGAGTAGGCGAAGAAGCTGAGCGGGCGGCGCGCGGTCACCTTCGAGTCCAGCTGGCGCAGACTGCCGGCGGCGGCATTGCGCGGGTTCATGAAGCCACGCAGACCGTCGGCCTCCAGCCCGGCGTTCAGGCGCTCGAAATCGGCACGGCGCATGAAAACCTCGCCGCGCACCTCCAGCACCCGCGGGGCATCGTCGGTGAAGCGGTCGCCCAGGTGCAGCGGGATCGGGCGCACGGTGCGCACGTTCGCGGTCACATCCTCGCCGGTCTCGCCGTCGCCGCGGGTGGCGGCCTGGATCAGGCGACCGTCCTCGTAGATCAGGCTGATCGCCAGGCCGTCCAGCTTGGGCTCGGCCATGTAGGTGACAGCCGCCTCGACCCGTGTCGCATCGCCGGTCTGCTTGGCCAGCCGTTCGCGCACGCGGCGGTCGAAGTCGCGGATCGCGTCCGCCTCGAAGCCGTTGGCCAGCGAGAGCATCGGCAGACGATGCCGGACCGTGGCAAAGCCCTCGGAAGGGCTGGCGCCCACGCGCTGGGTGGGCGAATCGGGGGTGACAAGCTCCGGGTGGTCCGCCTCCAGTTGCTCCAGCTCGCGCATCAGGGCGTCGAACTCGGCGTCCGACACCTCGGGGTCGTCGAGCACGTAGTAGCGGTAGTTGTGATGCTCGATCTGGCGGCGCAGCGCGTCGATGCGCGTCTTCGGAGAATCCGTCGAGCCAGCCTGCGAGGCAGGCGAACCCGACCGGCTCACCGCGTACTCCGCCGGCGCAGCACATCCGGGCGGTGGCGACGCAGCCAGTCGCTCAGGTCCTCGCGCATGTAGGCCAGCGTCTGGTTGGTCGCGGTGGACTGCTGGGCATCCAGGATGCTGCCACCGAGATCGCGCGCCAGCACGTGGGCATGCTCCAGCAACGCCTCGAAGGCGCGCTGTGGCTCGGCGCTACGATGCACCTGGGTAAACAGCGTGACACCGGGCGTCATCATGTCCGCCAGGTCTTCCTCGCGCAGGGTGCCGGGCGGGACCATGTTGGCGGCGGAGAACAGCGGCACGCCGGCATCCGTCTCCGGTTCAAAGAAATGGTAGATATCCATCTCGCCGGGGGTCATTCCGGCGCGCTGCATCGCCGCACCCAGGGCAACGCCGGTAAACGGCTTGTTGCGCGGCGCGACCACATGGAGCACCAGGATCTTCTCCTCCGCCGGGTGGCGGTCGGCCCTCGGATTGCGCCCCACCACGCGCGGCTCGGACACGTATTCGCCCAGCGTGTCCATATCCGGCGCCGGTTGCTCGATCAGATCCGGGTTCATCTCGTGGTCCGGATCCAGATGCTCGCCCAGGGTGTCATCGGCGCGCGTTGGCTTGAGCTTGCCCGGACGCAGGCGATCCATGCCGGAGCGCAGCCGTGCACCCAGCCCCCCGAACGCCTCGCGGGCCCGCTCGACCGGGGCGCTGCCCGAACCCTTGCGCCGGGCCCGGGCCGGGCGATCCTCGGGCGACGGTTCGAATGCCCCGTGCGGCGGGGGCGGCGTGGGCTCGTCGTCGCTGTCCAGCACGCCGTAGATGTCCTGGGCGCGCTCACCCCGCCGACCGTAGTCCGCTTCCAGATCCGGCTCGTCGTCGTTGGCGGTCACACCGAGGTGTGGCTCGTGGCGCTCCTCGTGCGCCGCGCCGGGGATGCGCGGCTCGTCGAACGCGGGTTCGCGCGCGCCGCCGGTGCGAACGCTGCGGCCGGTATCCAGCGGATCGCCCCAGCCGGCCTCCGGTTCAGCGGAGTCCCCGGGCTCGGCCGGCTCGTACCAGCGCTTGTCGCCCGGCTCGTCACTGGCACGGATATGTACGGCCTCGTCGCCCCAGTCCGCGGCATCGTCCTCCATATCGCGCTGCTGCGCCCGCGCGCGCAGACGATGGGCGGCCCAGATCCCCGCGATCAGGACAATCCCCAAAATGACCAGGCTGATACGCATCCAATCCACAAAAAACCTCGTTGATCCCGATACCGACGGTCAGGCCTCGGCCAGTTCCACAGCCTCGTCGATATCCACGCTAACCAGGCGCGACACGCCCGGCTCGTGCATGGTAACGCCGATCAGCTGTTCCGCCATGGCCATCGTTGCCTTGTTGTGAGTAATGAAGATGAACTGGATCTGCTCCGACATCTCGCGCAGCAGGTCACAGAAGCGCCCGACGTTGGCCTCGTCCAGTGGGGCGTCCACCTCGTCCAGCATGCAGAAGGGCGCCGGATTCAGCTCGAAGATCGCGAACACCAGGGCCGAGGCCGTGAGCGCCTTCTCGCCGCCGGACATCAGGTGGATGGTCGACAGGCGCTTGCCCGGCGGGCGCGCCATGATGGTGACACCGGTATCCAGGAGGTCGTCGCCGGTCATCTCCAGGCGCGCCTCGCCGCCGCCGAACAGGCGCTGGAACTTGTGCCCGAGCCCGGCATTCACCTGATCGAAGGTCTGCTTGAACAGCGCCCGGGTCTCGCGGTCGATGCGGTGCATCGCCGCCTCCAGGGTCTCCAGCGCCTCGATCAGGTCCGCGTGCTGCTCCTCCAGGTAGCGCGAGCGCTCCTCCAGGCTGCGCGCCTCGTCGATCGCCGCCAGGTTGATCGGCCCGAGCTTCTCGATCTTGCGATCCAGTTCGCCGATCGCCTGTTCCCAGGCGGGGACGGTCGCGTCCTCCGGTAGTTCGGGCGCCAGGGCCTCCGCGGCGAAGCCGGATTCCTGGAACTGGGTCTTGAGCTGTTCGATCTGCACCGAGCGTTCGCGCAGGTCCAGGCGCAGCTCCTCGCAGGTGGAGCGCTGCGCCTCCACGCGGTTGCCGAGCTCGGTGCTGGTACCGGCCAGCTCGCGCAGCCGGGCGTCGCAGGCCTCCAGGTCGGCACGCGCCTGGGTTAACCGTGCCTCGGCCTCCTGGCGCTGCTCCGCCGCGGTCTGCAGGTCCGCGCGCCACTGCTCCAGCGGGCCCTGGCGGTCGCTGAGCCCCTGCGCCAGGCGCTCGCGGCGCTGGGCGTCGTCCTCGCGCTGGCGCTCCAGGCGCCCGCGTTCGTTCTGTTCGCGTTCCAGGCGATGGCGCGCCTCCTGCTCGGCCATGCGCGCCTGATTGGCCGTGTCGCGCGCCGCGCGCACCGCGTCGCGCGCTCCGGTCTGGGCCGTGCGCGCGGCCTCGACCCGCGCCTCCAGAGCGGCGCGGTCGGCCTCCAGGGTCTCGATGCGGGTCAGGGCCTCGTTGCGTTCGGCCTCCGCCGTGGCGAACTGCTCGCGGGCGCGCGCGGCCTCCTCGTCCAGCTCGCCCGCCTCGCGGTCGATACGTTCCTGCTGCTGCTCCAGCTGCCGCGCCTGGTCGCGCAGGCGCTGCACGCGCCGCTCGCGGTCCTCGATCTGCGCCTTTTGTTCGCGGATCTGCCCGTCCAGCGCCTCGCGCCGGGCGCGGGTGGCCGCGATGGTCTCGTTGCGTTCTTCCAGCGCAGCCTGCAGCCGGCTCACCTGGGTGTTCAGGTCTTCCTGGCGTTCCTGCAGCTCGCGCGCCAGGCGGACGCGGGCCACCGCACCGCTGGCCCCACCCTCCAGCGTGCGATGAGCGACCCAGCCCGGGCCCAGCCAGGTGCCGTCCGGGGTGATCACGCTCTCGCCCGGCCCCAGCGTGGCCAGGCGTGCCCGCGCCGCGTCGGCGTCCTCCGCGCAATGCACCAAGGCGAGCCAGCCCGTGACGACCGGGGAGCCCTGTACCTGCCCGGCCAGGCTCCCCGCCGGCACCTGCGGCGTGTGCGACAGGCCCGTGCCGACCAGGCGCAGCATCGCTTCGGGGAGATCCGACGCGGTCTCCGGCTGATCGGTGACGGCGGCCTCCAGCCAGCTGCCCAGCACCATCTCCACCGCGGTATCCCAGCCCTCGGCCACCTCCAGCTGCTGCACCAGCGGGCGCGACAGGTCCAGACCGTGCTCGCGCGCCCAGGCCTCGCGGCGGGCGCGGGTCTCCTGCGGGTCGTCCTCGCCGGCGAAGTGGTCCAGGCCCGCGAGGCGCCCGGCGACCTCGCGCGCCTCGCGTTCGGTGGCGTGCAGGGTGTCCTGCTCCTCGCGCTGGGCCTGTTCGAGATCGGCCAGCGCGGCCTGTTGCTGGTCGCGTTCGCCCTGCAGCCCCTGCAAGCGCTCGCGCAGCCCGGTGAGTTCCGCGTCCAGGCGGTCGGCCTCGGTGCCCGGATGGGTCTGCGGCAGCGCCGCGCGTTCAGCCTCCACGCGTTCCTGGCGCTCGGCGACGCGCTTGAGCAGATGCTCGGCATTGTCCATGCGCGAGCGCGCGAGCTGGGCGTTCTGGCGCGGCTCGGCGAGCGAGCGCTCCCATTCGGTCAGTGCCTCGCGTGCGCTCTGGTATTCGGTTTCGGCACCTTCGGCGGCAGCCTCCAGGCGTTCGCGTTCGGCCTCGGCGGTCGTGGCGGCCTCCTGACGCTGCGTACTCTCCTGTTCCGCCTGGGCGATGCGCGCCTCCACCGCCTGGTGTTCGCTGGCGGCGGCCTCGATGCGGTTTTCCAGCTGGCGCAGTTCGGCCTGTTCGCGCGCCAGTTCGTCCTCCGCATGGCGGATGGACTGTTCCAGGCGCGAGACCTCGGCGGCGCGATCGTAATAGGCGCTTTGTGCCTGGGTGGTGGCGGCCTCCAGCTCGACCCGCTCCTGGCGTGCCTGCTCGGTGCCGGTCTGCGCCTTTTGGGCCTCGGCCTGGCTCGCAGCCAGCGCCGTCTCGGCGTCGTTCAGGCGGGCACGGCTGGACTCCGTCTCCTGCTCCTGGGCCTGCAGGCGCAGCAGGATGGCCTCGGCGCGCTTGCGCCGGCGCTCGGCGGCCAGCGCCTGGTAGCGCTCGGCGGTGGCGGCCTGGCGGTTGAGGCGCTCGGCCTGCTTGGACACCTCGTCGCGCACGTCGTCCAGGCGCTCCAGGTTCTCGCGGGTATGGCGTACCCGGTTCTCGGTCTCGCGGCGGCGCTCCTTGTACTTGGAGATGCCGGCCGCCTCCTCCAGGTAGACGCGCAGCTCTTCGGGGCGCGCCTCGATCAGTCGCGCGATCATGCCCTGCTCGATGATGGCGTAGCTGCGCGGGCCCAGACCGGTGCCGAGGAACAGGTCGACCACGTCGCGCTTGCGCGCGCGCTGGCCGTTGAGGAAGTACTTGGACTGGCCGTCGCGGGTCAGCGCGCGCTTGACCGCGATCTCGCCGTAGCCGCTGTACTCGCCGCCCAGACGGCCGTCAGAGTTGTCGAACACCAGCTCAATGGAGGCCTGCCCCACCGGCTTGCGGCTGGAGGAGCCGTTAAAGATGACGTCCTCGCTGGAGTCCCCGCGCAGGTGCTTGGCCGAGGACTCGCCCATGACCCAGCGCACGGCGTCGATGGTATTGGACTTGCCACAGCCGTTCGGCCCGACCACGCCCACCCGGTTGCCGGGGAGGACGAGTGTGGTCGGGTCCACGAACGACTTGAAGCCGGCCAGCTTGATTCGGGCGAGTCGCACGTTCGGCGCTATCCGCGGTCAGGAAAGTCGGGGTTAGAATGGTACACGCTTCGACCTTTACCGTGACCCACTACCCGTTCGACAAACGAACCGCTTCACGAAACCATACAAAACCCTGCGGCGCGCCTGCACGCCAAGCCTTCCTTGCCTCCCGCTTTGGCGGGGGCTTCGCGGGCAGGCCCGCTCCCACAGGAACGACCGAGGACGCGACAAACCCATGCCCAGCCAGCCGAGCAAGACCCTGGAAACCTTCGACAACCCGGCGCCGGAGAACGATTTCGCGATCTATATCCGCGTCCCGGAGTTCACCTGCCTGTGCCCCGCCACCGGGCAGCCGGACTTCGCCGAGATCCATATCCAGTACGTTGCCGACGGCAAGTGCGTGGAGCTGAAGTCGCTGAAGAACTACATGTGGTCCTACCGCGATGAGGGCGCATTCCACGAGGCGGTCACCAACCGCATCCTGGCGGATCTGGTGGCGGCGACCGACCCGCGCTACATGCGCCTGACCTCGTATTTCAACGTGCGTGGCGGCGTCTATACCACGGTGGTTGCGGAACATCGCAAGCCCGGCTGGACGCCCCCGGAGCCGGTGCACCTGCCGGCGCCGACGCGCAGCCCGCTGGACATGAACGGCTGACCGAGCCCGCCATGCACGCCATCGGCATTGACCTCGGCACCTCCGGGATCCGGCTGGCGCTGCTGGACCCGGAGGGCGCGCGCATCCACAGCGCGCACCGGGCACTGCCGGCGTCGGTCGGGGGCGACGAGCAGCGGGCGGAACAGAACCCCGCGCTGTGGTGGGCCATTGTGCGCGAGCTGCTGCGTGAAGCGGCCGCGCATCTGCACGGCGAGCCCGCCGCCATCGCGGTGGACGGCACCTCCGCCACCCTGCTGCGCCTGGATGCCGACGGACGCCCGACCCATCCGGCCCTGATGTACAACGATGCCCGGGCCACCGACATGCTGTCGGTGCTGGCCGGGGTCGCGCCCGCGGACTCCGCCGTGCACAGCCCCAGCTCGTCGGCGGCCAAGCTGTTGTGGCTGCGGCGCCACGAGGGGCTCTCCGGCGTGCGCCGCGTCCTGCACCAGGCCGACTGGGTTACCGGACGTCTGCGCGGGCGCTTCGACCGCATGGACGAGAACAACGCCCTGAAGCTCGGCTACGACGCGCTGTGGGGCGGCTGGCCGAACTGGCTGCAGGAGACCCTGGGCAGTGACGCGTCGCTACTGCCGGAGGTGGTCCCGGCCGGGACGGTGCTGGGCCCGCTGGACCCGAAAATGGCGGAATCGCTGCATCTGAACCCGGCCTGCCGGGTGGTCGCCGGCACCACCGACAGCATCGCCGGGTTCCTCGCCTCCGGTGTGGGCGACGCCACCACGGGCGTGACCAGCCTGGGCTCCACGCTGGTGATCAAGCAGCTGGCCCCGGAGCCGATCTACGCCCCGGAACTCGGGATCTACAGCCACCGGCTGCTGGGGCGCTGGCTGGTGGGCGGGGCCTCCAACAGCGGCGGCGCGGTGCTGCGCCAGCAGTTCGACGATGCGGCCCTGGAGCGGCTGAGCGCCGCGATCGACCCCGAGACCGACAGCGGGCTCGACTATCTCCCCCTGCCCCGCCCCGGCGAGCGCTTCCCGGTCAACGACCCCGAGCTGAAGCCCCGCCTCACGCCCCGCCCCGAGGACGACGTGCGTTTCCTGCAGGGGCTGTTCGAGGGGGTTGCCCGGGTGGAGCACGACGGCTATGAGCGCCTGTCCGAGCTGGGCGCCCCGCGCGTGGAGCGTGTCGTGTCCCTGGGTGGCGGCGCCCAGAACCCCGTGTGGACACGCATCCGCAGCCGGATCCTGGGTTTGCCGGTGACCACTGCCGAGGACGACGATGCCGCCAGCGGCGCCGCCCGACTCGCGCGCATCGGCGTGGGGCTGGAGCCGGGTTTCACGGGTTGACCGGCCAGGCCGAGAGGCTCGGCAATCGCCCGCTTTGGTCGGGGCTTCGCCTGCAAGCCGATCGCGATGCCGGCTGGGGGCCACCAATTCCATGAGGGGGATCTTGTGGCAACGGCCTTGGCCGCGAAGCCCCCGACAAAGCCGGACTCGGACAACAAACGTAGGATGCGATGAGCGCAGCGAATCGCATCATTGCTCAGCCCCCCGGTGATTGATGCGATTCGCTGCGCTCGTCGCATCCTACGGCGCTGTTTGCCAGAAGAAGGCACGGGCAGGGGCTTCGCGGCCAAGGCCGTTCCCACAAAACCCGTCCCACGTTGTGCACTGCTATGACGCCGAGGGCGTGGATCGGTGCTACATTCGGGGGAGGCACCCAACAACAAGGGGATACGACATGCACTGGACGCGAATTCTCGGCATTGCACTGCTGGTGGGCGGCATCATCCTGCTGGTGATGGGCTACAACGCCACGGAAAGCCTGGGCGAGGAACTGCACCAGGAGTTCATGGGGCGCTATACGGACGACACGCGCATGTACCTGATCGCCGGCGGGATCATGTCCGTCGTGGGCCTCGTACTCGCGATCTTTGGGGTGCGCCGCTAAGGGCACATCCGTGCCCGCCGGCACCCTCCGCCTGACGCCGCTGCTCGCCTTCCTCGCGCCGTTTCGCGGGCTCGCGCGCGTATTCGAACCGGGCCTGCGCGGTCTGGTGATCGGCCCGTTGATCATCAACATCCTGGTCGTAATCGGGCTCGCGACGGCCGCCGGGCTCGGCTTCGAGGCCCTTCTGGCGGCCTGGCTGCCCGGCGGCTGGGACTGGCTCGCCTGGCTACTGTGGCCCCTGTTCGCACTGGCGTTGCTGGTGGCCTTTGGGGTCTCCGCCGTCGCGCTGGCGGCAATCATCGCCAGCCCGTTCTCCGGGCCGCTGGCCTACCGCACCGCGCGCGGATTGGGCCACGAGCCCCGCCAGCCGGCGCGCTCGTTCCTTGGCGAGATGGGCCACGCGACCGTAACCGCGCTGCGCAAGGCCGGCTACTACGGCCTGCTTTTTATCCCCGTACTCCTGATCACGATCATTCCCGGCCTGAACCTGCTGGCTCCGATCGCCTGGTTCACGTTCGGGAGCTGGGTGCTGGCCGTGGAGTTCCTGGAGGCGCCGCTGGCCAACGACGGCCTGGCATTCGCCGAGGTCCGCAAGACCGTGCGCGCCCACCGGCTGGAGACCCTGAGCTTCGGCGCCGGGACCACGCTGCTGGCAATGGTCCCGCTAGTGAATCTGCTGCTGGTACCGGCCGCGGTCATCGGCGCGACCCACCTGCGAGTGCGCCTGCCCCGGGCCTAACGTCGGGACACTCCAGATGGACGCGAAAGTCCCCGAACGGTGCGTTTGGCAGGGCTCAACGCACCCTACCTCCACCATAATCCGGGGTGCCTCAAGCCCGATACCAGGCGCGTCGTCGTGAAAAGCCCGTACGGCACTCGGCACCAACGCTCTCACCCCGATTCCCTCGCCGTCTCCGGACCCTCTCGGGTGCCCCCCACCCTTGATCCCTCTTCGTGCCTTCGTGGTGCCAGAGATGGCTTTGACCTTTGGCGCAAAGGCGCCGGTCAGGCGAGCAGGGCATCCAGCGGGTTGTCGTCGGGGAGCGGGCGCATGCGGCCCTCGCGCAGCTCCTGGGCCACACCCTGCAGGGAGTGGCGCCGGCTGGCGCCCAGATCCAGCGACAGGAACAGGTAGCCGCGGGTCGCCTCACCGCGCCAGACCAGGCCCATGCGGTGAAACTGCCCGGTCGCCTTGTCGACCATCTCGAACCACTCGCCGGTGCGGATCCGGCTGGCATCGAAGACCCAGGGATCGTCGAGATCGGTCAACAGGTCGGGGTCGTCATCCTCGAGGCGCACGGCACGCCGCGCCTGGATTCGCGCCTGGGGATCGAAACGCGGCTCGTCAGCGGAGGCCCGGATGCGCTGCAGATGGGCCTGGCCCAGGTGCTGCACGACCGCCTTGACGCGCGCCTCGTCAGCGCCAAACTCGCGTGCGGTCACCACGATCCGCTGCACCAGCGGATTCGCTTCCTGCGGGGTCGCCTGGTTGCAGATGGCCCGCACCACGTCCTGCACCTCGGCGTCCAGCACCTGCACGGCCGCCTCGTCCACCGCCAGCAGGTCTTCCCAGGCCTCGGCGATCTGCTCGGCGGAGCGCTCCGGAAGCTCGGCCCCGGTCTCCAGCACGCAGACCGTCAGGGTGCGCCGGGCACGGGCCGCGCGTTCTTTCTGACACATCGGCGCCGCGCGCGCGGCGGCCTGTGCCCGCCAGTATTCGTCCTCCGCGGCCACGGCCGCGTCCCAGTTCTCCCGCAACGCCTGCGCCGCCGGGCGATCCAGATCATCGATCACGTTCCCCAAGTGTTCGATACTCTGGCGCATCGCATCAAGGTAGCGGCTGACCACCTCCGAGTCTTCCGCGCTGACCTCGGGGCTGATCCGCACGCCCGTATTGATCAGACTGCCGACCCATTCGCGCAACGGGTGCCTGGGGTCGTGGAAGAAGTCGAGGTCACGGCTGACCGCGCGCACCAGTAGCGGTTGCAAATCCAGCATCATCGCGCGAAACGCCGCATGGCAATCGAGGTGGCGCGACACCTCGGCGAACACGCCGGCCAGGACACCCTCGATGACGCTCTCGATCGGCGGTTCCGCCATCGCTTCGGCCACCACGGCGGCGCCGGTCGCCGGGCCGCCGCCCCCGCCCACCACAGCTCCATGGCCAGATGGCACCCAGCCGGCCGCCGCCGCCCACTGCAACCAGTCCGCCGGGCCGGCATCCGCGGCCGGCATCACAGCGCCGGCAACCGCAACGCCCCCTGCTCCCCTGACCCCAGGTGCGCCGCCCTCCGCCGCGGCCGGTTCCGACGCCGAGGCGGGGCCCCCTTCCCGGGTGGCCTGGGCCCAGCTCGCACGCCGCGACGTTCCGGGCAAGTCGCCCTCCGGGGCCTCGGACACCGGCTCTCTGACCAGCCCGCAGGCCTCGACTGTCTCGACCACGAAGGCCAGGGTCGGTGCGGCCGTCTGGCCCAGACAACGCACATAGGCTCGCATCAGGCCCAGCGTCATATCCGTCCGGCCGAACTGTTCCTCGGCCGACTCGATCAGACGCTCGTACCAGTTCAGCGGCGACCACGGCGCCCAGCCGGGGTGCTCGAAGCGGTGATCCTCGCGCGCGGCCTGGAGGAATACGAACCAGGAGTAGCGGTTCTGCTCACGGACCAGCCCTTCGAGCTTGTGACGCAGGGAGCGTCGGGTGGACTGGTAATCGTCCAGGATTTGCAGGCCGGAGTTGTCATCGGCGTAGCTGGAACCGGAGAATTCGTACTCGGGTGGGTAGGTTGTGGAGACAAAGTCACGCTCCAGGGCCTCCTCGAACTGGCGACGCAGCACATACTGATAGCCTTGGAGCTGGTTCGCCCACTCCGCGCTGTCGGCCTCGTCACCGCCAGCGAACCACTCCTGCGCGACGGATTCCAGGCAGCGCTCAAGGTGATCGGTCACCCGCGGGACGATCCCGCGCACCAATTGCTGGCGCTGGGCATCCGACAAACCGGACAGACCCGACCAGACCGCGGCCCGTGCTTCTCTGTCTGTATGCTCCCTGCCTGCCATGGTGAGGTGTCCTCGTATTGCCGCGTGGTGGCTCGCGTGAGTTCCACGTGAGCCCGCCTATAGTGTACAGGCGCGGCCAAAGTGAGGCATCCGTCACAGTTTCCGCGTCGGACAGGGAGCTCGTTAAGGCGATGCGGATCAATTCGAGCGTTCGCGCTCGAGTCCATTTTTCTCGATGACAAGGCGCGGTGAGCGAAGTGTAGCCGTGCTACATAAGGGAGCCGCAACGCGGTCAGCGGGCCCATTGCCACCAAGCACGGGCGGCCGGTCCCTCAAGGGGTTGGCGCCCCCTGCTCCCCGATCCTGCGTTGCGCCGCTGGGCCGGAGAGTGACTACGGCGCTGCGCACCGCGCCTTGTCTCGGAAAACAGGGGGCCCCACCGCGAACGCGCGATCCGCGTCTCCTTAAGCGTCCAGCGGCAGCGTTCCCACCTGAACCATTTCGCCCTCGACACGCACGGGGAACCGGGTCAGGGGTTCCTCGGCAGGCGCGGCCATCACCTCGCCGGTTCGCAGGCAGAACTGGGCTTCGTGCATCGGGCACGTGATGCAGTCATCGGCGCCGATCTCACCATCCGCGATGGGCACATCCTCGTGAGTACAGAGGTTCTCCACGGCAAAATATTCACCACCCAGGTTAAAGATCGCCACCTCGGTATCCGCTGTCTCCACCAGGCGATGATCGCCATCCTGGATGGTCCCCACCGGGGCTACGTCAATCCATTCCGTCATCACGACTCCTTTGCTTCTGAAAATTCCCGATATCGCCCCCCCTGCGCTGGCAGTTCAGGGAGACGCCCGCAGGGCTGCGGTCGCGGCCGCATCGATCTCGATCCGCCGGCCCTCTTCCGGGTGGTAGGAGAAGCGCCCCACCACCCGCAGGTTCTCGCCCAGGTGATCGCGCACCGCCGAACCGGGCTTGACCGCCACGCGGTTGATGTCATCGTCTTCCAGCCAGTAGTGTTCCGGATCATCAAAACGATTCACGACACCCTCGGTTTCCACCAGTTCGCCATTGAAGGCCGGCGCGGATGCAGCCAGCTGTTCCAGGGTCACTGGCGATACGCGCTCGCCCCCGCAAGCCACCAGCACGGCGGTCATGGCCAGCCCCAGCCACACGGCATTGATCCCTTTCAGCACGATCTTCTCTCCCAGTTGCACTCGCGGCGACTGCCGACGCTTATCCGGCTCCAGCCTACCGAAACTGCGCCATGTCACGCCCATTCACCCCTGAATGACGGGCCTAAGGAAACCCGGATGCATTCGCGCGACGTCGGCCCCGTCGAACTTCACGAGCGCTTTCGTTCGGAGGTGCGCGCTCAAGCTGATGGCATCGCCGCCGTTACCCTGGGCAGGTAAATCGCACACCCACCCGCGATCAAGGACGGACCCACCAGTGAACGCTTCACGCCACCATCGCCAGGCCCCGCGGACCTGGAACAACGCCCCATCCTCGCCGAAGGAATACCGCCAAGGGACTGTCAGCCCCGGCCGGGACCATCCCATCGCCGTTGCGCAGGAATCCCGGAGTACCGCGCAGGATGATGACTGGGTACAGCTCGCCAACGAAACCCTGAAACTGATCCGCCAGCTACGCATCTAGGTGTGATCTCTCAATAGGTTGTCCTCAGGGAGACCGAGGACGCTATTTCACGTTCTGAGCAAGCCAGCGATCCAGGGCATTGCCGAAGGCCTGGCGGTCGCGCGGGCCCAGCGCCGCCGGGCCGCCGGTCTCGACCCCGCTAGAGCGCAGCGTGTCCATGAAGTCGCGCATGCTGAGGCGCTCGCGGATGTTGTCGGGAGTATAGAGCTCGCCCCGGGGATTCAGCGCCTGCCCACCGTTCTCGATCACATCCGCGGCCAGCGGGATATCTGCGGTGATGACCAGGTCACCGGTGCCAAGGCGCCGGACAATCTCGTTGTCGGCCACGTCGAACCCAGCGCCGACCTGGATCGAGTCGATCAGCTTCGACGGCGGCGTGCGCATCGGCTGATTGGCCACCAGCGTGACCGGAACCCCCGTCCGCTTCGCCGCACGAAACAGAATCTCCTTGATGACCGCGGGGCAGGCATCCGCGTCGACCCAGATCTTCATGGTTCTCCTTCCTGAAAGCTCGCTGATGATCGGGCCGCAGGGTAGTCGTTTGCGGCGCCCGGCACATTTCCTCACCGTTCGGATTGGCGCCGGGGCGGTACACGTGCTATCAGCTTGGGAGACGTCAACCGACAGGCTTGGCCTTTCCGGGCCAAGCCTCGCAAGGAGCATTACATGGGCATTGAAGTCACCGGCATTCTGGGCCTGATCTGGCTGCTGATCGTGATCTGGGCAATCGTGCGGACCGCACAAAGCCCCGCGACCCCCATAGTGAAAGTACTGTGGATCCTGATCCTGCTGTTTCTTCCCCTGGTCGGTCTGATCGCCTGGTTGCTGCTCGGGCCCAAGTAGGCCGCACCCAGGCACCGGGCGCTCACATCCGGCGCAGGAACTCCGCAAGGGTCGGCGCGTCATCGCCCCCCTGACGCAGTCGCTCGAGTAGCGCCTCCTGGGGACCAAAACGGGCTGCGTCGTAGGCGGTTGCCTGCACACGAGACGCGGAGCCCGCCCGAGCGGGCCTGACGGCCGACTCGTCCCGACCCTTCCAGCCGAAATCGGGCGGAGGACGGTCAGCCCCGGGTCGTCGACCGTCCTCGGCTTGCACGGTCGCCGGAGCCGCTACGTCCCTGGGTTCGTCCATCGCGGGCGCAAGCCGCGCACGCAAACGGCCCAGCAACCCGGCATGGCCCTCCGGATCCGCCTGTAGCGCGTCCATCAGTGCCATCAGATCGATCGCAGCGCAGCCCGTTCGCGCCCGGTACTTTTCGTGCATGGCGTCCAATTCAACCGCCAGGGCCTCGGGCTCGGAGGCCTCCAGGGCCACGTCGAACGCCGCGCGCAAGCGCCCGAGCACACCCTCTTCGCTGCCCAAGCCGTCCGAGGCTTCCGAGGCTTCCGAGGCTTCCGAGGCTTCCGAGGCTTCCGAGGCTTCCGAGGCTTCCGAGGCTTCCGAAGCATGGTCGACCGGGGGCGGCTCCGTAGCGAGCGCCGGGGCTTGTGGACGGGCATCCTCCAACGGCGTATGCGCAGCCGGACTCTCCAGCTGCAGACGACGCCACCAGAAAAGGCTGAATGCTGGCGCGTCTTCATGCGGAAGGCTGTCTTCCAGGGCATTCGCCAGGCGCTGGAACGGACGCGCCGAGGGGTCATTCTCGGCGAACAGGGCGACCGGGTGCTGCAGTGTGACGGCCGAGCGGAGGCTTTCGTCGCGCTGGACGAAGCCGAGAAATTCGACCCGGGTATGCAGGTATTTCTCGACGGCATTGGAAAACCGCTGGAAGACGCTGCGGGCCTCGGCGACATCCGCCACCATGTTCACGATCACGCGGACGTCCAGGGCCTGACGCCGCAACGCCAGCTTGAGCAGGGAGAACGCATCGGTCAGCGAGGTCGGTTCCGGCGTCAGCACCAGCAGGACCTGGTGCCCGGCCGCGAGGAAATCGAGCGTGGTATCACCGATGCCCGCGGCGGTATCCAGCAGCAGGTCGTCGAAATCCGCCTCGATGTTCGCCAGTTCCTCCACCAGCCGCTGCTGATGCGCCCCGGAGAGCTCCGCATATTCGCGAATACCACTGGCGCCGGGGATGATCTTCAGGCCGTGCGGCCCTTCCAGCAGGATATCGCGGATTCCACATTCGCCCGCCAGGACCTCCGCCAGGCCCTGTTGCGGGCGCAACCCCAGCAGGATGTTCACGTTGGCGAGGCCGGTATCCCCATCCAGGATGCCGACCCGCCGCCCGCGCCGCGCCAGCGTGATCCCCAGGTTCACCGCAATGCTGGACTTGCCCACCCCGCCCTTGCCGCTGGCCACGACGAGGACCCGCGGGCGCGTGGCGACCCCGGAACGGGTATCCGTCAAGGCGCTGTGACGGGACATCGCGGCTTCCTGCATGGCACTCATCGGCATGGGGAAAGAATGACGGCGAACTCACGGTCGGTCTACCCCATTCGGTGGCGCGGGGCAATACCACTCAGTATAGTCAGGAACCAGTGGTGATCCGGCAGACTGCATCAGACTTTCGGTTCCGGACACGCACACAGGGCAAAAGGCGCGGCAGGCCGACTGCACGCGACCGGGGAGCAGCATGACGAGCGTCAATACGGCAACGGACGGTCTACCGAGCCTGCCCCAGGCGCTCATCCCGGTGCTCGACGCCACCCAGGCCAACGAGGCCGATTTCCAGTCCCTGGCCCGGGCGATCATGCAGGACGCGGGCATGTCCAGCCGCCTGCTGCAGGCGGCCAACTCGCCCTTCTACTATCGCGGCTCCACCTGCCGCACCATTGACCGCGCCCTGTTCAGCCTGGGCCTGGATACCGTGCGCAGCCTGGCCCTGACCGCGTCGATCCAGCAGTTGTTCGGCGAGTTCGGCCCACGCCATCGCGACTACCTGCGCACCATCTGGCAACGGGCGCTGACCACCGCCAACCTGGCACAGGTCCTCGCCACCCTCACCCGCTATCCGCGGCCCGAGGAGGCCTATCTCGCCGGGCTGCTGATCGACATCGGGCGCCTGGTCCGCCTGGTCGGTGACGAGGGGCATTACTGGCCCATCCTGCAGACCGCCGAAGACGACCCCCACCTGATCGAGACCGAACGCACAACCTACAGTCAACACTACGGGGAACTGGGCGGCGAATGCCTCGAGGCCTGGGGGCTGGGCCCATTCATGGCCGATGCCGTGCGCTACCACCTGGAACCGGCCGAGCGCGTGCGCGACGCCCATCACCTGGTCAAGCTGGTCAACCTGTCGCATGCAATGGGCTGTCTGCCGGGCTCCGGCGCACAGGATTCCGCCGCCGGGTGCAACGAGATCGCCCTGGCCGCGGCGGATGCCCTTTTCGGCCTCAACGAGGGATTGACCCGCGAATTGCGCGGGCGCGTGGCCGAGGACGTGCGGCGAATTGCCGGATCACTGGAAATCGATCTGGGCCCGACCCGGACCACGGCGGATCAAAACCCGGAGGAGACCGATCACGCGGCGGAGCGCGCACTGGCCGCCCGCGTCCGTGATCTGACCGAGCTGGAACGCATGAATGGCGAGCTGGCCAGGGCGGCCGACCTGCAGGAGCGTTGCACCGCCGCGCGCCGCACCCTGTACCTGACGCTGGGCATAGACCACAGCCTGCTGTTTCTGATCGACCCGGATCACCAGTCCGTCGCCGCCTGGGTGGAGGACGACGAGACCCCCGATTTCACCCTGCCGCTGCTACCCGGGCGCAGCCTGGTGACCGATACGCTGCTGGATCGCGAGATTCAGCTCCACGAGGAAGAGAACGCCTCCGGCTTGCCCGTGATCGACCAGCAACTGTTCCGGCTCTGCGAAGCCGAAATCCTGTGGAGTTTTCCGCTGCTCGCCGACGGCCAGGAACCCGCCGGGGTGCTGATCCTGGGCCTTGCCCGCAGTCAGGCGCAGGCCCTGGAGGCCCGCTCGGACTTTATCGGCTCCCTCGCACGCGAGATCGCCCGGGCGCTGGTCGCCACACCCGAGCCGGCGGATGCCCCGGACGGCACCGCCGAGCAGCGCATCCGCGACACGGTGCACGAGGCCGGAAACCCGCTCAGCATCATCCAGAACTACCTGGGCGTGCTGAACCACAAGCTCGGCGAAGAACACGAAGCGCGCCACGAGCTGGGCCTGATCAAGGAGGAAATCGACCGGGTCGGGCGCATCCTGCTGCGCCTGCGCGATCCGCAGGCTGCCGGGAACGAGGAGACCGGACCGGCCTCGCTGAATGCACTGGTCCGCCAGGTCGCCGATATCGTGGACGGCTCACTCTGTCGCACACGAGGCGTCCGCCTGCACCTGGATCTGACCCCCTCCGATCCACCGCTGTCGGCCCCCGCGGATCACCTCCGGCAGATCCTCATCAATCTTCTGAAGAACGCGGCCGAGGCCCAGGCATCCGGCGGGGAGATCACCATCGCCACCCGTGCCCCAACCACCGTGAACGGCCGCAGGGTTGTGCCCCTGTCGGTAGAGGACAAGGGGCCCGGGCTCCCTGCGGAGGTCCAGGCCGCGGCATTCGCGCCTGTGACATCGACCAAGGGCACAGGCCATGCCGGGCTCGGGCTCAGCATCGTCAAACGCCTGACCGAGGAGATCGGTGCGGGACTCTCATTCACCAGCGGGAGCGCAGGGACGCGCTTCGAGATCGCACTGCCCCACGCGTCACGGGGATTGGCGAGCGCATCAGGGACGACGCGACCATGATTCGCTACTGACCACGAGACCCCGATGCCCGAACGCGACGCGCCGATCGACCCGCAATCCGTCAAAATCCTCATTGCCGATGACGATCCCGGCCTGCTCGAGAGCCTGCGCGGACTCCTGACCATTCAGGGCTACCCCGTGCGGACGGCCGCGGGGGGTGGCGCGGCCATCGAGGCCCTGCGCGAAAAGCACTACGACCTGCTGCTGCTCGACCTCACCATGCCGGAACTCAACGGACTGGACGTGCTGCGTTTCATGCAGGCCGCCGGGCTCGAGACCCTCACCGTGGTCGTCAGTGGCAACAGCACGGTGGAGGATGTCGCCGGGGCGCTGCGCGAGGGCGCCCACGACTATCTGAAAAAGCCCTACGAACCCGCCGAGTTACTGGCCACCGTCCGCAATGCCCTGCACCACAAGGCGCTGGAGGACGCCAATCGGACCATGCGGGCCCGCCTGGAGAAGTCCGAGCGCCTGCACCGGGTGATCGTCAACAACTCCCCGGATATTGTCTTCGTTCTCGGCGCCGACCATCGTTTCCGTTTCGTCAATTCACGTGTACACGAGTTACTGGGCTATGCCCGCCGCGACTTGATCGACCGCTCGGTGTTCGACCTCGTCGAACCCGAGGATCGCGACAAGGCGGAATACTTCTTCGAACAGGCCGCCAGCCAGCACCCCCACATCCGCTCGGTGGAACTGGCCCTGCAGCCCGGCACGCCTTCGCGCAGCCGCCGCTTCTTCGAGGTCGCGGTGTGGCCGTCCAGCAACAGCGACGACACGGACAACGGCGAAACGCTGATCTACGGCACGGCACGGGATATCACCGACCGCAAGGAATCCGAGGCCTTCATCAACTTCCAGGCCTATCACGACCTCCTGACCCGACTGCCCAACCGGGCCCTGTTCCGCGACCGGGTGGATGTGGCCATCTCGCATGCGCACCGCTCGGGCACCCAGCTGGCGGTTCTGTTCATCGATCTGAACCGCTTCAAGGTGATCAACGATTCCCTCGGTCACACCGTGGGCGACCGCCTGCTGCAGGAGGTCGCGCAACGGCTGCAAGCCTGCACCCGCAAGGGCGACACGCTGTCACGCTTCGGCGGCGACGAATTCACGCTGCTGATCCCGGGACTGGCCAGCAACGAGGCCGCCATCCAGGTAGCCGACAAGATCCTGGAAAGCCTGCAGGCCCCGCTCAAGATCGGCGACCAGGAGCTGTTCGTCGGGGCCAGCATCGGCATCGCGATCTACCCGGATGCCGGCGACAACCTCGAGGCCCTGATCAAGAATGCGGATATCGCAATGTACCGCGAGAAGAGCAGTGGCAAGACGGGTGTGCGCGTGTACAGCCCGGACATGGGCGGCCATCCGCCGCGGCGACTGCAACTGGAACAGGACATGCGCCGCGCACTCGAGCGCGACGAGTTTCATATCCTCTACCAGCCGCAGGTGGATACGGAAACCGGGCATATGGTGGGCGTCGAGGCCCTGATCCGCTGGGATCACCCCACGCTCGGGCTGCTGGGCCCGGCCGAGTTCATCCCGGTCGCCGAGGAGACCCGCCTGATTGTGGACCTCGACCGTCTGACCCTGCGCACCGCCATCCGCGAAATGCAGCGCCACAGCCGCGACGGCTACCCGGAACTGCGCCTGGCGGTGAACCTGTCGCCCGTGCTGGTCGAGCGTGACGACTTCGTGGAGGATTTCCTCGGCATCCTGGGCGAGACGGGCTTCCCGCCCGACCTGCTGGAGGTCGAGATCACCGAGAACCTGCTGATGAGCGACACCCCGGACACGGTGCACAAGCTGAACCGTCTAGGGGCCGCCGGCGTGCAGATCGCGGTGGATGACTTCGGCACCGGCTATTCGTCGCTAAGCTACCTGCAGAAGCTGCCGATTCACACGCTCAAGATCGACCGCAGCTTTACCCATACGATCTGCCGCGAGGACGAGGCCTGCATCGTCAACGCGATCATCTCCATGGCCCGCGGGTTGCAGATGAACATCGTGGCCGAGGGGGTCGAGACCGAGGCCCACCGCGACTATCTGCGCGACCTGGAGTGCCCGATGATTCAGGGCTTCCTGTTCGGCCAGCCGGCGCCACTGCATACCCTGCTGGAGAACGAGGCCCTCTTCGCCGCACCCACTACCTGCCAGTAGCCTCTCCGGCAACCCGGGAGACGCTGCGACTCCATTGCGTGTCCCTACGAATCGGCCGCGACCAC
Source organism: Thioalkalivibrio sp. AKL7 (assembly GCF_000381705.1). Classification (NCBI taxonomy): domain Bacteria; kingdom Pseudomonadati; phylum Pseudomonadota; class Gammaproteobacteria; order Chromatiales; family Ectothiorhodospiraceae; genus Thioalkalivibrio; species Thioalkalivibrio sp. AKL7. The sequence continues at coordinate 119,433 of NZ_KB906951.1, read as the reverse complement.
CTCAGGCGCCGCATCGGCCAGGAAGCGGTGTCCCTGGCGCAGGCAGTAGCGCAGCCACTTGTACAGGAACCGGTTATGCCTCCAGCGGCAGACCAGGCCCGGGTGACCGGTCAGCATCTCCGGCGCGCGACCGTCGCCCATCGTGCGGCAATGCAGCTCCAGCACCTCCGCCTGCCGCGCATCATGGAACATGCGTACGCGCATGTCCGGCTGTTGCCGACGCTCGCCCTGGTGGTCGAACCGGTAGGTCAGGTGCAGCGTGGTCGTGTAGCGGGTGCGCTCCAGCACCTCCAGATACAGATCCAGCGCACCCTCCACCCGCGAGACCGACCGCAACGGCTGCCGCTCGAGCTCGGGGCACAAACGCCGCAGTGCGAGATAGTTCTCCTCGTACATCTCCATCAGCGCCGCAAAGCTCTCGGGCCTGGGCTCCAAATGGGACGGGGTCTTACGCTCCAGCAACATGTCGCGCAGTCTAACAGCACCGTTTCGCGGGACACCGATTGTCCGCATCCAGAGCAGGACACCCCCAGGGCTTTTTGGTAACGTCGACAGGGGAGGTGCCGAGCAATGTTGTACTCGCACGCGTTGGTGTCCATGTTCTCCGAGACCCGGCCCGGCACGCAGTCCGGTGGTGGTGCTACCGGCCCATTCTTGTCCTCATCAAGGCGCAACACAGGATTGCGGAACACGGGGCACCATCCTCACAAGGCATCGAAAAACGGGACTCGGCCGCCCGTGCTGGATGAAAACGGGCCCGTTGCCCGCAGAACGGCTCCCTTGTGCCGAGCGACTACACGCCAGTCACCACGCCATGTCAGCACACAGTATCGACTCGAGCGCGAGCGTCCGCATTGCTCAGCGTCTCCCCGGACAACAAGGATGAGCGACCCATGGACATAAGTGTCGTCACGACCCAACCCTTTCCCGACCAGAAACCCGGCACCTCCGGTCTGCGCAAGCGCGTCCGGCAGTTCCGCCAGCCGCACTATCTGGAGAATTACATCCAGAGCGTCTTCGATGCCTGCCCGGACCTGAAGAACGGCGAACTGCTGGTCGGCGGCGACGGGCGCTTCCACAATCGCGAGGCGATCCAGGTCATCCTGCGCATGGCCGCAGCCAACGGCGTACAGAAGGTCGCCATCGGGTATGGCGGACTGCTGTCCACGCCGGCCGCCTCGTACCTGATCCGGTCGCGGGGGGCCACGGGCGCCCTGATCCTGTCCGCCTCCCACAACCCGGGCGGGCCGGAGGGGGATTTCGGCGTCAAGCTCAACACCGCCAACGGTGGCCCGGCCCCGCACTCGGTGACCGACGCGATCTTCGAGCAGAGCACCCGCATCAGCCATTACCGCATCGCCAACGGCGCAGAGCATGTCGACATCGATCATCTACACGCCGTACAGATGGGCGACATGGACATCGAGGTCGTCGACCCCGTGGGCACCTACGCCGACTACATGGCCACGCTGTTCGACTTTGACCGCATCGGCGAACTGCTGCGATCCGACCATTTCCGCATGCGCTTCGATTCCATGCACGCGGTCACCGGCCCGTACGCCGAAGAGATCCTGATCAACCGCCTCGGCGCCCCGGCCGACACCATCCTGCGCGCGGAACCGCTGGCCGACTTTGGCGGCCGTCACCCGGACCCGAATCTGTCCCACACGCGTGAACTGAGCGAGGCCCTGTTCGGTCGGGATGCCCCGGATTTCGGGGCCGCGTCGGACGGCGACGGCGACCGCAACATGATCCTCGGGCGCCGGTTCTTCGTCACGCCGTCGGACAGCCTCGCCATCATGGCCGCCAACGCCCATCACATCCCGGCGTTCGCCGACGGCCTGAAGGGCGTGGCCCGCAGCATGCCCACCAGCCAGGCCGTGGACGTGGTCGCCGAGAAGCTGGCCGTCCCCTGCTTCGAGACCCCCACCGGCTGGAAATTCTTCGGCAACCTGCTGGACGACGGGCGCATCCGCCTGTGCGGCGAAGAGAGCTTTGGCACCAGTTCCGATCACGTACGCGAGAAAGACGGCCTGTGGGCCGTGCTGTTCTGGCTGAACCTGCTAGCCGTACGCCGCCAGTCGGTCGAGGAGATCGTGCGTGATCACTGGCGCCAGTACGGCCGCCACTACTACACGCGCCACGACTACGAAGCGGTGGAGAGCGAGCGGGCCGAACAGGTGATGGCGCGCATCCGCGAGCAGCTCTCGGTACTGCCGGGCCAGTCCCTGGCCGGCATGCGCGTCGCCCAGGCGGACGACTTCGCCTATCGCGATCCGGTGGACAACAGCCTGACCGAGCACCAGGGCCTGCGGGTACTGTTCGAGAGCGGTGCCCGCATCGTCTTCCGCCTGTCCGGCACCGGCACCGAGGGCGCCACCCTGCGCCTGTATATCGAGCAGCACGAGACCCATCCCGAACACCTCGATGCCGACCCCCAGGAACTGCTGGGACCGCTTATTGACGCTGCATCGCGCCTGGGCGACATCCCCGGCCTGACTCGCCGCGAGAAGCCCGACGTCATCACCTGACGGATGACGATCACTGCCACTGCGCAGCGCTGGAGCCACGGCTATGCCTTCTTCCTCGCAGCCACGGCCTCGGCGGTGGGGCTGGGGAATGTGTGGAAGTTTCCGTACATCCTCGGGCAGAACGGGGGTGGCGCCTTTCTCGCGGTCTACCTCGGCTGCATCGTCCTGATCGGCATTCCGATCATGATGGCGGAGGTCATGATCGGTCGCCGGGGCCGCCGCTCGCCTGGCTACGCGGCCCGCGAAGTGGCTCGCGAGAGCGGCGCCCACGACCTGTGGCAGCTGGTCGGCTGGCTGGGCCTGTTCTCCGCCTTCCTGATCATGAGCTTCTACGTGGTGATCACCGGCTGGGCCTTCTCCTACGTCCACAAGGCCGCCACCGGCGCCTTTGTCGGCGCCGATGGCGACCAGGTGGCGGGAGTGTTCGCCGCCATGACGGCCTCCCCCGCCGAGATGCTCGCCTGGAGCACCCTCGCCGTCACCCTGGCCTTCGGCATCGTCGCCCTGGGCCTGCGCCAGGGGCTGGAACGCTGGCTGCATGTGCTGATGCCGGTGCTGCTGGTCCTGCTGCTGACCGCACTGGCCAGCGCCTGGTGGATTGGGGATGTCCGCCAGGCGATGGATTTCCTGTTGCGGCCTGACTTCTCCGCGCTGACCTCGCACGGTGTATTGATCGCGGTGGGCCATGCGTTCTTCACCATGACGCTGGCCTCCGGGGTGCTGATGATGTTCGGCGCCTACCTGCCGCAGCACACGTCCATCGGCCGCACTGCCATTGGCGTGGCACTGGCGGATACTGCGGTCGCCCTGATCGCGGGGCTGGCGATCTTCCCCATCGTGTTCGGTTTCGGGCTCGACCCGGCCGAAGGCCCCGGGCTGATGTTTCAGACCCTGCCGCTGGCACTGGCGGCGGTGCCCGCCGGCGTCCTGCTGACGACCCTGTTCTTCGCCACCCTGAGCCTGGCCGCATTCAGCACCATGATCACCAACGTTCAGGCCTTCGTGCACCTGTTCCACGAGCGCCTGCATGCGTCACGCGTGCTCGCGGTCCTGGTCTGTGGCGGTGCGGTCTGGCTGCTGAGCCTGGCCAGTGTGTTCTCGTTCAGCGGCGCGGCCTGGACACGCCTGGACATCACCCTGCTGGGGCGCGAGATCCCGACCCTCTACCACGCCATCGAGCACGTGGCCATCAACCTGCTGCTCCCGTTGGGGGGGCTACTGATCGCGGTATTTGCCGGCTGGGTTGTGCATACCCGTGTGGCCCGCGACGAACTCGCCCTGGCCCCCTTCGCGTTCACGATCTGGCGTTTCGTGCTCCGCTATGTGGCGCCGATCGGGCTGGGTGCACTCCTGTTGAATCTGGCCGGTTGGATATAGCGCGACCCGGCCAGGGGGATCACAGCAAGCCCCGCAGGCGCTCGACGGCCTCGCGCAGGCGGGACTCGGACTGGGTATAGGCGATACGCAGGTAGTCCCGACCCCGGCTGGGGCTGAAATCCGTCCCCGGCGTCAGGGCGACACCGACCGTGTCCAGGACGCGCGCGCAAAGGGCCTCGGAGTCCGGGCCGTGGGCGGTACAGTCGGCATAGATGTAGAACGCGCCCTCCGGCCGCGCCTGGACCTCCAGCCCGAGCCCCGGCAGCGCCTCCAGCAGCACGTCCCGGCGGCGTTTCAGCTCGCACACCCGCGATTGCAGCAACGCCTCGGTCTCGGGCGCGAAGGCCGCCAGCGCCGCGGTCTGGGCCATGCTGGCCGGGGCCACAAACAGGTTCTGTGCCAGGCGCCGCACCGGGTCCACCCAGGTCTCCGGCACCACCATCCAGCCCAGGCGCCAGCCAGTCATGGCGAAGTACTTGGAGAACGAGTTGATCACCACCACATCCGGGAAGCCGGCCGCGGCACTGGGCTCCGGGGTATCGAAGACGATCTGGGCGTAGATCTCGTCCATGATCACCAGGCCTCCGCGCTCGCGCACGACCTCGACGATCGCAGCCAGCCGATCACGCGACAGGCAGGTCCCGGTCGGGTTCGCCGGCGACCCGAGCAGCACGGCCCGGGTATTGGCGCCCCACGCGGCGGCAATCGACTCGGCGGTCGGCTGGAAGGCATGTTCTGCCTGGACGGGCAGGCCCACGGGGGTCGCCCCACGCGCGGCGACGAACTGGCGGTTGCAGGCATAGCCCGGGTCCGGCAGCAGGACTTCCTCGCCCGGATTCACCCCCGCCGCCAGCGCCAGCAGGATGGCTGCGGAGGCACCCGCGGTGATCACGATGCGGTCCGGGTCGACCTCGGCCCCATGGCGTCGCCGGTAGTCGGCGGACAGCGCCTCGCGCAAGGCCTGGGTTCCGTGCGCCGGGGTGTAGCGGGTATCCCCTTCTGCCAACGCGGCACGCCCGGCCGCAATCACCAAGGGCGGCGTCGGAAAATCCGGCTCCCCGACCTCCAGGTGGATGATGTCGCGCCCGGAGCGCTCGGCCGCCTGGGCCCGCGCCAGGATGTCCATCACCCGAAACGGCTCCACCACCTCGGCGAAGCCGGACAGCGCCGGGTCACGCAGCGGATTGGCGGGATGCCCCGGGACCACCGTCGCGATCAGCGGCGCACGTGCCGCATCAGACGCTTGCGCTTGTACTGCTGTCTCGGCGTGAGCTTGTTGCGCCGGCCCGCGTAGGGGTTGCGCCCGGAGCGGAATTCGAGCCGCAACGGTGTCCCGACCAGCTTGAGCTGCTTGCGGAAGAAGTTTTCCAGGTAACGCTTGTAGCTCCCGGCCAGCGCATCGGTCTGATTGCCGTGGATCACGATCACCGGCGGGTTCTGCCCCCCCTGGTGCGCGTAGCGCAGCTTGATGCGCCGGCCGCTGATCATCGGTGGCGCGTGCTCCGCCACCGCGGCCTCCAGCAGGCGCGTGAGCTCCGGCGTGGAGATCTTGCGGAAGGCACTGGCGTGGGCCTCGCACACGTCGTCCAGAAGATGCCCGACATTGGTGCCGTGCAAGGCCGAGATCAGGCGCATGCGGGCAAAATCGACAAACCCCAGGCGCCGGTCCAGCTCGTCGCGGATGCGCTCGCGCGCGTGGTCGTCCAGGCCGTCCCACTTGTTCACGGCCAGCACCAGCGAGCGCCCGGCCTCGATGACCATCCCCAGCAGGTGCGAATCCTGATCCGACAGCCCGGCATGGGCGTCCACCACCAGGACCACCACGTGGGCAGACTCGATCGCCTGCAGCGTCTTGATGACGCTGAATTTCTCGATCACCTCGTGGACCCGGCCCCGGCGGCGTACCCCGGCGGTATCGATCAGGGTGTACTCCTGACCGTCGCGCTCGAACGGGACAAAGATGCTGTCGCGGGTCGTACCGGCCACTTCCGTGGCCACCACGCGCTCGTCGCCCAGGATACGATTCACCAGGGTCGACTTGCCGACGTTGGGGCGTCCGACGATCGCGACGCGAATGCCCGGCCAGTCATCCAGCGCCGCCTGTTGTGACGCCTCGTCGAGGCCGTCACTGGCGCCCTCGTCGTCTTCGGCATCTTCACTGGCTGCACGGCGTGCGGCCGCCACGTCCTTGCGCACCGCCTGCATCAGGCCCTGCACGCCGCGCCCGTGTGCCGCGGCAATGGAGGTCACCTGCCCCAGCCCGAGCGCATAGAACTCGGCACTGACGGAATCGGCATCCAGACCATCGGTCTTGTTCACCACGACCCGCGCCTTTACCCCGGCGCCACGCAGCTGATCGGCAATCGCCTGATCCTGCGGCGTCAGGCCGTCACGAGCATCCACCATGAACAGCACATGATCCGCTTCGGCCACCGCGCGCTGGGTCTGTTCGGCCATCGCGCGGTCCATCTCCGCGCCCTCGCCCGAGAGCCCGCCGGTGTCCACGACCAGATAGGGAAAGTCGCCGACCTTGCCAATGCCGTACTGGCGATCACGCGTCAGTCCGGCGACGTCCGCCACCAGGGCATCGCGCGAGCGCGTGAGCTGATTGAACAACGTGGACTTGCCGACATTCGGCCGACCGATCAGGGCGATAACCGGAATCATCTGCGGCTGCGCCCTGCGCGGAGAACCCGGCGCCCTGAAACCTTGTGGCTCACTCGTCACCCCGGATTGAGGGATTCACGGCCGTCAGCTGCCCGTTGTCGGTGACGACATACAGCGTGCCGTTCACCAGGGTGGGACGCGTAACCACGGAACCGGAACCGGCGCGCAGCCGGGCGACAATGCGCCCGTCCTCGACGTCGACCCAGTGCAGGTAGCCCTCGTAATCTCCGACGATGGCGTGCTGGCCGACCACCACCGGCGCAGTCACACCGCGCAGGCGCAGGCCATCCATCTGCCACAGGTCACCACCACTGCGGGGTTCCAGGCCCCACAGGTGGCTCTCGGCATCGGTCACGACCAGGACATCGGAACGCGTATCCACATCCCCGCCTTGATAGGAAGAAAAATCACGGACCCAGAAGATCTCGCCGGAGTTGAGATCCAGCGCCGCGAGCCTTCCCTGGTAGGTGGCCGCAATGGCAGCGCCGCGATACATCGGGATATGCCCGTCCAGGTCCACCATGCGCTCGACCTCCGTGCGCCCGGTGGGGACCCCCAGGGTGGTCTCCCACAGCACGTTGCCGCGGTTGAGCCCCAGCATCAGCAGGCGGCCGTTGTCGAACCCGGCCAGCACACGGCCGGAGGTGATCTGCGGGCGCTGGGCCCCGCGCAGGCTCAGCGAGGGTGTGGTGCGCAGCGCGGTCCACTGGGTGGCGCCGGAGTCGGCGTCCAGGGCATGGATGCGGCCGTCGTTGGTACGCACGATGACCAGGCCGCCGGACACATCCGAGACTGCCAGCACCTCGCTGGAGAGCGCAGCACGCCAGCGTTCGCCATCGCCATCCAGATCCACGCCGATGGCGTAGCCGTCCAGCGTGCCGACCACGGCGAGGCCGTCACCGACGCCGACCCCCGCGGAGACCCGGGCATCATCCAGGCGCACCTGCCAGCGCTGGCTGCCACCGTCGGGATTCAGACCGGAAACCCGCCCGGCGGCGTCGCTCATCACGACCAGGTCGTCGGTGATTCCGGGATAGATCTGCCACAGGAAGCGCTCGCCACCGCTGCCCACCGAGCGCGACCACAGCCGCTCCGGCTGCGCTTCGGCCTCGAACTCCGGCAGGTCCGCCGGCGGCTCGGTGGTATCGCGCGACCACAGACCGCAGGCGCTCAGGGACAGGATCAGCGCGCTGGCAATCAGCAGGCGCACGACCGGACTCGCAAGGGAAGGCACAGACATCAGGCGACGGGTCCTCTAGACGGAAAGTTCTTCGTATTTCAAACGCAGGTACTCGGGGCTGTGCCCCGCGTCCAGTGCAGCCTCGTAATGCTCGCGGGCCCGCTCGCGATCGCCACGGGCGCGGGCCAGATCCCCTTCGAGCTCGCGCTTCAGCCCCGTGAAGGCATCGCTGCGAACGTCCGCCAGGGTCGCCTCGGCATCATCCAGGCGCTCGGCCAGGATCAGCTGGCGCGCAAGACGCAGCGTCAGCACCTCGCGATACCCGCGATCGGGGGCCGCGTCGCGCGCAGCCTGCAGCGCGTCGATCGCGGTATCGGTGTCGTCCTGCGCGATCGCCACATCGGCCCGGTAGACCCAGGCAAGCGCGCGGTAGGGCGTACCCCGTCCCTGTTCGATCACCGCATCGGCCAGTTCCAGCGCGCGATCGGTCTGGCCGGTCTGACCGGCGACCTGCAGGGCCTGATACATCTCGGAGGACACCTGGGCGCGCGATTCCTCGCGATCGCTCCACCAGTTCCAACCGAACAGGCCGCCGACCCCGAGAACCAGGCCAGCCACAATCGCCATGCCGTTGTTCGCCCACCACTGCTTGATGCGTTCGGCTTTTTCTTCGTCGGTGAGATAACTCATCGTGTTCTCTATCCTTGCGTTGACTACGAGCGCTCTTGCAGAACCGTGCGCAGATGGTCGGCGAGGGCGGCACGGTCGACGGCCACCTGCTCGCCGCCCTGCGATCTTAACGGCTTCACCGTGACGGTGCCCGCGGCATGCTCGTCACTACCGAGCACCAGGGCATACTGCGCCCCCAGACGATCGGCACGTTTCATCTGCGACTTGAAGCTGCCGCCACCACAGTGCTGGACCAGGCGCAGCCCCGGCAATTCGCCACGCAGCTGGTCCGCCAGTTGCAGTGCCGGGCCGACCAGTTCGTCGCCGCCGACGATCAGGTAGGCATCCGGACCCGGCGCTGCCGGGGCGTCTTCGCGCGCCTCCAGCAGCGCAACCAGCCGCTCCAGGCCCATTGCCATCCCGATCGCCGGGGTGCCACGGCCACCGAGCTGTTCGACCAGGCCGTCGTAGCGCCCGCCGGCGCAGACCGTACCCTGGGCACCGAGATCCTCGGTGATCCACTCGAATACTGTATGCGTATAGTAATCGAGCCCACGCACCAGGCGCGGGTTGTGCTCGTACGCGATCCCCAGCGCATCCAGATGCGCGCACAGGCCGTCGAAATGGGCGCGCGACTCAGCGTCCAGATCATCCATCAGGCTGGGGGCCTGCGCGACCACCTCGCGGGTATCGGGATGCTTGCTGTCGAGGATGCGCATCGGGTTGTCATAGAGCCGGCGCTGCGCCTCCTCGTCGAGGGCGTCACGATGCTGCTCGAAATAGGCGATCAGGTGGTCGCGATAACGCTGCCGGCTTTCCGGGGTTCCCAGCGTGTTCAGCTCCAGGCGCACGTTCGAGAGCCCGAGCATGCGCCACAGCCGTGCGGTCATCGCCAGCATCTCGGCGTCGACATCCGGCCCCGGCAGGCCGAACACCTCGACCCCAACCTGGTGGAACTGGCGATAGCGCCCCTTCTGCGGGCGCTCGTGGCGGAACATCGGCCCCAGGTACCACAGTCGCTGCACCTGATTGTGCAGCAGCCCGTGCTGGATCCCCGCGCGCACGCAACTCGCGGTACCCTCCGGGCGCAGGCTCAGGCTGTCGCCATTGCGGTCGTCGAAGGTGTACATCTCCTTCTCGACGATATCCGTCACATCGCCGATGGAGCGCTTGAACAGCTCGGTCGCCTCCACGATCGGCATGCGGATCTCGTGGTAGCCGTAGCCCTCCACAACCTCGCGCAGGGTGGCTTCCAGATGCTGCCAGACATGAATGGACTCGGGCAGGATGTCATGCATCCCGCGGATCGACTTGATCGCTTTCATGGTGTCTTTTTGTTTGTACGTGATGGCCTGCCGGAAAGACCCGGGGTCAGCCTTCCAGATCGAAGCGCGCGGTGCGGTCGCTCCGGATATGCGTCTCGACGTCTACCGGCTCGCCATCCAGCGTCAGCGAGACCCCGGACGCGTTGCCCAGGATCACCCGGCCAGGCAGATCCAGGCGAATCTCCTCGCGGTCACCCGCGCTGAGCACGCCGGTCAAAACCACCTCGTCGGCGGCATCGCGGATCTCCACCCAGGAGGTCTCGGCAAACTCCAGCACCAGTTGCGCGCCCTCACCCGCCGCCGGACCTTCACTGGAAGTCTCGATCACCGGGGAAGCATCCAGTGGGGCTTCACTTTCGGCCCGCACGGGGGCCTCAGGCGTGACCGGCTCTTCCGGCACGACCAGGCGTTCGGTCAGGGCCTCCGCCGGTGCGGTGGATTCCGAGGATGCTTCCGGGGCGCCGGCCGATCCCTCGGCACCCGCCGGCTCCGGCTGGGCGCCCTCCGGGAGGGCCTCCGGCGCGGGCGTGACGGGCTCCGGATCGGTGCTCTCGGCGATCGACGGGCTGAGCCCTTCGGCGTCCGGGGTCTGGGTATCGGCGAGGCTCGGGACGGCATCCCGCGCCTCGCCCAGGTTCAGCGACGGCCACCCGGGCGTGTCCGTGCGCTCGCTCCAGGCATAGACCCCGAGTCCAAGCAGCATCACGGCCAGCAGCAAGGCGAGCCAGTAGATACCGCGGCCGCGCCGACGCTGACGGCCGCGCGCGGAGGGCGTTGCGACGGCCCGGAGTTCGGGGTCGACCATCCCGTGGCTCTCGAAGGACTGAATCCACGGATCCGCGGCCACGCCCAGCTCGCGTGCGCAGGAGCGCAGATAGCCGCGCACGTACGCCGGTGGCATGTGATGAAAGCGATTGGCTTCCAGGTCTTCCAGGGTGCCGCGCCCGAGGTGGATGCGGCTGGCCAGGGTCGAGGTGTCCAGACCGGCCGCCTCACGCGCCCGCCGCAGACTGGCGCCGGGCTCGTCCTCACCCCGGGGCGCCTCCGGTCCGGATGCCTCCGGCTGGTCCCGGGTGGTCAGACCATGCGCGGCGGAGAAGGACGGCTCCGGATCGGGGTCCGAACCCTCGGTGCGCAGGGAGGCGACATTGTTCGTTGAATCATCGACATCCTCGACTCGCCCGAGGCCCGGTTCCTTGTCGCGTCGATCGCTCACCCTTCACGCTCCAGCCGGCGCAGCTCGGCCATCTCGTCGCTGTCCGGGTGATGGCGACTCAGGCGCTCGGCACACGCGTTGGCCGCGCGGCTGTTGCCCAGCGCGCTTTCGGCCTGATAGCACAGCAGCAGCGTCTCCGCATTCTCGACCCCCTGGCTGTCCAGGCGCTGCAGGAAGGCCCGCGTCTGCATCGGCCGGTCGTCCTGATAAGTCAGCCGCGCCATCTCCAGAAGCGCGCGGGGATACTGCGGATTGAGTTCCAGCGCCCGGCGCAACTGCCGCTCGGCCTCCTCGGCATCGCCCGCGTCCGCGTGACAGACGCCGGAGTTCATGTGGGCGATGTCGCGGCGATCGTAATCCGGATTCTTAATCGCCTTGGCGAACAACGCCTGAGCCTCGTCGAAGTCCTCGCGGGCGCAAAGCAATGCGCCCAGATTGGTCTGCGCAAAGGGGTTGTCCGCGTCGCGGCGCAGGGCCCGGCGATAGTGTTCCTCGGCACGGTCCAGCTGGTCCTTGCGCTCGTAGATCGCTGCCATACCGATATTGGCGAGGACATAGCCGGGGTCATAGTCCAGCGCCCGCCGCAGGTTGCGTTCGGCCTGCTCGAACTCGCCCTCGCGCAGATAGCCGATGCCCAGTTCGGCATGCACCTCGGCGGCATCCTCGCGTTCGCCGGAAACCGGTCGGTCGGCCGTGGCGGCACAGCCACCCAGCAGCAGCGCCAGGGTCAGAACCCCGGCGATGCGCAAACCCGCGCGTCCAGTCATGAAGCCCTCCGATCCGTCTGTGGCAACTCGGCATGCAGGCGGAACATGCGCATGCCACGATTGGTTCGATCCTCGACCTGCCCCACCAACTGCCCGCAGGCGGCATCGATGTCGTCGCCCCGGGTGCGCCGGACGGTGGTCACGTAGCCGGCCTTCTGCAGGCGCCGCTCAAAGGCCAGAACGGTGGCCTCCGACGGGCGTTCGAACGGAGCCCCCGGGAACGGGTTGAACGGGATCAGGTTGATCTTGCCGGGAATACCCCGCAACAGCCCGGCGAGCTCGTTGGCGTGCTCGGGCTGGTCGTTGACGCCGGCCAGCAGGACGTATTCGAACGTCACGCCACTGTGGGCGTCGGTTGCCTCCACGTAGCGGCGGCAGCTGTCCAGTAGCTCGGCGAGCGGGTACTTGCGGTTGATCGGCACCAGACGGTCGCGCAACGCGTCATTGGGCGCATGCAGGCTGACGGCCAAGGCGACATCGGTATGTGCGCTCAGGCGATCGAGGGCTGGAACCAGGCCGGAGGTCGAAAGGGTCACGCGGCGCCGGCTGAGACCGTAGGCATTGTCGTCGGTCATCAACTGACAGGACGGGACCACCGCATCGAAATTGGCCAGCGGCTCGCCCATACCCATCAGGACCACGTTGCTGACTGCCCGCTTGCGGCCATCCGGCGCCGGGAGCCGCTGCATGGCCAGCCACACCTGACCGATGATCTCGGCACTGGTGAGATTGCGGTTGAAGCCCTGCTGGGCCGTGGAGCAGAAGGTGCAGTCGAGCGCACAGCCGACCTGGGAGGAGATGCACAGCGTCCCGCGCCCGCCCTCGGGGATGAAGACGGTCTCGATGGCATTGCCGTCGGGGAGCCGCAGCACCCACTTGACGGTACCGTCGGAGGAGGCCTTTTCCAGACCGATCTCGGGCACGCGGATCTCGGTCTCGCGCTCCAGACGATCGCGCAGCTTGCGCGACACGTCGGTCATCTGCTCGAAGTCGGTGACCCCGCGCTGATGGATCCACTTGATCAGCTGGGTGGCACGAAAACGCGGTTCACCCCACTGCGCCAGCAACTCGACGAGCTGTTGGTGGCTGTAGCCCAGGAGATTCAGGGGGGTGGAGGATGTGTGTGCCATAACAGGGACCGGTTCGCTCAAGCCCCCTAGTGTACTGTGCCGAAGGGATGCCTGCCTACGGGGCCCGGTGTGCGGTGCAACCGGGCCCCGTAGCGCATGCGGGCCCGCTTTATCGGGTACGCGGGCAGACGCCGTCGTCGCCAAAGAAGAAAGCGATCTCGCGCTCCGCGGTCTCCGGGGCGTCAGAGCCGTGTACGGCGTTCTCGTCGATGGACACGGCGAAGTCGGCACGGATGGTGCCCGGAGCCGCTTCCTTCGGGTTGGTCGCACCCATGATGTCGCGGTTCTTGGCAATGGCGTCCTCGCCTTCCAGGACCTGCACCAGCGCCGGGCCGGAGATCATGAACTCGACCAGATCGTTGAAGAACGGGCGTTCCTTGTGCACGTCGTAGAAGCCTTCGGCCTGCTCGCGGCTCAGGTGCATCATGCGCGCGCCAACGACCTTCAGGCCGGCCTTTTCGAAACGGCTGATGATGTCGCCAATGGCATTCTTGGCAACGGCGTCAGGCTTGATGATGGAAAGGGTGCGTTCAACGGCCATGGGGCGGCTCTCCTGGTACTTGGATTGAAGATCGGTCGCTGGGCCCGGCTGCAAACGCGAGAACCCGCCGAACGGCGGGTTCCCAACGCAAAGAAGACGCGGACGCAACGTGCGGCGCGTAGTCTAGCGACCTGACGCCTTCGCGGCAATCCAGCGCCGAAACCCGTGATTGCACCACGACGCCCTCCTGATCCGCAATGACGTTCAGCCAGTTGCCGGATCGTTGGGTGCCGCTGAGCGCAGCGAAACGCACCATTTCCCGCATCGTGACAGTCCATTGATGGGATTCGCTGCGCTCATCCCATCCTACGACCCTACGACCCGGCGGCTGGCTGAACGCCATTACGAGTCAGGAAAGCCCTGGACCCAGACCGTTCGATCAGTCGTCGACGTCGGCCTCGTCCATCCAGGCAAGCTGGATCGCCTCGAGGACGCGTTCTCCCGAGCGTTCGGGGTCGTCATCGAATTCCGGCAGGTTCATCACCCACTGGCGCAGATCCACGAAGTTGACATGGCGCGGATCGACGTCCGGATGCTCATCGGCCAGCTGGATCGCAATTTCCTGGGTTTCGGTCCACTTCATCGCTTGGTCCTTGATCAGTGGTTCTCGGAGACCTGGTTAATGGTGTACTTCGGCAGTTCCACCACGAGATCGCTGTCGGCCACAATGGCCTGACAGGAAAGGCGCGAGTCCGGCTCCAGCCCCCAGGCCTTGTCGAGCATGTCTTCTTCGTCCTCGGTGGCCTCACCCAGGCTGTCGAGGCCTTCACGCACATAGACATGACAGGTCGTGCAGGCGCAGGACTTCTCGCAGGCGTGCTCGATCTCGATGCCGTTTTGCAGTGCAAGATCACAGATGCTGATACCCGAGGGGGCCTCGAGGGAGGCGCCTTCGGGGCAGATTTCCTCGTGGGGTAGAAAGATTACCTGGGGCATGTTCTCAGTTCCCTGCGTCGTATTCGCTAACGTTGTGACCGGCGAGTGCCCGCCGGATGCTGTCATTCATGCGCCGCGCGACGAAGGCCTCCGAGGCCTGCTCGACGCGCTTGCGCGCGGCCTCGATCGTGTCCGGGTCGTCGCCCTTCTCGCGTTCGGCGCGCAGGGCCTCGCGCGCCTGTTCGATCGTCCGGCGCTCCTCCGGCTCCAGGTAGCGATCACCATCGGTCTGCAGCGCAGCGTCGATCGCCTCCAGCACGCGGTCAGCCTCCACCTGTTCTTCGCGCAGGCGGCGGGCCTCCATGTCCTCGCGCGCGGACGATGCCGAGTCGCGCAGCATCTGCTCGATCTCGGAATCGGTCAGCCCATAGCTCGGCTTGACCTCGATATGCGCCTCCACGCCCTGGGTCTGTTCGCGCGCGGTCACGTTCAACAACCCATCGGCATCGACCTGGAAGGTCACGCGGATGCGCGCGGCGCCGGCGACCATCGGCGGGATGCCGGACAGGGTGAACTGGGCCAGCGAGCGGTTGGCGTCCACCACATCGCGCTCGCCCTGCACCACATGCAGGGACATCGCCGTCTGACCATCCTTGAAGGTGGTGAACTCCTGGGCCCGCGAGACCGGGATGGTGGTGTTGCGCGGGACAATGAACTCGACCAGTCCACCCATCGTTTCCAGGCCCAGGGACAGCGGGATCACGTCCAGCAGCAGCAGTTCCGTATCCGGCTTGTTGCCGGCCAGGATGTCGGCCTGCTGCGCGGCGCCAATCGCCACCACGCGGTCCGGATCGATCCCGGCATGCGGTACCCGACCGAAAAACCCTTCCACCGCCTCGCGCACTGCAGGCATACGGGTAGAGCCACCCACCAGCACGACCTCGTCAATCGCACCCGTCTCCAGGCCGGCATCCGCGAGGACCTGCTGGCAGGCCTTCATGGTGCGATCCAGCAATGGACGCGCCAGTCCCACGAGGGTTTCGCGATCCAACGCGCCGGACCAGGTGGAGCCGTCCGCGCGTACAACCTCGACGGCAGTACTCGCGGCATCGGTCAGGGCCTCCTTCGCCTGGCGCGCGGCCAGCAACACCCGACGCAGGCGCTGCGGGTCGTTCTCGCCGCCCATCCCGGCCTGGTTCAATAGCCAGTCGGCGATGCTGCGGTCGATGTCATCGCCGCCCAGGGCCGAGTCGCCACCGGTCGCCAGCACCTCGAACACCCCGCGGCGCAGCTGCAGTATGGAGATGTCGAAGGTCCCACCGCCCAGGTCGTAAACCGCGATGGTGCTCTCCTCGCCCTGATCCAGCCCGTAAGCCACCGCTGCGGCAGTCGGTTCGCTGATCAGGCGAAAAACGTTCAGCCCCGCCAATTGCGCGGCATCGCGCGTGGCCTGGCGCTGGGCATCATCAAAGTACGCGGGCACGGTGATCACCACGCCCTCGAGTTCGTCGCCCAGGGTCGCTTCGGCCCGCTGGCGCAGGGTTTGAAGGATATCGGCGGACACCTCGACCGCGGTCTTGTCACCCGCGGCCGTCTCGATCCGCGGCACGCTGGACTCGCCGGTCTTGAGGCGGAACGGCAGCTCGCCGGACAGGCGCGCGACATCCGCCGCGCCGCGCCCGATCAGGCGTTTAACCGAGGCGATGGTGTTGTGCGGATCATCCGCCGCGTGCTCCGCGGCCGCATACCCCACGCTCGCCCCATCCGCGGCGTAGTGGACCACCGACGGCAGGATATGCCGGCCCTGCTCGTCCGGCAGGGTATCCGCCTCGCCACTACGCACCGTGGCGACCAGCGAATGGGTCGTGCCGAGGTCGATCCCGGCCGCGAGGTGGCGCTGATGCGGCGCGGACTCGGCTCCGGGTTCGGTGATCTGCAATAACGCCATCGGGTGTTCGGCTCCTTCACATGGCCGCGGATCAACCGCGCGCCAGGTTCTGTCGGGTTCGTTTCAATTCGTCCAGCAAGCGGTCGAAAAAGCGCAATTCCAGCACTCGGTCCTTGGCCTCGGGCGCCGGGGCCACTGGATCCTTCAGGGCATCCGCGACCTTTGCCCGTGCCTCGGCCCGGGCCTGCTCCAGCTCCTCGCCGGCGGCCTCCAGCGCGGCACCATCCCTGGCCGCCGCGGCCTCTTCCATGCGTTCGCGCCACTCGATCTGCGCCTCGATGAACTCGATGTTCTGGCTGGTATCGCGTTCCGGGTCGAACGCCACGCCCGTGCGCTCCAGCAGGTGCAGCGCACGGCGGTAGTCATCCCCGAGGATCGCGTAGGCCTCGTTCACGTCGGCCGCCACGGCCGCCGCCATGCGCCGGGCCTGGTCGCCCTGGCGTACGAAGCGGTCCGGATGCAGCTCTGCCTGCAGGCGGCGAAAGCGCTCGTCCAACTGTTGCCGGTCCACCTCGAAGGCGACCGGCAGATCGAACTGCTCGAATGGGTCGTTCATCAACTCTCGGCCTCAAGAAGCACTGGCGACGCACTGACAAAAGAAAAGGGGTGGGACGACGACCAACAATCGGCCGCCATGCACCACCCCGGATGCGATCGTCAGTCAGATACTGAAGCTTTCACCACAGCCACATCGGGCCTTCTCGTTCGGATTATTGAACTTGAACCCTTCGTTCAGGCCTTCCTTGCCGAAATCCAGCTCGGTGCCATCGAGGTACACGAGGGACTTCGGGTTCACCACCAGCTTCACGCCGCGATCCTCGAACACCGTATCGGTGTCCTCGATATCGTCGGCAAACTCCACCACGTAGGCCATGCCGGAGCAGCCGGTCGTCCTGACAGCCAGCCGCACGCCCACGCCCTTGCCTCTCTTGTCGAGGAAGTTGTGGATCCTTTCGGCTGCGGGTTCGGTCACTGTAATCGACATAGCACCCTCAGGCAGACTTCTTCTCGGCTTCCGCGGCCTCGCCGTGGCGCTCCTGGTAGTTGGACACGGCCGCCTTGATGGCGTCCTCGGCCAGCACCGAGCAGTGGATCTTCACCGGCGGCAGCGCCAGTTCCTCGGCGATCTGGGTGTTCTTGATCTGGCTGGCTTCTTCCAGGGTCTTGCCCCGCACCCATTCGGTGAGCAGCGAGCTGGAAGCGATCGCCGAACCGCAACCGTAGGTCTTGAACTTGGCGTCCTCGATGATGCCGTCGTCGTTGACCTTGATCTGCAGCTTCATCACGTCGCCGCAGGCCGGGGCACCGACCATGCCGGTGCCGACCGTGTCGTCGTTCTTGTCGAAGCTGCCGACGTTGCGCGGATTTTCGTAGTGGTCCAGAACCTTGTCACTGTAAGCCATGACCGTTCTCCTGTTGCGTGTGTACGCGTTGCGTTAGTGGTGTCGAGCGGACCCCTAGTGGGCCGCCCACTCGACGGTGCTCAGATCGACGCCGTCCTGGTACATCTCCCACAGTGGCGAGAGTTCGCGCAGCTTGGCGACCGCGGCGCGCACAATCTTGACCGTGTGGTCGACCTCTTCCACCGTCGTGTAGCGACCGATGGAGAAGCGGATGGAGCTGTGGGCCAGCTCGTCGTTGCGGCCCAGGGCACGCAGGACGTAGGACGGTTCCAGACTCGCCGAGGTACAGGCCGAGCCGGAGGACACGGCGATGTCGCGCAGCGCCATGATCAGGCTCTCGCCCTCGACGAAGTTGAAGGACACGTTCAGGTTGTGCGCCACGCGCTGTTCCTGATCGCCGTTCAGATAGACCTCTTCCATGCCGTCGAGACCCGTCCACAGACGGTCGCGCAGCATGCGGATGCGCTCCAGCTCGGGGCCCATCTCAGCACCAGCGAGCGCAAAGGCCTCGCCCATGCCGACAATCTGGTGCGGTGCCAGCGTGCCGGAGCGCATGCCACGCTCGTGGCCGCCGCCGTGCATCTGCGCCTCGATCCGCACGCGCGGCTTGCGGCGCACGAACAGCGCACCGATGCCCTTCGGACCGTAGGTCTTGTGCGCAGAGAAGCTCATCAGGTCCACCGGCAGGCTGGACAGGTCGACTGCGACCTTCCCGGTCGACTGGGCCGCGTCCACATGGAACACGATCCCGCGCTCACGGCAAAGGTTGCCGATCGCCTCGATGTCCTGGATGACGCCGATCTCGTTGTTCACGTGCATCACCGAGACCACGATGGTGTCGTCACGCATCGCGTCTTGCAGCTCCTGCAGGTCGATCAGGCCGTTTTCCTTCACACCCAGGTACGTGACCTCGAAGCCCTCGCGCTCCAGCTGACGCGTGGTGTCGAGCACGGCCTTGTGCTCGGTCTTCACGGTGATGATGTGCTTGCCCTTGCGCTGGTAGAAGTGCGCGGCACCCTTGATCGCCAGGTTATCGGCCTCGGTCGCACCGGAGGTCCAGATGATTTCCTTGGGATCGGCGCCCACCAGCTCGGCGACCTGGCCGCGAGCGTTCTCCACCGCCTTCTCCGCGCTCCAGCCAAAGCTGTGGCTGCGCGAGGCGGGATTGCCGAACAGGCCGTCCTTGGTCAGGCAGCCGGCCATCTTTTCGGCCACGCGCTCGTCAACCGGCGTGGTCGAGGAATAATCGAGGTAGATCGGCAGTTTCAGGTCACTCATTGCGCGTTAGCTCCTTTCCGCGGCCGCTTTGGCGGTCGCATGGCTTTTTCCGGTCGAGGCTTGCAGAGGGGCGCCGTGCATCACGACCTCCTGCACGCCGTCTTTTTCCATTTGTTCCCGATGGCGCTGCAGTACATCCGCCAGCGAGCGTGTGCTGAGGAAGTCATAGACCTGCTGACTCAGATCGGTCCACAGGTCGTGCGTCAGGCAGCGCGAATCCGAATTGCAGTTGGCCTTGCCGCCGCAGCGGGTGACGTCCACTGGCTCGTCCACTGCCACCACGATGTCGGCCACGCTGATCCCCTCCGGTTCACGGCTGAGGGCATAGCCCCCGCCCGGCCCGCGACTGCTGTTCACCAGCCCCTTGCGGCGCAGCCTGGAAAAAAGCTGCTCCAGATAGGACAGCGAAAGCTTCTGCCGCCGCGCCACTTCGGCCAGGGATACCGGCCCGTTGCGGGTGTGCATCGCCACATCGAGCATGGCGGTGACGGCGTACCGGCCTTTGGTCGTCAGTTTCATGGTTGAGTGCACTTGTCAGTCATTTGCCGGCAAGCTTAGCAATACCCGAGCAAAACGATCAAGTATTCCCTTGCTGTTTACGTTCTTGTTGGGTCGCCACGTTCGGCGGAACCTCGCACTCGTCCGGCTCCAGACCTTCCAGATCGCAGGCCTCCAGCGGGCCCGAATCGTCCTCGCCCAGGGCCTCGCCCGGATCGATACCGGCGCGCTTGAGCGCCTGGCAGGCCCGCTCCATGCGCTCGTCCAGGTCGTGTACGCGCTGCACGATGCGATGAATGGCGTTGGCCACCGGGTCCGGCATGTCCCGCGACAGGCCGTAGGCGTCGAAGCCCATGCGATCCGCCATCTGCTGGAAGCGCGGATCGGGCTCGGGCCGCGGGCCGAGCACCCGGGCGGGGATGCCGACCGCGGTCGCCTCCGCCGGAACATCCTTCAGCACCACTGCGTTGGAGCCAATGCGCGCGTGGTCGCCCACGTGGATCGGGCCCAGCAATTTGGCACCCGCACCGATCACCACCTCGTTACCGAGCGTCGGGTGGCGCTTGCCGCCTTCCCAGGTGGTGCCACCCAGGGTCACCTGGTGGTAGATCGTGCAGTCATCGCCGACCTCGGCGGTCTCGCCGATCACCACCCCCATGCCATGGTCGATAAAGAACCGTCGGCCGAGGGTCGCCCCCGGATGGATCTCGATGCCGGTCACCCAGCGGCTGAAGTTCGCAATCACTCGCCCCAGCCAGCGCATCCGGTGGTTCCACAACCAGTGCGCGAGGCGGTGATACCACAGCGCATGCAGGCCGGGGTATGCGGTCAGCACCTCGAAGGCGTTGCGTGCCGCCGGGTCACGGTCAAACACGCAGCGAATGTCCTCGCGCATCCTGTCAAACATGGGCCGGCCTCAAATCCCGAGTCATCCGCTAGGTTATCACGCCGGTTTCCGGCGCCCTCAGCGGCCCTTTTCCGTGTGCGTCAATATACCGCGCAGCATGCGCACCTCGCTGCCGGTCAGTCCGGCGCGCATATAGAGGTGCCGCAAGCGCCGCATCAGATTGCGCGGATTGTCCGGGTCGAGCACCTCGATGGTCGTCAGGGCCTGCTCGAAATGACGGAACAAACCCTCCATCTCGGCCTGGGTCGCGAGCGGATCGCGCGCCTCGCCTGGCGCACTCGCCTGCCCGGGATCCATTCCGGTCAGGGCCGCCATGCGGAGCGCGTAGGTCATTACCTGCACGCTGCCGGCCAGGTTCAGGGAGCTGAAATCCGGCACCGTCGGGATCTGCACAAACGCATTGCAGTAATCCAGCTCGGTGTTGGTCAGACCACTGTGTTCACGTCCGAAAACCAAGGCCACCGGCCCCTGGACCGCGTTCTCCAGCGCCTGCCCGGCCGCCACGTCCGGGCCCAGCACCGGTACCGAGTGGGTGCGCAGCCGAGCACTGGTACCCACCACCCACACGCAGTCGGAGACCGCGGCGGCCACATCATCCACCACGCGCGCCCGCGCCAGCAGGTCATCCGCCCCGGACGCCAGCGCCGTGGCATCGGCATGGGGAAACCGCTCCGGCGCCACCAGCACCAGATCCGTCACTCCCATGGCCTTCATCGCACGTGCGGCGGACCCAATGTTGCCCGGGTGCGTCGTGCCCACCAGCACGACGCGCACCCGGTTCAGGCGTTCTTCCATTCGTGGAGTCTCCGTTGCCATGCCCGCATCAAAGCTCGCGGATTGTACACAGGGGGGCTCTCGACTTCCCAAAAAAGAGCGGCTTGTGTATTGTTCGCGGCCTTCCCGCGGCGCGTGCGCGCGCCCGCCGGACACCCCGAAGAACTCCAGGAGACACCCCATGCACCCCATGCTGAACACGGCGGTATCGGCGGCCCGCGAGGCCGGACGCATCACCACCCGCGCCTGGGGCCGGCCGGATCGCATGAACACCCGCGAAAAGGCCCGTAACGACTGGGTTTCGGATGTCGACCTGTCCGCCGAACAGGCCATCGTGAGCACCCTGCGCCGCGCCTACCCCGACCACTCGATCATGGCCGAGGAAGGCGGCGAGCAAAGCGGCAGCGACGCCGACTTCGTCTGGATCATCGATCCGCTGGACGGCACCACCAACTACCTGCGCGAGATCCCGCAGTACGGCATCTCCATCGCGCTGAAACACAAGGGCCGGCTGGAGCAGGCGGTGGTCTACGACCCGCTGAAGGAAGAGCTGTTTACCGCCACGCGCGGCGCCGGCGCCTTCCTCAACAGCCGCCGCATCCGCGTCTCCGAACGCAAGGACCTGAACGGCGCGCTGTTGGGCACCGGCATCCCGTTCCGCGAGGGCCAGGACCTGGAGCGCTACCTGAGCAGCCTGCGCCACTTGGTCCCGGGCACTGCCGGAATACGCCGCCCCGGCTCGGCCGCACTGGACCTTGCCTGGGTCGCCTGCGGGCGCTTCGACGGCTTCTGGGAGATGGGCCTGCAGCCCTGGGACATGGCCGCGGGCCTGCTCCTCGTACAGGAAGCCGGCGGCGTGGTCAGCGACTGGCAGGGCAACCCGGACGTGATGCGCCGCGGCGACGTCGTCGCGGGTAACCCGAAGGTCCTCAAGGCCATGCTCCAGCGCCTGCACAAGGCCGAAAAGGAAGCCACCTCCCGCACCGACTAATGAAGGCCTCGCGCCCACCCCGGGCGCCGGGTGTCAGGCCCCGCCGCGCCTGACCTTGCGCTCGATGCGCGTGCGCATCAACCGCAGGGAGAACCACACCCCCGCGACCACGACCGGCACTGCCACGCCGATGGCCATGTTCACCGGTACCTGCAACGCAACGACCTCGTCCAGCCCACGTAACAGGTAGGCCACCAGGCTGGTCAGGTAGTAGCTGATCACCACCACCGAAAGCCCCTCCACTGTCCGCTGCAGGCGCAACTGCAGGTCGGCGCGCCGGTTCATCGAGCTCAGCAGGTCGCGGTTCTGCCGTTCCAGCGCCACGTCCACCCGGGTGCGCAACAGCGATCCGGTGCGGTGGATGCGCGTGGACAGCACCTCCAGCCGCTCCGCCTGCGACGCGCAGGTACCCATGGCCGGATCCATGCGCCAACCCAGGTATTCGCACAGGGTCTGCAGCCCCGGCATGCGCTTGGTTCTCAGTTCCTCAGCGCCCCTACTCACCAGCGAGGCATAGGCGCGGGATGCGTGGAAACGGCTGCCGGCATAGCTGCTCAGGCGCTCGACGTCGGATGCAAGGTCGGAGAGCACCGCCAGCAACTGCTGCTCGCGGTCCGATGCGGCGAACTGCTCGGTGATCCCCGCCATCTCGTCGTTAATGTCGTTCAGCCGGCCCTCGAGTTCGTCGAGTTCCGGCATCAGCTCGCGGACCAGCGGGAGCGCCAGCAGGGCCAGCAACCGGTAGGTCTCCAGTTCGAACAGGCGCTGGGCGATACGTCCGGCCTCACGCCGGGTGAGATCGACATCGCGCACCAGGAAGCGGGAGAAACCGTCGTCGTGGACCCGAAAATCGGTCCATACCAGGCCATCCCCGCCAGCCACGCCGTTGCCGACGATGGGGTGCGGAGCAAATACGGCTTCCAGCTGCTCGAAGGACCGCTCCGGCATGTCACGCGACTCCAGCGCCAGATGGATCGCGGCGATGGTGCTCCCTGGCAGCTTGCTCAGCCAGTCTGCCGGCACGCGGTTGATCGCCGGGTCGGCGAACGGGTCGCTGAAGGCTTCTCCGGTTACGAAGAATGACCAGGTGGAGAACTCGTTGTGGCGTTCCCAGCGCAAGCGAAACGGCCCCAGATCGCAGGCGACGAAGTTCTTCTGCGGGACCGGCTCGTTCACGCCGAAACGACGGCAGAGCTCCGCCACCAGTTCGCGTTCGCGCTCGGTGGAGTCGCGCGGCGACAAAAGCGCCAGCCACGAGGCAGTCGCAGGGGCGTCCAGCGGCTCGTAGAAACGCGCATGGACTTCGTCGTGAATCGACTCCCGCAGGGGGTGACTCGGGGGCAGGGACGGACTCTCTTTCATCGCGGATTCAACCTGAAGACGGCTTCCAGAAGCCCGGGCAGGCCACGCTGACGGAAGTGGATATGGACGGCAAGGACAGCGTGCTGGCCCAGACGCCGCACCGATCCACTTCACTTTAGAGCGCCCGAACCTCGATTGCCGTCACCACGAAGGGCGGACCACGCCTCTCGCCGGGCGAGCTGCCCGCAGCCTGTCCGCCTGCACGACCAGCATGGCCCTGGGGAACCCAGCGTAGTTCGCGCCCACCTGCGGCGGCAACGCGAACAACCCCGATTCAGACGGCACCCGTTAGTCGCGTTCCTGCAGCCAAAGGATCAGGCGGGCATGCTGCTCCGGGTCGGCATCGATGGCGCGGCCCGGGCGCAGGTCGTAGTCCGCGAAGGCGGCATCCACCGTCTCGCTGCCCTCGGCCCATTCCTCGCTGAGACGGAAGATCAGGGTCGTCGGGGACGGCCGGTGCACCGCCGGGTGGAAACGCTGGGAGATCATCCCCGGCAGCGGCGGCTCCGGCTCCGAACGGAAGCCGTCACCATCGCGGAAGCGCTCCCAGGCCGCCTCCAGCAGTGCCAGGGCCGGGCCATGTTCACCCTCGCCGGTTGCCGCTTCCCAGTCGCGCAGGCCGCGCGCGACGTAGGCGTAATCGTTGAGCGTAGCGGTGCCCGCCTGCTCGGCGGGCAGCCCCATCAGCGCCGGCAGCTCCGCCGGGTCGGCGGCGACCTCCAGCAACCAGGCTTGAACCGCCGCGCCCGCGTCAAGGAAGCGTGCATCGTGCGCAGACGCCTCCGCCAGGGCGGACAGCAGCAGCCCGTGCGCCCCGGTCAGCACCTTCTCGTCACGCGGCAGGCCGCGCGCCTCGCGCGCCTGGATCAGGGCCTCGCGGCCGGACTCCACCTGCTCGCGAACCTCGTCCCCTGCCAGGTCGAACCGCTCCGCAAGCTGCTCGATCCCCGCGCCACTGCGCGGCAGGTAGCCAAGATCAAAGACCGAGCTGCCCTCCATGCCGAACCAGGCGCGCACCAACTCCGGGTACTCGTGGTCCGCGAGTGCCGCTTCCAGATCTTCTTCCGGCCACAGGTAGGCCCCGCCCTCGCGGCCCTGATCGTCCACGGCCGACAGGCTGGAGGCGAACCCGCGGAAACCGCCCTCCGCAGCCTCCGCCTGGTCACCCGTCTCGTCCTCGCGCAGGGCCATGTCCCGCTTGACGAAATCGAGGTTCTCGAGCCCCAGATCAACCCAGTCCTCGCGGCCGAAATATTCACCGGCACGCAGATAAACCAGTGCGAGCTGTGCCTGATCCTCCAGCATTACCTCGAAGTGAGGCTCGTTCCAGTCCGGTGATTCGGAGTAGCGGAAGAAGCCGCCCCCCAGCACGTCACGCAGACCGGAGTGGGCCATCTCGTCCAGGGTGATCTCGAGAAACTCCGCAACCCAGCCTGGGGCCGTGCCGGCCTGCTCGGCCTCCAGCATCGCGTGCAGGTAGGGCGAATGGGGGAACTTGGTGGAACTACCGAAACCACCCTGAAGGTCGTCGGCCTCGCGCTCCAGGCGGCTCCACAGGACCTGCGGCAGTCGGCCCGCGCGGCCCTCGGAAAGCGGTTCCTCTCCCTTGCGCAGTTGCTGGGTGAGCTCCTCGCTCCCACGCCGGGCGAGATCCACCAGCCGGTCGTAATCCGATTCCAGGCGCTGGGTGATGCCATCGAGGAACTCGGCGAACTGGTCACGCGGGGCATACACCACACCCGTCAGGGCATGACCGTCGGGGGTCACCACCACATTGAGCGGCCAACCTGCACTACCGGCCGTTGCACGCTGGAACTCGAGCAGATAGCTGTCCAGCGCCCCATTGACCTCGCGATCCACCTTCACCGGAATGAAGTTCGTGTTCATCCGTTCGGCAATACCGTCGTCCTTGAAGCTCTCCTCCTGCATCACGTGACAGTAGAAACAGGAGTAGTAGCCACTGGAGATCAACAGCGGGCGCTGTTCTTCCCTGGCCTTTTCCAGCAACGCCGGATCCCAGGCGCGCCACTCAACCGGGTCGTCCACATGCAGACGCAGATACGGTGACACACTGTCGGCCATCTCCGGGTTGGCTTGAGCCGCACCGGGTGCAGCCAGTGCCACAAGCAACAACGGGACATACATCCCGATCCAGCGGTTTCCGACGGTTGCATACATGCGAGTCTCCAGCAGCATCTAGGAAAGGTTGCTACCCTTTTGGGACGCGCCGACAGGGAAGGTTCATTCCCTTTCCCGGAATCACGCGGATCGCATCGTGCATCACCCCCCTTGTACATGCGATGTACAAATGTCGTACAATTATTTCATGGCGAGCGCGACGCACATCGAACTTCAAGACGAAGAAGGGTTGTACCCGATCCGCCACGTGTGCGCGGAGACGGGGATCAACGACGTCACCCTGAGAGCCTGGGAGCGCCGCTACGGGCTGATCCGGCCGATGCGCACCCCCAAGGGTCACAGGCTCTACAGCCTGAGTGACATCGCCCGCATCAAACGGATCATGGAACTGCTCGAACAGGGCATCCCGGTCTCGCAGGTCCATCGCGTACTGAATGACGAGTCCGCACACGGCACCGCCAGGGCCGAATCACCCGAAGCCGATGGCACCCGGCCCCAGGCCGCCAGCGAACGCCGCGCCAGCCCCGGCCCCGGGATCGCCCCCCACACCATGGATCCGATCGCCGAGGCTCTGTATGCCTCGGTGGCCAACCTGGATGCCGACGAGCTGGATCGAATCTACACCCGGCTGGTCATGCGGCACGGCTGGGACGGCGTACATGAAAGCGCCTTTCTCGAGGTCTATCGCCGCCTGCGCGAGGAATCCCGCCACAGTGCCGAAGGCGAGGTTCGCCTGGCCATCTTCGCCGCCTGGTCCACCGCGGCCTTCGCCGATCAGTTGCGCTCGGCAACACGGGCCTGCGACGAGCCGTCCTACCCCTGCCTGGTGCTGGGCGGCGGCCACCAGCAGGTTGGCGGCATGCTGCTGCAGCTCGCCTGCGCACGCCGCGGCATGAAGACCCTGCCCCTGTTCGATGCCACCAGTCCCGAGGGCCTTGATACGCTGATCCGTCGCCTGCGCGCGCCGGCAATGATCATCCATGGCTCCTCGCAGCTGATGCGCAGCCCCGAACTTCCGCGGGTGGAGGCGATCCTCAATCAGGCCGGCCCGCCCTGCTATCTCGCCGGCTCGGCCGCCCTCGAGCTGTCGCAGATGGAACACGGTCGCGAGATCGAGGTCCTGCCCGGACCTCCGCTGGAGGCCGCCGCTCGCCTCTCGCGCCACCTGCCCGAATAACCTCGCTCCACCCGCGCCGGCCCCGTGCCCGATTCCACCTCGCCTGTGGCCGTGCGCAGCCTTCTGGTCGTGCTCGGCGACCAGCTGGCCCCGGACCACCCGGGTCTGCAGGGACTGGACCCGACGCAGGATCACCTCTGGATGGCCGAGGTGGCCGAAGAATCCCGACATGCCCCGTCGCATATCGCGCGGACCGCGCTGTTCCTGTCGGCGATGCGTCACTTCGCCAAGGAGCGCCGGGATGACGGCTTTTCCGTCCATTATCGCCACCTCGGCGAACGCCCCGAGCAGACCCTGAACGACGCCCTGCGCGCCGACCTCGAACACCTCCAACCGCAAAACGTGCGCGTATTGCAGCCGGGCGAACACCGCGTGCTGCGCCAGCTGCAGGCCGCCTGCGCCGACCAGGCGATCCCGCTCGAGGTCCTGGACGATCCGCATTTCCTGGTCCCGCTGGACGCTTTTCACCAATGGGCCAGGGGCCGCAAGCAGCTGCGCATGGAGTATTTCTACCGCAAGCAGCGAAAAGCCCTGGGCGTGCTGATGAACGGCGACGAGCCCGCCGGTGGACAATGGAATTTCGACGCCGACAACCGCGGGCATTTCGGGCGTGACGGCCCCGGCCTGCTGCCGCCACCCCTGTCCTTTCCGCCGGACACGCTCACCCGCGAGTGCCTGGGCGACATCGCCCGGCATCTCCCGGACCTGCCAGGACAGGCCGACGAGTTCGACTGGCCCGTCACCGCGCAGCAGGCACAACAGGCGCTGGACGACTTCATCCAGCACCGCCTGCCCGCCTTCGGCACCTATCAGGACGCGATGTGGACTGACCAGCCCTGGCTCTACCACGCCCGCCTGTCCACCGCCCTCAACCTGCACCTGATCCATCCACGCACGGTGATCGACGCCGCGGAACAGGCCTGGCGCGATGGCCATGCCCCGCTGGCCGCGGTCGAGGGCTTCATCCGCCAGATTCTCGGCTGGCGCGAATACGTGCGCGGGCTGTACTTCCATTTTGGCGAGGCCTGGCACGAGTGGAATGCCCTGGAGGCCGACCAGCCGCTCCCCGCCCTCTACTGGGACGCCAAGACCTCCATGCAGTGCCTGCACCAGGCCGTCGGCCAGACCCTGCAACTGGGCTACGCCCACCACATCCAGCGGCTGATGGTCACCGGCTTGTTCGCCCAGCTGCTTGGCGTGCGCCCTGCCGCGATCCATGCCTGGTACCTGGGCATCTACGTCGATGCCGTGGAATGGGTGGAGCTCCCCAACGTGACTGGCATGTCGCAGTACGCAGACGATGGCCGCATGGCCTCCAAGCCCTACGTGGCCACCGGGCGCTACATCCAGCGCATGAGCAACTACTGCGCGCACTGCCCGTTCGACCCGGCCGAGGCCCTGGGCGACAAGGCCTGTCCGTTTACCACGCTGTACTGGGACTTCCTCGACCGCCACCGCGACCGCTTCGCCCGGCATCCGCGCACCGCGCTGCAGTGGAAGCACGTCGAAAAGATGGACCCCGAACGCCTGCAAGCCATCCGCGACCGGGCCGGAGAACTCCGCAAGACTCTCGCCCAGGGAGACCGCATCTGATGCAAAGCCCCGGCCCCACCCTCGTCTGGCTGCGCCGCGACCTGCGCCTGACCGACCAGCCCGCGCTGCAGGCCGCCTGCGAACGCGGCGGCCCGGTGATCCCCGTGTTCATCCACGCCCCGGAGGAAGAGGCCCCATGGCAGCCAGGTGCCGCATCCAACTGGTGGCTGCACCACAGCATCAACGCGCTGGACCACGACCTGCGTGCGCAGGGCTCGCGCCTGACCCTGCGTGCCGGTCCCAGCCTCGACACCCTGCGGGCCCTGGTCCGCGAGACCGGCGCCACCGCCGTCTACTGGAACCGGCTGTACGATCCCGCCATCGTCCTGCGCGATCCGGACATCAAGGCCGGGCTGCGCGCCGACGGCATCGAAGTACACAGCTTCAATGCCCACCTGCTGATCGAGCCCTGGGAGGTCGCGACCGGCCAGGGCACCCCCTACAAGGTCTTCAGCCCGTTCTGGAAGGCCTGCCTGCAACGCGGTATCGACCGCGCCCCGCTGCCCGCACCCGCCGATCTCCCGCGACCCGAGGCCTGGCCCGACTCACTCAATCCCGAACAGCTGGGGCTCCTGCCCGCGATCGACTGGGCCGGCAGCCTGCGCGCCACCTGGACCCCGGGCGAGGCCACGGCCCGTGAGCGCCTGGAAGCATTCCTCGACAACGCCGTGCGCGCCTACGCCGAGGGCCGCGACCGCCCGGATCAGGACGGGACCTCGCGCCTGTCGCCGCATCTGCACTTCGGCGAGATCTCGCCGCGCCAGATCCTGCGCGCCTTGCGCCAGGCCGGCCTACACCCGGACAACGGCGGCCCCGAGGCCTTCGTGCGCGAACTCGGCTGGCGCGACTTCGCCCATCACGTGCTCTACCACTTCCCGCACACCCCGGAGCAACCGCTCAACCCACGCTTCGAGGCCTTCCCCTGGCGCCAAGCCGATCGCGACCTGCGGGCCTGGCAGCGCGGCGAGACCGGGCTTCCGATCATCGACGCCGCGATGCAGCAGTTGTGGGAGACCGGCTGGATGCACAACCGCCTGCGCATGGTGGTCGCATCCTTCCTGACCAAGAACCTGCGCCTGCACTGGCAGCACGGGGCCCACTGGTTCTGGGACACGCTGGTGGACGCCGATCTCGCCGCGAACACCCTGGGCTGGCAATGGGCCGGCGGCTGCGGTGCCGATGCCGCGCCCTACTTCCGCGTCTTCAACCCGCAAACCCAGGGCGAACGCCACGACCCCGACGGCGCCTTCGTGCGCCGCTTCGTCCCCGTGCTCAAGGATGTCGAAACGCGGTATATTCACGCGCCAGGCGCCGGCGGTGCGCGCGGCTATCCGGCCCCGATCGTGGACCTGAAAGCCAGCCGCCAGGCCGCACTCGAGGCCTTCGAGGCCGTAAAAAACCACTGACCCAGACAGGCCCAACCATGACCTTTTCCGAACAGAATCTGTACTACCCGAAGAATGTCAGCTACAACTTCAGCCGCTACGACGAGACCACTCCCGTGCGTGTGACCCACGACGGCAAGCGCTTTGTTGGCCAGTTGCTGAACTGCGTGGCCCCCTTCCGCATCCGTGTCACCGAGGAAATCACGGGCCCGGGCGCCTCGCGCTTTACCCCGGTCCGAGAAATCGAGATCCAGAGCCTCGACGGCGTGGAATACCTGCACAAGGGCCACCACGGCCACTGAGCGGCATGTAAAGGCCGGACCGCTTTCCCGATCCGGCCTTCCATTACCCCCCTGACGTTCGCACCCGGAACCCTGCATCGCAGAATCGGGGAAAACACCGATGCATGTCATTCATGCAGTGTTTCCCTGGCCTGCTACCCTTGAGACAGGACATCCGCAAAAGGGACGAACGCCATGCAACGCCTTCTCGCCTCCTTCCTGGTGTGCACCCTGCTGATCCCCGGCCTGGCACTCGCTGACAAGCCCGGCGACCAGCGCGCCATCGCCGGCATGGACACCGGACGCATCCTCTGGGACATCACCATTGCCGAACCGGAACGCCTGATTGCCCGCCTCAGCGTGATCCGCGAGACCTATGACGACATGCAGCGCCAGGGCCTGGAGCCGGAAATGGTCTTCGCCTTCCGTGGCGGGGCGGCCGGCCTGATCGCCCGCTCCACCGATCACCTGGAGCTCGAGGACGTCTCCGCGGTGCGCCATATCCATGAGCGCCTGGAGGGCTTGCTGGAGCTGGATGGCATTCACATGGAAGCCTGCAACATCGCCACGCGGCGCTTCGAGCTCGAACCAGACGACCTATTGCCGGGCATCCACATGGTCGGCAATACGTTCCTGTCGATCATGGGTTACGAGCACCAAGGCTACGCGACCATACGCATCGACTAACCCCGACCGCGGAATGCCGTTACAATCGAGTCGGGCGGACATTCGGTCGGCCCCGGGATCGCGCCGGAGGCACGGTCACCGGGTCATTTGACCGGGTCACGAATGGCAGCGAAAGACTGCCGAAGAAGACGAGGGGAGGCCTCTTTGGCGCATATGGAAATCACGACCTTCGGGACCGTTGGTGTACGCGTGGAGGACCGTGACATACCCGCACTTTCCGGGACCAAGCTCGGCCTGCTCCTGACCTATGTGGCCGCCGAGACCCCCCGGCGCATCCCGCGCGAGGAACTGGCCCGCCTGTTCTGGCCGGATCTGGACGCCGACAGTGCCCGGGTCAACCTGCGTCAGGGACTGTTTCAGCTGCGGCGCCAGCTCCCCGCCGGGGACCCGCCCCTGCTCGACACTACGCCCCGCTATGTGCGTTTCCAGCCACAACCGGAATCGTGCATCGACTTCCTCACCCTGCATCGCGCCCGCGCCGAACGCCGCACCGTCGAGGGCCGCGAGACGACCGCCCCACCTGCCGAGCGTGCCCGCGCCGAGCGACGCACCGCCGAAAGCCGCGCAGCCACCGCCGCACATCCGAACCTGGCGATCGTCTGCGACTACCGCGGGCACTTCCTCGAGGGCCTGCGCGCCCTGCAGGACCTCCCGGAACTGTCCGCCTGGGCCCAGGCCCAGCGCGACCATCACTGGCAAAATCTGCTCGTCTTCATCACCCACAACCTCGTCGCACTGGCCAAGCCCAACGAGGGCGAACCGCTGCTCGCCGAGCTGCACCGCCTGCTGGCGATGGAGCCACACGACGAGACCCTGCACCACCTCTTGATGAAGGCCCTTGCAGCCAGTGGTCATCCGAAGCGCGCGCTCGATCACTATGCCCATCTCGAGGCCGAGGCCGGCAAGGCGCCCGGCGAGCTCCTGACGCGCACGCGCGAGGAAATCCTCGGCGCCGAACGCGCCGAGGCCAACAGCCAGCACGTCAACACCGAGGAGGCCGAACCGGCCATCCTGCGCCCCGAACGTCGGCGGGTCACCGTCGTGGCCTGCCATGTCCAGCCCGACGCGGAAGCCGACATCGAGATCCAGCAGCAGCAGGTGAACCGCGCCCTGGAACACGTCGACTTCGTCCTGCTGAGGCATCATGGCCATGTGGTGCCCTCCCCCGGACACGGCCTGCTGGCTTATTTCGGCTACCCGGCCGGTCGCGAAGAGGCCACGGTCGACGCCGTGCACGCCGCCTGGCAAGCGCTGGAGACCGCCCCCGCCGACTGTCAGCTGCGTCTGGCCGTGGATACCGACCTGATCGTCACCGGTGCCGACCCTGAGCTGCCCGATCCGACCGGCCAGCTCACCGCCCGCGTCCACGACTGCGCGCAACACGCCGATCCCGGGACCCTGCGCGTCAGCGCACCGACCTACGCCCGTGTCTCGGGGTACTTCAGCTTCCGCGAGGCAGAGGACGCCACCGGTGCCTACGTCGTCACCGGCGACCCCGGCCCGCTGGACCGGGTGGATGCACAGAGCCTGCGCGACCTGACGCCCCTGACCGGGCGGGGTCAGGAACTGCAACAGCTTCGGGGACACTGGGACCAGGTCCTGGAGAGCGGCGAGGTCCGCTTCGTGCTGGTCCAGGGTGAGGCCGGGCTGGGCAAGAGCCGGCTTGCCCGGGGTCTCGACCAGCAAGTCCGCGGGCAGGCTCGCTCACGCTACCTGCTCAAGTGCCGCGAGGATCGTACCCGGCAGCTCCTGGCGCCCGTACGCCAGGCCTTCGCCACCTGGATGGGACACGATAGCCTGCGCGAGGCCCGCCAGCGCCGCCTCGAAGGCGCCCTCAAGACCGTGGGCACATCTCCCGAACTCGCACCACGCCTCGCCCATTGGCTGACCCACCCGGAAGCCGACGGCCCCGAGAGCCTGGCCCACGAGGGGCTGGACCGCGACCGCATTATCGACACCCTGGTCGAACTGGTCCACCGACGGGCGGCCCATGGTCCGACACTGCTCATCTGCGACGACCTGCACTGGATGGACTCGGGTACATCGGAATTCCTGCGGCGGCTGTACCAGCGCCTGCATCACCGACCGATCATGGCCATCCTGACGGCGCGCATGAGCTTCCGCTCGTCGTGGCGCGACCTTTCCCTTGAGCACGTCCGCCTGCTTGGCCTGGACGCGGCCGCCGCGCACGATCTAGTGGACCGCCTGGACCCCAACGGACGCTTGGCGAGCGGTCTGCGCGAGCAGCTGATCGAACGCGGCGAAGGCGTCCCCCTGTTTCTCGAGGAACTGACGCGTTACGCCCTCGAGGCCGCCCGCACCGGCCAGCTGCCGGACACCCTGCCGCCAGGGCTCTCCAATCTTCTGGTCGCGCGTCTGGAACAGCTCGGCAGTGCCCGCGAACTGGCGCATTCCGCCGCAGTCATCGGGCGCGACTTCGATACCCGAATCCTCAGCCGCCTGCGCGGCCAGCCCGCCGATACCATCCGCCGCCAGCTGACGCGCCTGACCGGGAAGGGTTTCATCGAACCCGCCGGCATGGTGGATGGTGTGCGCTATCGCTTCCGCCACGTCCTGTTCCGCCAGGCGGCCTACGAATCGATGCTGCTGAGCGACCGCACCCGTCTGCACGGCCAGCTGGCCGACTTGATGCAGGAAGACGGCGAGCATGGGATGCAGACCGCCGACTGGGGCCGCATCGCCAACCACCTTTACCACGCCGATCGCTATCCGGAAGCCGTAAACGCCTGGCTGCAGGCCGGCGAAGCCGCCTTCGCCCGCGGCATCCTGCCCGAGGCCTCGCACTACTTCGAGGACGCGCTGGACTGCCTGGAGCGCCACCCAGAGGCCCACGCGAGCGGCGATCCGGCGACCCACGAACATGACACCCTGCGCGCCCTGGGCGGCCTGGGGGCCTCCAACCTGGCCCTGCTGGGCTACGGTTCGCGCACGGTCAACGACATCTTCGAACGCGCCATGCGCCTGACCGCCCCGGAACAGGACCCGGTGCAGTACTTCCGCGTCCTCTGGGGCCTGTGGCACGGCGCCGGCTCCTGGCATGGATTCCAGGAGGCCCATCGCCTCGCCGCGGAGATGGAGCAACTGGCCGAGCGCTCCGGCGACCGCCTGCTGCGGATCGCGGCCCATTATGTCCAGGGCAACACCCACTTCTGGACCGGCCGCTTCGGCGAGGCGCTGGAACACCAGACGCGGGCGGTCAAGCTCTATCGCGACGCCGACCACGCAACCCTGGTGGCGCGCCATACTGAAAACCCGGCCATCAGCGCCCGGGGCTTCATGGCCTGGACGTTGCTCCATCTGGGAAATCACGCGCGCGCCTGGACCGAAATGGATGCCGCGTGCCAACAGGCAGACCAACTCGGCCATCGGCCTACCGAGGCCTTCGTGCATGCCTTCCGCTCGGTACTCGGTTTCTACTCCAGCGATCCGGAATCCGCGCTGCCCGCAGCGCGCCACGCGCTCTCCATCGCCCGCGAGTACGACTACCCACTCCACTGTGGCGCACCGCCGGCATCACCCTCGAGAGTTGGGCCCTGGCCCGGCAGGGCCAAGCCGATGCCTACCAGGCCATCGAACAGCAGGTCGAGGCGATGCGCCACATCATGGATGGCGTCAACACCATCTTCCAGCTCATCCTGCTGGACGCCCTGGAAGCCAGCGACATCGCGCCCGAACAGCGCCTGGCGATGGCCGACGAGGCGCTGGCAGGCTGCCGCAAGCGAGGCGACCTCGCCTTCGAACCGGCCATCCGCCGGCTGCGCGCCGTCGCCCTGCTCGCCAACAGCGACGGGAAAGACGACAACGGCTGGCAGGAACTAGAAAGCGCGCGCCGCATCGCCCACGAACAGGGCAACCCCAACATCGAACGCCAGGCCCTGCTCGATTACGCCCGATTCGCCAGCGAGCCCCAGGTGCAATCCTGGGCCGAACGCGAACTCTTGCGCATCAACCACTGCATCATCCCGCGCCCGCACCCCGACGAACCCCGCCAGCGCGATCCCCGCCTCGCCTGACATCATCCGCCGGGACAAGCGCCCGGCGGCCAAGGCGCTACCGGTGTGATCCCAACACCACAAAAGAAAAGGCCCGAACCTTGCGGTTCGGGCCTTTTCGGGATATGGCGTCCCCACGGGGATTCGAACCCCGGTCGCCGCCGTGAAAGGGCGGTGTCCTAGGCCTCTAGACGATGGGGACGTAGAGGCAACGTCTTCTTCTTACTTCCGTCTTACTCGGGTGGGCCCTTGGGCCGGTCTTCCTCGCTACCTGGTGCGCGATGCAGAAGCGTCGTCACCAGACCGTTGAACACCAGCAAAAACCCGACCGGCACCAGCGCGATGAGGGGCTTCGACCAGGTCTGTTCCCCGGTGAGCATCAGCCCGAATCCGCCGATCAATCCGATCACTGCCAGCACCAATCCAACGTAGAGCGATATGACTCCAAAACGATGCATTAATGAACTCGCAGTACCCCTGAGTGGTGGAGCCAGGCGGGATCGAACCGCCGACCTCCTGCATGCCATGCAGGCGCTCTCCCAGCTGAGCTATGGCCCCGTGTCAGGCGAGCGCGTACTGTAGCCAGCACCCCCAAATGTGTCAACCCGCTGCGGCGGAAATTTTCTGCAACGCACGGTCGATACGGGCCAGAACGCGCTCGCGACCAATGAGCACCAACGTGTCATCGATGGGTGGAGACACCGTACCGCCGGTAAGGGCGACACGCAGGGGCTGCGCCACCTTGCCGAGCTTGAGCTCCAGACGCTCGCCGGTGTGCACCACCACCTCGTGCAGCGCCTCCTTCTCCCACGCCCCGAGAGCGCTGAAGCCATCGTGCAGGGTTTGCAGCACGGGCTGCGCCTCGGCGGTCAGCTGCTTGCGCGCCGCCTTCTCGTCGTAGTCCTCGAACTCGCGATAGAAATACACGCTGTTCTCGGCCATCTCGCGCAGGGTACGCGCCCGTTCGCGCTGCGCGATGACCACATCGCGCAGTTCCGGCCCTTCGGAGGGATCGATCCCCAGCTGCCCCAGGTGCCAGCCCAGTTCCAGCGCGACGTGGTCCGGGTCCAGCGTCTTGATGTAGTGCTGGTTCAGCCACAGGAGCTTGTCCGGGTTGATGGCGGAGGCGGATTGGTTCACGTCCTTGATATCGAACAGGCGAACCAGTTCGTCCAGTCCGAAGATCTCCTGGTCGCCATGCGCCCAGCCCAGGCGCACCAGATAGTTGAGCAGGGCCTCCGGCAGGTAGCCCTCGTCGCGGTACTGCATGACCGACACCGCGCCGTGGCGTTTGGACAGCTTGGCGCCGTCGGGCCCCATGATCATCGGCAGGTGGCCATAGCGCGGCGGCTCCACCCCCAGCGCCTTGAGGATGTTGATCTGGCGCGGCGTGTTGTTCAGGTGATCGTCGCCGCGCACCACGTGGGTGATGCCCATGTCCATGTCGTCGACCACTACCGTCAGGTTGTAGGTCGGCGAGCCATCCGAGCGGGCGATGATGAGGTCATCCAGCTCGTGATTCTGGAACGCGACCTTCCCGCGCACCATGTCGTCAACAACTGTCACGCCCTCGTCCGGCGTGCGAAAGCGGATGACCGGCTCCACGCCCTCGCGCGGCTCGGTACGGGCGCGGCAGCGACCGTCGTAGCGCGGCTTCTCCTTGCGCGCCTTCTGCTCCTCGCGCATCGCGTCCAGCTCTTCCCTCGAGCAGTAGCAGCGGTAGGCGTGGCCAGCGGCCATCAGCTGCTCGATCACTTCGCGATACCGGTCGAACCGTTCGGTCTGATAGAACGGGCCCTGATCGTAGGTCAGACCCAGCCAGTTCATGCCTTCCAGGATCGCGTTCACCGACTCCGCAGTGCTGCGCTCGAGATCGGTGTCCTCAATGCGGAGCACGAAATCGCCGCCATGGTGGCGGGCATACAGCCAGGAGAAGAGCGCGGTACGGGCACCACCGATGTGGAGATAGCCGGTGGGACTGGGAGCAAAGCGGGTACGGAAACTCATGCGCAGGACACTCGATCAGGGGTAGCAAGAATAGGGGGAACTAGGGTAGCAGAACGATACTCCCCGATGACCCTGCAGCCCGGTTTCGGTTGGCTATACTCAAGACAGGCAACCACAGGGGCCTGCGCCGCCCAAAGGAGTCCTAATGAAACCGGTTTCGCTCACCCAACTTGCAACCATCGCTCTGGTCACCGGGGGATTCGCCCTGGCCGCTGGCAGCGCCACCAGCATGGAGCGCGTTTCGGCCGCCGATGAAGCCAAGGTATATTTCATCAGCCCGCAGGATGGCGACACCGTCGAGAGTCCCGTGCGGATCCAGATGGGCCTGCGCGGCATGGGCGTGGCCCCGGCCGGCGTCGAGGCCGACAACACCGGGCATCACCACCTGTTGGTGAACCAGCCGCTGGACGAGGTCGACCTGGATGCCTCGCTCCCCTTCTCCGACCACAAGCGCCACTTCGGAGGCGGTCAGACGGAAGGCGAAATCGAACTGGAACCAGGCACCCACACCCTGCAATTGCTCTTCATGGACTACCGCCACCTCAGCTTCGACCCGCCAGTGACCTCCGACAAGATCACCATCACCGTCGAATAGGCGACACAAAAAAGCCCCCTCCGGACCCGGAGGGGGCTTGTCATCGCCAGTGGCAACCGGTCGCTTACGGCAGTGACGGGATCTCGAACTGCGGCATGTCACCGGTCAGCGCGTGCATGAAGGCCTCCAGGTCCGCGACTTCATCGTCGCTGAACTCCATGCCCAGCATCTCCTGCCCCATGATGCGGATCGCCTCGTCCAGCGTGGCGGTCTCGCCGTTGTTCATATAGGGGTAGGTCAGCGCCACGTTGCGCAGGGTCGGGGTCTTGAAGGCAAAGCGATCACTCTCCTCCCCGGTCACCAGGTAACGGCCCTCGTCTTCCGAGCCCGGCACCTGGATGCGATGGAAGTGGCTGTCGGTCAGTGCCGGGCCACGGTGGCAGGCGACGCACCCGTTATCCGCGAACAGCTTCATGCCGCGCATCTGCTGCTCACTCATCGCGCCCTCGTCCCCAACCAGCCAGCGGTCCAGCGGCGAGTTCGGGGTATTCAGCGTGCGCTGGAAGGTGGCCAGCGCATGGGCCACGTGATCGGCATTGATCACGTTGTCACCGTCATAGTCCGGATAGGCGGCCTGGAACTTCTCCTGGTACTCGTTGAACTCTTCCAGACGCTCGATTGCGTCCTCCAATGGCATCGCCATCTCGATCGCGGCCTGGATCGGACCCAGCGCCTGGCCTTCCAGGTCGTCCTCGCGGCCATCCCAGAACTGGGCCGTGAAAAAGCCGGAGTTCAATACCGTCGGGGTGTTGCGCTCGCCGACCTGGCCATCATGCCCCACCGCGCGCGGGATACGGTCCGCCCAGCCCAGCGCCGGGTTGTGGCAGGTCGCGCAGGAGATCACGCCGGAGCTGGAGATGCGCGGCTCGAAGAACAGCATCTTGCCCAGTTCGATCTTCTCCTTCGTCATCGAGTTGTCCGCCGGGATCGGCGGCAGCGCCGGCAACGGCTCGAACACGTCGCGGTACTCGGAATAGTCGGTATCCGCCAGCACCGGGGCCGAGGCCCCCATGGCGACGGCCGCGCACGCCGCGAGCGCCGTCATTCGAAATCCGGAAAGTGTCTTCATGGCAGGTCTCCCTTGGGGAATGGGTGTCGGCTCGAACCGATCTAGACTCGGTCCAGATCGTCTGAAACCCACCCTACCCACGCGGGAAACCGGACGCGATCAAAAACGGGTATTCCGTTGATCCAGATCAACGGATACCGCTGCCATCCCGACTCAACGCGCCCTTGACCCTCAAACGAAGGCGCCGTAGGGTCCGCCTTGCCTTCAGGTGCCCCGGCCAGAACCGGCCGGGGATAATCGGGAAGCCGGTGCGCGAACACGCGTTCGCAAGTCCGGCACTGCCCCCGCAACGGTAGGCAGAGTCAGGGCGGATCCAATGCCACTGCGGCGCATCCCCGAGATGCCCGCGGGAAGGCGACCCGCCCTGGATGCATCACGCATCCACTCTGCGAGTCCGGAGACCGGCCTGGAGAACACCCGACGCCGCGGTGGGCGGCCGAGCGGGCCAGGACCGGTGTGCTCAACGACCGGCCCTACCCTGCTCCCTGTCCAGCGTCCGGCGTCGTTTCATCCACGGCGTGCGGGGTCGCTCGTCCAGGGGAGCACCACAACAATGGAAAACACCCATGTCCGACCGGGGCGACATGCCGTCCCGGCCCTTGCCACGTTTTGTCTGATGACGGCCACGAGTCTCGCGCCGGCACAGGCCGGCTTCGACTTCAGCGACGCGGAAGACGGCCTGCAGGTCACCCTGGATCCGCTAGTTCAGGGCCGCTACAGCTACAACCGAGACCCGGACGGCTCCCGCAGCGAGTTCGACTTCCGCCGCGCCTGGCTGGACAGCTCCGGGACCCTGTTCCACCCCGATCTGAGCTTCCGTCTGCAGCCGGATTTCAGCAGCGGCGAGCTGTCCATGCGCGACGTCTGGCTGCAGTACGCGCTGGGCGAATCGCTGAGTCTGCGGGCCGGTCAGTTCACCGTGCCCTTCGGGCTGCCACGGGATATCGGCGGGCCCAATCGCCTGTTCACCGAGCTGAGCATCGCCGGCAACCAGTTCGAGGTCCCGGCCGGACGCGACACCGGCGTCGCCCTCCTGGGTGGCGCGGCCGACGACCGCGCCTGGGCCCTCGGCGTGTTTGACGGCCGGGGGCGCCTCGACCAGCGCGACGAGCGCCCATCCACCTCCGGGCATCTGCTCAGCGCCCGCAGCGCCTGGGCCCCGGTAGGGGCGGTTCCGCGCGACAACACCACCGTGGGCCAGGCCGTGGAACACACGGTCGCCCTGGGCGCCGGCGTGCAGGCCGCCAGCCGCAATCACCTGCGTGACTGGAGCCGCGGACTGGAAGGCACGGTGGAGCACCAGCGCGCCGACTGGGTCACCGCCACCGCCGACGCGGTGGTCAAGTTCGGCCACACGTCTCTCTCGCTGGCGGCCTTCCGCCGCAATGTTTCCCCCGACCGGACCACGAGCTACCACGACCTGGGTGCCGAACTGGAACTGGCGCAGTCGCTGCCGGTGGCGGGGCTTGAGCTCGCTGCCCGCCACGCGGTATTGCGTCACGATGCCGACGACGACCTGGAAAGCGACGAGCGCTGGCAGCGCGAGTGGGGCGCCGGCCTCAACTGGTACCACCGTGGCCAGCGGCAGAAGACCCAGCTCATGTGGCTGGACCGCGACAACGACACCTCGAACTGGGAGCTGCATCTGCAGCACCAGTTCCGCTTCTGACTCGCACAGGGAGAATCGACATGAAATGGACACAATCCATCATCCGTCACTCGCTGACGACCTTCTTCGCGACAGTCCTGTTACTGACTGCCGCAGGAACCCTGATCGCCGGAGAGGTAACGATCCCAATGCCGGGCCCCTGGGGCAAGTATCACGAGACCCTGGACGATCCGGCCGATGTAGACGCCCCCGAGGCCTTCCAGCGATTCCGTCAGCAGAGCATGCAGGGCACATCCGCCACCTACCGCAGCATCGAGCAGATCCTGCGTTATGGCGCACCATTCGCCGGACGTCTGCCCGATCTGGCCGAGGAACTGGCGCGCCGCGCCGACGACATCGAAACCTGGTTCGCACGCGAGACACCCGCGCGGCACGGCGAACCCGGTGCCCTGCCCGCGGCCTGGGAAGACCCGGACTTCGCCGAGTACAAGGCCGCCTACCGCGAGGCCGCCCAACAACTACAGCGCAAGGTGGAGTCGGCCGAGGACCTAGGGAACGAAGACTTCCAGCTTCGCGCCACCGAGGCCCTGAACGGCGTGCGCCACCATTGCCTGGCCTGTCACGACAACTACCGCCGCCGCTGAACCGGGTAGGAACCAAGGGGCCGCCTGGGCGGCCCCTTTCCGTAATCCTGACCAGGAAGCAACCACCTTCGCCTGCAAGCAGGCTCCCACATCGCCGGGAACCTGTAGGAGCCTGCTTGCAGGCGAACACCGGGGGCTCCACAACGCTCACCGGGATCGTCCCTGCCTGCGGAAGATCGAAGACGCGACGCTTAGTCCCCGTCCATGCCCCGATAACGGCGCACGTGCGCCGGGTCGTACAGCGCACTGTCGCGGAAATCGCCCGGATCCAGCGCCGGCCCCACCAGGATCAGCGCCGAACGCCGCGTGGTCAGGGCCTCTGCCCGTTCCACGATATTGCCCAGCGAACCGCGCACCACGGTCTCGTCCGGCCAGCTGGCGCGGAAGACGATCGCCACCGGACAGTCGCAGCCGTAGTGCGGACGCAGGTCCTCGACCACGGTCTCGATATTGTGCAGCGACAGGTGGATCGCAAGGGTCGCCCCGGTCGCGGCGAAAGCCTCCAGCCGTTCGCGCTCCGGCATCGACGAGGCCCGTCCCGGCGTACGCGTCAGCACCACCGAC
Source organism: Thioalkalivibrio sp. AKL7 (assembly GCF_000381705.1). Taxonomy (NCBI): domain Bacteria; kingdom Pseudomonadati; phylum Pseudomonadota; class Gammaproteobacteria; order Chromatiales; family Ectothiorhodospiraceae; genus Thioalkalivibrio; species Thioalkalivibrio sp. AKL7. Next base: position 78,230 of record NZ_KB906951.1, on the reverse strand, counting down.
TGTGCCACCTCCGGCACGGTCAGTTCGCGCCCCAGGGTCGCCGCGGCCGCGGAAAACGCCGGCACGCCCGGGGTGATGGTGTAGTCGATCCCGGCCGCCTCCAGGCGGCGGATCTGTTCGCCCAGCGCGCTGTACACCGACAGATCGCCGGAATGCAGTCGTGCGACATCCTCACCGGCCGCATGCGCGCGCTGGATCTCGTCCATGATCGCGTCCAGCGTCAACGGCGCGGTGTTGATCACACGCGCCCCCTCCGGCGCATGCTCCAGCACGGCCTCGGGTACCAGTGAACCCGCGTACAGGCATACCGGACAGGCCGCAATGCGATCGCGCCCGCGCAGGGTCAGCAGATCCGCGGCACCCGGCCCCGCTCCGACAAAATGAACCGTCATGATGACTCCTTGGATACGTGATGGGCATCGACCCAGGCCACCGCACAGCTGGCCCGCGCTGACAGACGACGCGGCAACAGCAAACGCGCGCCTGCGCCGGCTGCCGCCAGCGCCGCCGCCTCGGCCACCGACCCGACATCGGCGGTTGCACGTGCCCGCCGCGACTCCGTAAGCACTACGCCGTCGCAGTCCGCCAGCGCGGCCGCGGACAGAAATACGAGTTCCAGTTCCAGCTCGCGCGCCACCGTCGCCAGCATGGCGCTGTCGCTCTTGTGCGCCGGCGCCGCCAGCTGCCGGGCCCCGATCACCCCGGCACGCTCCGCTCCCGGCATGGCGCGGGCCTCGGCCAGAACCGCACGAATCAGACCCTCCAGCTCCCGCGTCGTACAGGCAGAGGCAAAGCCGACGCCTGGCACGACCCAGGATCCCGCCTGGTTCAACTCCGGTGCAGGGACCACAGGGTCACCGGCCGCAGCGGTTTCCAGCCCGACATCGCGCCCAGCGGTTCCGAGCGACTCACATTGATCCGTGTCAGCTCGCCACCATGGCGCTCGCGCGTCGCCGCCAGCACCGCATCGCCTTCCACCGTCACGCTGTTGGCGACCAGGCGCCCCCCCGGGCGCAGGCTCTCCACGCAGTGTTCCACCAGCCCGGGCGTCGTCAGCCCACCCCCGATGAAGATCGCGTCGGGGGCAGACAGGTCATCCAGCGCCTCCGGCGCGCGCCCGGAGATACATTGCAGGGCCGGGACCCCTAGGGCACGCGCATTGCGCCGGACCCGCTCCAGCCGCTCCGCACGCGGCTCGATGGCCACGGCGCGGTTCGCTGGATCCGCCAGCATCCACTCGATACCGACAGACCCCGACCCGGCGCCAATGTCCCACAGGCACTCGCCACGCCCGGGCGCCAGCAGGGCCAGCGTTACCGCACGCACCTCGCGCTTGGTAATCTGCCCGTCCTGCTCGAATTGATCCTCCGGCCGGCCGGCGCTCGCCGCGATCACGGAGGCCGTCGAGGACGCACGGCATTCCAGGGCGATCGTGTTCAGCGGATCCACCCCACATGTCCTCCATTCCGCCACCGTGGCGGCCTCTACGCGCTCCGAGGCCCCGTCCAGTTGTTCCAGAACGGTCAGGGTCGAGGCCCCGAAACCCAATTCATCGAGCCACTGGGCCAACTCGCCAGGCGTCTCACCGTCGCGGCTGAGGATCAGCAGCCGCGCGCCGTCGTGCAGCCACGGGCGCAGCGCCTCCATGGGCCGGCCGTGGACCGACAGGCAGCGGGTCTCCTGTAGCGGCCAGCCCATGCGCGCGGCGGCCAGGCTGAACGCCGATGGCACCGGAAACACGCGGGTGGCTTCCACCGGGAAACGCCGCAGCAATGTCGTGCCAACCCCGAACCAAAACGGATCGCCGCTGGCGAGCACGCACAGCGGCTTCCCCGCTCGCGCCTCGATCCAGTCGAAAGCAGTCTCCAGCGGCGAGGGCCACAGCAGACGTTCCTGCCCCGGCTGCGGCGGCAGCATCTCCAGATGCCGGGCCCCGCCGATCACCGTGGTCGCCTGCGCAACGGCCTCACGGGCCTCCGTTGCCAGTCCGGACAGGCCGTCCGCGCCCACACCGACAATGTTCAGCCATGGCGTTCGTTCGCTGTTCGTGGCTAGACTGGTCATCCTCATGAGCTCCCGTTCATCTCCTGACTCCAGCCCCAGGGCAGCTCGCCCCCGGCACGTTCTGCTGCTGGGCGGCACCACCGAGGCCGCAGCGCTGGAGCCGCTGCTGGATGCGCACCCGCGGCTGCAGGCCACCGTCTCGCTGGCCGGGCGCACCCGAAAACCGGGGCCGTCGCGGCTGCCTCGGCGCACCGGCGGGTTCGGCGGCGCCGACGGCCTGGCCGCCTGGCTGCACGCACACGCGATTGACGCACTGGTGGACGCGACCCACCCGTTCGCGCGGCAGATCTCGGCCAACGCCGTCACGGCCGCACGCAACACCGGCATCCCGCTGGCCCGACTGACCCGGCCGTCGTGGGAGGCCGGGCCGGAGGACCGCTGGATCCGCGTGCCCGACCTCGCGGCCGCCGCCCGCGCCCTTCCGGATATCGGCCGACGCGTGCTGCTGACCACCGGCCGCCAGCACCTGGAGGCCTTCGAGGCCGCGCCCGAGCTGGACTACGTGATCCGCACCATCGACCCGCCCGAACCGCCGCCGGCGCTGCCGCGGGTCACCTGGATCCACGCCCGGGGCCCGTTCACGGCCGAGGACGAGGCGCGCCTCTTGCGGGAACACGCGATTGACGTTCTGGTGACCAAGGACAGCGGCGGCGATGCCACGGCCGCCAAGCTGCAGGCGGCTCGCGAACGGGGTATCCCGGTCGTGATGGTCGAACGCCCGCCGGACGCCCCCGGGGTGCCACGATTCCACGCCCCGCAGGCGGTACTCGACTGGCTGGAGGATCTCCCGGACGCACACGGCTAACGCGGCTCCCGCCTCATTCCGCCGATTCGACATAACGCGGGGTGTACACATGCCGCCGGCCCGACGGACGCTCCACCACCCGGGTGGACGCGGCACCCACGATCACCAACGTGCTCATGTTCGCCGTGGTCGGGGCCACTTCGCCCAGGGAGGAGATCTGCACGTCTTCGCGTTCGCCGCGGCCCACCGCGGTGGCCAGCACAACCAGGGTGTTCGGCCCCTGCACCTCGCGTACGATGCCCAGTGCCTCGCCCAACTGCCAGGGACGTGCGCGCGAGATCGGGTTGTAGAAGGCCATGGCGAAGTCGGCCTCGGCCGCCAGCCGCACCCGACGCTGGATCAGCGACCAGGGTTTGAGATTGTCCGACAGCGAGATCACGCAGAAATCGTTCCCCAGCGGTGCGCCCAGTCGCGCGGCGGCCGCCTGCATCGCCGAAACCCCGGGGGCCACATCCACCTCGACGCCCCCCCAGCGCCGAGCTTGCGCCCCTTCCAGGGCCTCGAAGACCGCCGCTGCCATCGCAAACACGCCCGGATCGCCGCCCGAAACCACCGCCACGTCCCGCCCCTCGGCAGCCATGTCCAGGGCGTGGGTTGCGCGCGCCAGTTCCTCGCGGTTGTCCGAGGCGTGCACACGGTGATGGGCGCTCGCAATCCGTTCCAGGTACGGCCCGTATCCCACCAGATCGGTCGCCGCTTCGAGACGGGCAGCGACCTCCGGCGTAATCCATTCCGGCCCGGCTGGCCCCACCCCGACCACACTCAACCGACCAACCGCCTGATCGCCATCCCCGCTCATCGCCGAACCCCGCGCCCAGGAATCACGATCATCGAGAAATAGGGCACCCGCTCCGGGATCGCGGACAACGGCAGGACCCGCTCCTCCGGCGTACTCGCGCGCTCCACGTACCAGGCGCGCTCGTCCAGCCCCAGCTCCTGAAGGACACCGACCACCGCATCGCGATGGGTTCCGACCTTCATGATGACCGCCGCATCGGTCCCCTGCAGGGCCTGGCGCAGATCGTCGATCGGCATCGTGCCGGGGATCACGGTGAGCAGGTCATCACGCATAGTCAGCGGCGTCGACAATTGCGCAGCCGAGGCCATCATCGAGGTCACGCCAGGGACCACGTGGGTGGGAAACCGATCCTTCAGTCGCAGGTAGACGTGCATGAACGATCCGTAGAAGAACGGATCGCCCTCGTTCAGCACCACCACCGAACGCCCGGCTGCCAATTCGGCGGCCAGCTGCTCGGCGGCAGCGTCGAAAAACTGCTCGATGCGGCGGCGATACTCGTCGGAGCCGTGCGGGATCTCGTTGGTCACTGGATACTCCAGCGGCATCTCCTGCTGCCCGATACCCAGGTGGGCATCCACGATCGCACGCGCCTGGCCGCGGCCGCCCCGGCGACAGAAGTAGGCCACCACCGGGCTCTCGGCAATCAGCCGCGCGGCCTTCAGCGTCAGCAATTCGGGATCACCGGGCCCGGTGCCCACGCCATACAGACAGCCCGCATCCGAGGTTTCATGCAGATCGTGAGATGTCGTCATATCCGGTCACTCGCGAAGGCGTTGATGGCCGCCGCAGCCATGGCACTGCCACCCCGGCGTCCGAAAATGGTCAGGTAATCGAGATTCAGCGGGCTGCTGGCCAGCGCCTCCTTGCTCTCCACCGCGCCAACAAACCCCACCGGGATACCGAGCACGACGGCCGGCCGCGGCGCACCCTGGTGCAGCATCTCCAGCAGGTGAAACAGCGCCGTAGGTGCATTGCCAATGGCCACGACCGCGCCGTCCAGGTGCGGTCGCCACCATTCCAGCGCCGCCGCCGAACGCGTGGTGCCCAGACGCTCGGCGGCCGCCGCCACCCCGTCCTCCCGCAGGCTGCAGATCACCGGGTTGTCCGCCGGAAGCCGGGCCCGCGTGACCCCGTGCGCCACCATGTTGCTGTCGCACAGGATCGGCGCGCCGGCGGCCAGCGCCTCGCGGGCCGCCCGGGCCACGCCGGCCGAAAACCCGACGTCCCGCGGCAGGTCGGTCATGCCGCAGGCATGGATCATGCGCACCACCGCAGGCACCAGCTCCTGTGGAAAGCGGTCCAGTGCCGCCTCGGACCGGATAATCGCGAAGGACTCCCGGTAGATGGCCGCCCCGTCGCGGATATAGTCGGGTACGGCCCCGGCCGTATCGCTTTGCGTCATGCTGAATCTCCGTTGTTCATCTTCGCGTTCATACGTCTCGTCAGCACTGTTCCCTCCAGCCGTTGCAGGGCCTCGATCCTCGACTCATTCCCGCCACCCTCTTCGCGGGCGATAGCATCGAGGGCCGCGAGGGCCAGCTCGACTCGCCCCGGCTCCAGCCTCGTCAGCACGGTCTCCCAGCGCACGGGGGCGCGTTGCAGCGCCAGCTCATAGCGGCCTTCCCGCGCCGTGAGCAGGACCTGCGCATTCGCGGGACGCCCACAGTGCTTGTCGCAGCCACTCACATGCACCTGCCCGCCCCCCCCAAGCAGCCCGCAGGCAGCGGCTGCCTCTGCATCCGCCCGCGTGGCGGTACTGCCCGCGGAGCAACCCGTCTGCCCGATACAGGCACTCACCGCCAGGCGCGGGTCGTCCGGATCGGTCACGCCACCCCACTCGGTGACGCGGTCCGGCTCCACAGGAGGTACCCCGGTCACAAGCAGGCTGCGCCACGGCGTCAGCCGCAAGCGTCCGTCGTGCGCCCGGATATGCTCGGCGAGGCCCTGCAGGGCTTCGGCGCGCAAGGCCCCGAACGGAAACGCGATCCCGAAGGCGCGCCCGTTCAGACACATCCCAATCCCGGCATCCGCGTATCCGGGGATCCGCGCCGCGACCCAGTCCCCGCCCGGGAGCACTCGCTCCAGCCCCGGCGGCGTCAACTCGTTCGGGCCAAACCGGGCCACGGCGGCGGCCACCCGCCCCGGCGGATCCACCTCGCCTTCGCGCAATTCCACGAAGCGTTCGAGCACCGCCAGGGCGACGTCCACGACCTTCTCCGGGCGCGTCCAGCCAAGCACCGTGGCCGTGCGACTGGACGCGCCCACGGCCACCCGAAACCACACCCCTCCCAGCCCCGTACAGGCCTCCAGCCGCAGGTCCGCCGGCACTCTATCCAGCGGCAAATCGCCGCCGGCCTCTACCAGCACCCCCACCTTCGGCGGCAGTGCCCGCAGACGCGGGTACTCCCCCAGGGCCCGTTCGAGGGCCCGTGCGAGGGGCTGCACATCCATGGCTGCCTCCGGATCGATATCCGACACCGGGGCCACCAGGACATTGCGCACCGCCTCCACCGCGGGATCGTGGTCGGCCAGACCCGCGTTCTCCAGCTCGGCGCGAGCCGGTTCCAGCCCCGCGGTGTCCAGACCACGCAACTGCAGATTGCCGCGGCTGGTCAGCTCCAGGGCACCGGAACCAAAACGCCGCGCCACCTCCGCGAGGGTCTGCGCCTGCCCCGCATCCAGCCCCCCGATCGGGTGCCGCACCCGCATCAGCAGACCGTCCCCGGTGCTCATCGGCGCGGCCACCCCCGGACAGGCCCGGCGCACCCGTGAACGATCGGTACTCATGGTTTCACCCTGCCCGCGCTCATGTCCGGATCCGCACGCCACGCGCCACCAGGGCCCAGGCCAGCCCGCCGACGACGAGGGTCGCCCCCACGAGGACCCAGAAGGTCGTGGCCCAAGCGAAGGACCCGGTCCCCAGAAGACCGTAGCGAAACCCCTCGATCATGTAATACAGCGGGTTCAGCACCGCCAGGGACTGCCAGGGCTCCGGCATCCGTTCCACCGGGTAGAACAAGCCTCCCAGGTAGATCAGCGGGGTCAGCACGAACGTGGCCACCACGGAGGTATGGTCGAAGCTGCGCGCATACAGGCCGTTCAGAAGCCCGGCCAGAGCAAACAGCAAGGCGCTGATCAGCGCGATCCCCAGCGTGGCCGCCAGGTGGTGCAACTGGAGATTGGTGAATGGAATCGCGACCAGCGCGACCAGCGCCCCCGCCAGCAGCCCGCGGATCACACCGCCGGTGGCGAAGCCCGCCACAATCAGCCAGGCAGGCAGCGGCGCGACCAGCAGTTCCTCGATATGTCGCTGCAGCCGTGCGCCGTAGAACGCCAGCGTCACATTGCTGTAGGCATTGGTGGCCACCGCCAGGATGATCAGGCCGGGCAGGATGAAATCGGCGTAATCGACACCCCGCATGGTGCCGAGCTCGCGCCCGATCAGGTGACCGAAGATCACCAGGAACAGGACCGTCGTCACCACCGATGGCAGGAGGTTCTGCACCCAGGCGCGCAGGAAACGCCGCACCTGTTTGACCACCATCCCGCGGTAGGCAAATCCGTAGGCCGCGAGCCTCATGTCTCCCTCCCCGGCGGTGCGGCAGCGCGTTCCGCGATGCGCTGCAGGAACAGCGACTCGAGCCGGTTGCGCTTGTTGCGAACCCCCGCGACACGCACCCCCCTTGCGCCCAGGCGGTCGAACAGGTCATTCACCTCCATGCCCTGAGGCAGGTCGACCTCCAGGGTCCAGCGATCGGTCAGACGCATCGCCAACCCCTCCAGCGCCGGGGCCGCGTCCAGCGGCACGTTCAGTTCCAGCACCAGGGTCTGCACGTTCAGCCCGTGCAGCAGTTCGCCCGTATCACCGCGCGCGACGATCTCGCCCTGGTCCAGGATCGCCAGGGTGTCGCACAGGGTCTCGGCCTCCTCCAGGTAGTGGGTGGTCAGGAGGATCGTCACGCCATCCGCGTTCAAGCCTCGCAACAGCTCCCAGGTGGCATGGCGCCCCTCCAGGTCCACCCCCGCCGTCGGCTCGTCCAGGAGCAGGACGCGGGGGCGGTGCACCAGGGCCCGGGCAATCATCAGCCGCCGCTTCATACCACCCGACAGGCCCCAGGCCGACTGTGCGCGCCGGTCCAGCAACCCCGCCTGTTTCAGCACCTCGCCGGTTCGCTCGCGCGCGCGCCTCGGGGACAGCCCGTAGTAAGCCGCCTGGGCCTCGACGATCTCGCCCACCGGTTCGAAGCTGTTGAAGTTGACCTCCTGCGGTACCACGCCCATGCACGCCTTCGCCGCAACCGCCTGCGTGGCCACGTCGTACCCGCAGACCCGGATCGAGCCCCGATCCGCCCGCACCAGCGTGGTCAACAACCCCACCAGGGTGGTCTTGCCGGCCCCGTTCGGCCCCAGCAGGCCGAAGAAGCGGCCCGCCGGCACCTCCAGATCCACGTTCGCCAGCCCCACCCGGCCACCGGCGTAGCGCTTGGCCACCGACTGCAGGGCAATCGCCGCGGCCGTCATGGCGCGAGCCCCTCGGCACCATCCGCAAACCCGACGATGCGGCCCGCCCGATCCACCGCGCAGACCTCCAGCGCCGTGGTCTCCGGCAACATCCCGCGGGCCCGCTGCCAGGCGAGCGCACTGATCCGGTCGGCCAGCGCCACGCGTTGTTCCAGGCAGTCCGTGAGGGCCTGGGCACTGGTGTTGGCCGCGCGGATGCGCGCCACCAGGTCCGGGCTGGCACCCAGATCCGCGGCTTCCTCCGCCAGGGCGTCGAGATCGATGCGCGACTTGCGGCTATGGGCATCCAGATGCCCGGCCGCAAACTTGCTGAGCTTGCCGAAGCCCGCGGCCAGCACCACTGCGGGCAAGGGGTTGCGCCGCAGGTATTTCAGCGCCGCCCCGAACAGATCCCCCATCTCGATCAGCCCCATGTCATCCAGGCCGTAGCGATCGCGCACCGCCGCCTCGCTGGTGCCACCGGTACAGCAGGCCACGCGCGGACACGCGTTGGCGCGGGCCACGTCGATGGCCTGATGGATGGACGCGATATAGGCGGCACAGGAAAACGGCCGCACGATCCCGGTCGTGCCCAGGATCGAGAGACCCCCGAGGATGCCCAGGCGGGCGTTCATGGTCCGCGCCGCAATCCGTTCGCCGCCATCCACGCCAACCGTGACGCGAAAGCCCCCGCTGTAACCGCTCGCCTCGGCGAGCGCCTCCAGGTGGCCCTGCATCATGCGCCGCGGGACCGGATTGATCGCCGGTTCGCCCGGTGCCAGCACCAGACCCGGACGCGTGACCGTACCCACCCCGGCGCCTGCCATGAATTCGACGCCGGGCGCACCGCACAGGGTCACCTCGACCCAGACCCGCGCCCCGTGGGTCGCATCCGGGTCGTCACCGGCATCCTTGATGACCCCGGCGACCGCACCACCCGGGGTCGGTTCCAGGTCGTTCAGTGCCAGGTTTACCACCTGCCCCCTGGGCAGGGTGACCTCGACCGTCTGGAGCCGCTGCCCCTCCAGCAGCCAGCGAGCATCGGCGACGGCGGCCGCGGTCGCGCAGACACCGGTGGTCAGACCGGTGCGCAGGCGCCCGGTGGTCTCGGGCGTCTCCGGGCGCATGGCGCCCTGCGGATGGTTCGTGTCAGCCGATTTCATGCGTTCCCGGGACGGGCTGGGCACCTTGCGCGGCAATCGTCTCGCGCAGGCGCACCACCTCGCCCACGATCAGTAGCGCGGGCGACTGGATGGCGAGATCCGCCACCTGCTTCGGGAGCTCGGCCAGCGTGCCCTCGATGACGCGCTGCGTCGGGCGTGTGCCCTGCTCCACCAGCGCGGCCGGCATCGCACCATCCGCACCCGCCGCCATCATCTCGCCGCAGACCTCGGCCAGGGTGTGCAGCCCCATGTACACCACCAGAGTCTGCTGCGGCTGGACCAGGGAGGCCCAGTCAAGATCCGTCTCGCCGGCACGCCGATGGGCGGTCACGAACTGGCAGCGATAGGCATGATCACGATGGGTAAGCGGGATCCCGGCATACGCCGCGCAGCCACCCGCGGCGGTAATCCCCGGCACGATGCGGACCGGGATCCCGGCCGCGGCGATCGCCGCGGCCTCCTCGCCGCCGCGACCGTAGACGAACGGGTCCCCACCCTTCAGGCGCACCACGTAGTGCCCCTCCCGTGCCAGCGCGATCATGCGCTCGTTCAGGTCCCCTTGATCACAGCTGTGCCGTGAGCGCGCCTTGCCCACATACAGGCGCTGCGCCTGCGGGTTGGCCAGCTCGAGGATCGCCTCCGGGATCAGGCGGTCGTGCAGCAGGACATCGGCGTGCTGCATCGCGGCCACCGCGTCCAGCGTCAGCAGACCCGGATCGCCGGGCCCTGCTCCGACCAGATCCACGCAGCCGGGCTTTCGCTCGCCGCGCAACGGGATGCGGGCCCCGGCGTGCGCCCCAGGCCCGATCCGCGCCACCTTGTCCCGTTGCCGATCACTCATGCTCGAAACAGCTGCGCCGTGGCCGCGGGGTTGGAAGGGAACCAGGCATGTAGGTAAGTGGCGGTCAGGCGACCATCGCGATAGATCGCCTCCCCCTGCGAGCCCGTCCCGCGGGCCCGCCAGCAGTGGCCATAGGGTTCCAGACCAACCTCGGAGCGGGTGTGGTGAAAGGTATGCCCGCGCAGCTCGCCTTCCGGCAGCGGGGCCGCCTGGAGACCCAGGCCCTGCAAGCGGTCCGCCAGCTGGGCCTTGCCCGGCACCAGCCCGGCCATGGCCGCGGCATGGCCCTCGCGATCGGCCAGTTCGTCCAGCAGGTAGAGAAAGCCCCCGCACTCCGCCAGGATCGGGCGGCCCGCCGCATGATGGGCCTCCAGGTCCGACTTCAGGCCGGTATTGGCGGCTAGCTGATCCAGATACAACTCGGGGTAACCGCCCGGGAGCCAGACGGCATCGGCCTCTGGCAGCCCGTCCCCCGCAAGCGGGGAAAAGAACCGCAGCTCGGCGCCCATCTTCTCCAGCAGGCGCAGATTGGCCGGATACATGAAGGCGAAGGCCGCATCCCGCGCAATGGCAATGCGCACGCCGGACAGCGCCGCCTCGGTCGGCGCGATCGCCTCCGGATGAAAGGTCACCGGCTCCGGGAGCCCGGTCACTCCAGCCTCTTCGATCGCGGCCGCCGCAGCCTCCAGCCGCGCATCCAGATCGGCGATCTCCCCCGCCTGGACCAGACCCAGGTGACGATCCGGGACACTTAGCGTCTCGTTACGCTGCACGGCACCAAAGAAGCGGATCGCCTCCGGGGTGCACTCCTCCAGCATCCGCGCATGGCCGGGGCTACCCACCCGGTTGGCAATCACGCCGGCAAACGACAGGCCCGGACGGTAGGTCGACAAGCCATGCACCAGCGCCCCGAAGGTCTGGCCCATGCCGCTGGCATCGATCATGGCCAGGATTGGCAAGCCGAAGGCCTGGGCCAGATCCGCACCGGAGGGATCCCCGTCGAACAGCCCCATCGAGCCCTCCACCAGGATCAGGTCGGATTCCTGGGCCGCCTCGTACAGCATCGCCCGACAGGCTTCTTCCCCGACCATCCACAGATGCAGGGCGTCGACCGGGTGGCCAGAGGCCTGCTCCAGGATCATCGGGTCAAGGAAGTCGGGGCCGGTCTTGAACACGCGCACGCGGCGGCCCTGGTTGCGGTGGTAGCGGGCGATGGCGGCGGTGATCGTGGTCTTGCCCTGGCCCGAGGCCGGGGCCGCCACGAACGCGGCGGGGCAGCTCACACTCACAGCTCGATCCCCTTCTGCGCCTTGATGCCGGCCTGGAAGGCGTGCTTGACCACGCCGATCTCGCTGACGGTGTCGGCCGCCTCGATCATCGCCTTGGGCGCGGCGCGGCCGGTGGTGATCACGTGCTGCATCGGCGGGCGGTTGGCGAGGTCCCCGAGCACCTCGTCCACATCCAGGTACTGGTATTTCAGCGCGATGTGCAGCTCGTCGAGCAGCACCAGGTCGACGTTCGGGTCGCGCAGCATGTCGCGGGCATGCGCCCAGGCCTCGCGGGCCGCCTCCACGTCCTTCTCGCGGTCCTGGGTCTCCCAGGTGTAGCCCTCGCCCATCACGTGGTACTGCACGTGGTCCTGGCCACGGAAGAAGGCCTCCTCGCCGGTGGCGAACTGACCCTTGATGAACTGGACGATGCCGACCTGCATGCCGTGCCCCAGGGCCCGGGCGACCATGCCGAAGCCGGAGGAACTCTTGCCCTTGCCGTTGCCGGTCAGGATCAGGAACACGCCCTTCTCCTCCTGGGCCTCGGCGATCTTGCGGTCCACCACTTCCTTCTTGCGCGCCATACGCTGCGCGTGGCGTTCGGCCTTGGCCGCGTCGGTATCGTTGGTCATGTCGCTCTCTCCTGCAGTTCGTTATGGAAAAACGCGGTGCGGGTGCGGCCGGACAAGCTATTGGGCCTCCGCCCACTCGGTGTGCCGCGTTTCAAGCTCGGCCAGTCCATCCAGGATCACCGGTGCCGGGTGCGAGAAATACCCGCTTGGCAGATTCACCACCCTCACCGGGCTCGATGCGACCACCGCTCGGCAGCTGCGAGCCTCGGACCCAGAAAAGGTGAACACCACGTCAGCGTCATACTGGTTGATCAGATCGGCCAGTTCGTCCGTGTCCTCCGACAGCCTCAGGTGATGCACACCTGGCTGGTCCGCAACGACCTCGAATCCCGCGCGGGTGAAGGCATCATGCAGCCAGGTCTTCGGGCCGTACACGTAGGCCTGCGCGCTGCACGAGGACATCAGGACCGCACGCTCGCCGGAGGCCCCCACGGCATCGGCCGCCTCCTGCCACGCATCGTCGAATGCGGCGGCGCGCACCGCACCGTCGTCCAGGCCCGCAGCATCCGCAATGCGTTCGAGATTTTCGCGCACGGCATCCATCCCTTCGAAGCCGCCCAGCACGATGGCCCGGGTCCCGGCCGGCACGGTATCGGCCCAGTCATCGCGCTCGACCCAGCTCGAGGTGAACGCCAGATCCGGTTCGACGCGGCTGATCGCCTGCTCGTCCGGGTCCAGAATGCCGCCGGTATCCTCCACGTCGAGATCGTCGTAGCGGCTCGCCCCCACGATGCAGGGGGTCAGCTCCAGGTACTCCAGCGAGTGCGTAATGTACGGCGACTGGCTGACAATCCGCGGACACTCGCCCGCTGTCGCCGTTACCGGAAACACCAACCCCGCGGTCAGGACAAGGGCCAGAAACCCGGTCCCCGGGGTCCATGGCAAGCTGCAACCGAATGCGCGCGTGTATCGGCAGACCTGAGTGATCATCGGAAACTCCCCTTGATTATTGCCCGCGGGCCAACACGGTACGCAACGGCGTTCACTCGCCGATCAGGATCATGCGACCGGTGTCCGGGTCGCGGTACACCTGCCCCATGGACTCGTAACCGGAGCCAGCCTCGCCGGCGCCTTCGGGCGGGTCCGGGATCTCGCGCCCGGGTTCGATCTCGGCGCCGCCGCTGGCCGGTTCCAGCCCGCTACCCGAGGCGGCCATCACCACCATCAGGCCGACGGCGAACACCAGCATGATGTCGGCCAGATTGGCGAGGGGACCCATGGGCTCCTCGTCGGGCGCGTCGAAGCGCGAGGCGCGATAGTGCGGGACCCTCATGCCGCCGCCTCCATACGCTCCATCGCAGCGTCATACCAGCGCCGGCGCAACCGCCCGAGCAGAAAGCCGAGGATGCCGACCAGCAGCCCCAGCACCGTCGTGTTGAACGCCACCGTAACGGCCTGGGCGAGGATTTCCAGTTCGCCCCGGCCCATCGCGGCCAACCCTGGACCGAGCGGGATCAGCGTCCCCATCAGCCCGAGCATCGGGCCGATACGTGCCAGCAGATCGGCGCGGTCGATACGCCGCCGGGCACGGTAGGCGAGGCGTTCGGCATCGCCGCTCAGTTCCAGGCGGCGTACCCCACCAGAGCGTTCGCCCAGTGCCAGGCCCAGCTCCCAGACGGCCACCGCGACCAGCACCAGCAGGCCGATGATCACCGGCTCCAGCAGCCAGCGCACCACGGTATCCATCAGCTCCATCGTGATCGAGAAAGTCATTCGGTTTACCTCGTTACCCTTCGTTCACTCATGACACCGGCCCTGTAGGAGCCTGCTTGCAGGCGAACCGCCCCTGCCCTGGCGGTCTCTGGCGGGTGCTTCGCCTGCAAACAGGCTCCTACGGGCAAAATATCCAGCGAGCGTTATCGGCGGCGGCCCGCAGCGATACCGCCGAGCAGCAGCAGGAACAGCGCAACGGCGACCAGCCACGGGAGCCAGGGCATGCCCGCCGCCGCGTCGCCGGCCTCCTGCCCGCCTTCGGCCTCGGCCGGCTCGGGGATCTCCTGCATCTCTGGTGCCGTCGGGTCTTCCAGCGGCTGGATCTCGGTGACACGGCTGGGGTCGGCTTCCGGCTCCGCCCGATCGATCTGTGCGGCCGCCCGCACGGCGTCGAAGGCCTCGCGCAGCTCGGCGTCATCCAGGCGCTCGGCCACCTCGTCCAGCATGGGGTGATCCGGGCGCGTGTGGCCGCTGCCGGGCAGGCCGTGCTCGACCACGAGTTCGGCAAAACGCTCGGACAAGGCATCCAGCACCTCGGGATCGGCGTCCCAGAACCCGTGGCTGGCCGCGACCAAGTGCACCGCCTGCAGATGGGTCTTCACGTGCACGTTGTGGCCGTCGGCCAGGAACGCGTCCAGGCCCAGCCCGTGGCGGTCCTGCAGATACACGTCGTGCACCTCGTCCCAGACCCAGGAGCGGATGATCTCCGGATTCGTCACCTGCCAGCCCCACAGGTTGTCGACGAAATCCCGGGCCATGGTGCGGGCCCCGGCATAGCCGTGATCCATCAGCGGCTCGATCCATTGCGGGTTCAGGTTCTGGCCCTGCAGTTCGCGCATCAGTGCCCGGCCCAGAGCCTCCACCCTGGGATCGTCGGGATCGGCGTGCTGCAGCACGCGGTTGTCCGGCACCGCGCCGCGGATGCTCTCGACCGCGGTGGACAGCCCGCCCTGGAAATCGAACCCGTCATCGTTGTCCAGCAGGCCGTAGAGGTGCGAGGCGCGCCCGAGATAGGTGCGCCCGACCTGGCCCAGGCGGGCCTCGAAGGCCTCGTGCGCGGAGCCACCGGACTCATCCGCGCCATAGGCATGCCCCATCCGGCGCATATAGGCCGCCCCCAGTTCGGCACGGTCCTCCCAGGCCCCGGAACGGTCCGCGAGACGATTGACCCCGGCCCCATAGGCCCCGGGGGCGGTACCAAACACACGCAGCGCGGCCTGCTGACCCGCTTCGACGCCATTGAGGCCTGCGCCGCGCAGGGCCTGGGTGTCCTCCACCCACTGCGCGGCCACATCGTTACGCGCCAGCGGCTCGTCGCCCGGATCGCGCAGGTCCGGCCCCAGCGGGGCGAGGGCCGCTTCCAGTGCCTCTTCCAGCTCGGGGTACTCGGCAAGGATGGTCTCGGACGAGCCATCCAGGGCCAGCCGCGCGGCACGATCCAGCCACACCAGCTGGTCCTCGTAGAGGTCGCGGAACAGACCCGAGGTCGTGAACAGGGCATCGCGACGGCGATCGCGCCCGGCCTCGTCGAGGTCCATGCGTTCCAGCCCCTGAACGATTCCGCGGCTGTTCCAGGCCGGGCGAATGCCCAGCATGTCCAGGCCAAAGGCGATCATCACGCCCTCGTCGCGCACGGTATCCGACGCCCAGAGGATGATCGCCTCGCTGCCATCCGCCTCGGGATCGCCGTGCTCACGGGCGTCCGCAGCCAGTTCCTGGCCGATGCCCCAGGCGATGCGCGTGGGCACCAGATCCGCCGCCAGCGCGTGGAAGTTGCGCCCGGTCGGCAACACCTCCGGCGTGCGGATCGGATCGTTGCCCTGCCCCGGTGGCACGAAACGGCCCTCCAGTGCCGCCAGCAGATGCGCGCGCTCGCTGGCCGGGGATCCACGCAGCTTCGCGTCCCAGTCGTCACCGACCGCGGCGTCACCCGCCATCGACTCGAGCATGGTGTCCACGGCCTCGTCGCTCCAGTCGCGCCCGAACACGTGCAGCCCCAGCGGCATCTGGTCTTCCTGCATGTCGGTCAGGTAGTGGCCGATCTCGTGGACCAGCAGCTCCTCGTCCATCTCCGCGAGCGAGGTGGTTGCGTGGTCGTCATGACCCTCGTCCGCATGCTCGTTCTCGTGGTCATGCTCATGGGCATGTTCGTGCGCTTCATCCCCATGTTCCCGGTGATGGTCCGCATCCCGAGACTCGTCGCCGTGATCATCCTCGTGACCTTCGCCGTGCCCGGAATCGGGTTCATCATGATGACCGTCGTGGTGATCCCCGTGGTCGTCATGGTGGTGCCCGTGGTCATGATGATGGCCCCGGGCCAGTTCGTGCTCGATGGTCTCGGTCAGGCCGAGATTCTCGATACGTTCGCGCAGGGTCTGGGCCGCCCGCGAACGTGTCGCGGCATCCGGCTGCGCGGCCGCCTCGTAGGTCTCCACCAGCTGGCGCAGCTCCAGCAGGCTGTCGTACAGCTCCGTGGCTGCCAGCGGCGGGGTCAGGTGGCTGATCATTACGCCCATGGAGCGGCGCTTGGCCTGGATGCCCTCACCCACGCCATCGACGATGTAGGGATAGATGATTGGCAGGGCGCCCCCGAGGATCTCGGGGTAATCATCCGGCGCCAGCCCCGCCCGCCGCCGCGGCAGGAATTCGCGGGTCGAGTGGCGCCCGACATAGACCAGTGCATCCGCCTCGAAGTGATCGCGGATCCAGTGGTAGAAACCGACATACTGGTGGGTCGGCGGGAACGTGGTGTTGGCGTGCAGCAGGCGCTCGCTGACCTCCCAGCCGCGCGGCGGCTGCGGGCCGATGAACACGTTGCCGAACTGGATCCCCGGGAACAGCATCTCGCCGTCGCGGGTCATCGCCTCGCCCGGCGGCTCGCCCCAGCCGGTCAGGCCGGGGATACCCGTGCGCACCAGGGCCTTGCGCAGTTGCTCGGTAGTCGCGTGCGCGTCTTCCCCCGCCAGCGTGGCCTCCCAGGCCTCCTCGAACTGGGCCAGCAGGTCCAGCGCCCGATCCCGGGCCACGTGCGGATAGCTCTCGAGCATGTGGCGCAGGTCACCGACACCGCTTTCCAGCGCGGCTTGAGCAAGTTCGACCTTGTCGGCGGCTTTGGCTACCCCCAGGCGCGCCTGCAGGTAGCCGATCGGGCCATCCACCAACTCGGCCCGGATCGACTCCGGCAGGATGGCGAAATAGGCCTGGTACTGCTCGCGATCGAGCGCGGCCACCCGGCCGGCGATCGCGTCCAGCGCATCCGCCTGCTCCGGAAGGTTCACCGCCCGGTCCTGGATCAGATCCAGCAGGGCTTCGGCATCCTCCGGCACCTCGTCGCCCAAGTCATAGCCGGCCGACTCCAGGTTCTGCAGGATCTCCAGCAACGACTCGGGGACATCCAGCTTGTCCGCGCCGATGTTCTGGCGACCTGGCGGATGGTTGTAGTAGACAACCGCGACCCGCTTTTCCGCGTTGTCGAGACTGCGCAGACGCTGCCAGCTCGACACCCGCTCGGCCAGGGCCTCCACGCGCTCGCCCACCGGCTCGGTCAGTGTCAGGCGCACACCCGTGCGTTCGTCCTGTTCCGGGGCGCCCGCGGCCGCCAGCACCATCGGCTGGCTTATGCCCTGCAACTCCGGCATGGCCACGTGGTAGTGCACCTTGTCCCAGGGGATGCCTTCGTGCGACAGCCGCCACTGGGTCGCGCTCACGGCCGCCAGTCGGATGCCCTTGATCACCGGGACATCCAGCTCGCCGAAGGCCTCGGCCACCGCCTCGCGGTTGCCGCCCCCGCCGACCACGAAGTCCTGCAGGCTCACGATCCCCGCGAGATCCGCCGGCCCGGTCACCTTCTCCAGGGTCTCGATCGCCTCGCGGCTCGCCCCGCCCCAGCGCGCGAGCACCACAAAACACTGGATATCGCGATTCTCTAAGGCCTCACAGGCCGCATCCAGCAGGGCGCGGTCGCCCGGCCGGTCGCCGGTATCCAGATCCAGGAGCGCCACGGCCGGACCCTCCTCCAGATCGAGGGCGTCCGGATCGGGGCTGGAGCTTCCATGGCGATAGTAACGGATGGTCTCGCGCGGGTCCGGGTCCGGTACGTCGATCGCGTGGCCGCCATGCGCGGCCAGCCAGCGCATCAGGCCCTCCATGTTTTCCGGCGTGCGCCCCTGGTAGAACGCCCGCCCGGTCAGCCAGTCTGCCTGCTCGGGGAAGCGTTCCTGCTGCTGGGCCAGGTGCGCGCGCGGATCCTCACCCGGGTCCGGGTTGGCCGCCAGTTCGGTACGCATTTCGTCATCGAGACCCGCGAGTACGGCCTCACTGTCGATCCGCGACAACGCCGTCAGGTGGCGCACGCTGTTAATGGCCAGGATCGGGGCCCCCTCGGGCGGCGGGGCCTCCCGCAACAGACGATCGAGGCGCGCGGCCTGATCCCCGAAGACGGCCGCGACGAGCACCGCGTCCGCCTCGCGCCACAGCGCCGACACCGCCTCGTCCGACTTGTCCGTGAGCTGCTCCGGGGTGCGCAGTACGACCTCCGCCTCCGGATATGCCTCAAGGAAGCGATGCGCCCCGGCGGCGACCTCCGCCGCCGAGCGATCGGAGACGACGCCCACCACCAGCGGTCCGGCCCCGGCCGTGCCGACCCCGAATAAAAAAAACGCCAAAGCCATCAGAATTGTGCAACGAAAACGCATGGAGACTTCCCGAAAAACAGGCGCAAGGGGCCGCGAGGCGTGTACTCGACACGCCCGCGACCGTTGCAATGGGAATCAGGCGCCGCCGCAGCGACGCCGATCAGACGAGCACGTCAGCCGCGCTGGCTGGCCGGCTGCCAGAGGATCTCTTCGCCGTTCTCGTGGCGCGCGAGGACGCGACAAAGCACGAAAAGGAGATCCGACAGCCGGTTGATGTAGGCCAGCGAACCCGGGCGCAGCGCTTCGTGGTGGTTGAGCGCGACAAGACGCCGTTCCGCGCGCCGGCAGACCGTGCGGGCGATATGACAATCGGCCGAGGCCGGCCCGCCGCCCGGGAGAATGAACTCCTTCAGGGCCGGCAGATCGTCGTTGAAGGACTCGAGCTCCACGTCAAGACGCTCCACCGACGCATCCGGCAACGCCTGATGCCCCGGCACCGCCAGTTCCGCCCCCAGATCGAACAGCTCGTGCTGCACCAGCGCCAGCGAGCGGCGAACCTCTTCGGGCAGAACGTGCGTCAGCAACCGGCCGATCACACTGTTCAGCTCATCCACATCTCCGAAGGCCTCGACCCGATGCGAGTCCTTGTCCACCCGCGAGCCGTCACCGAGGCCGGTTCGGCCTTCGTCACCCGTGCGGGTCGCAATCTTCGACAGTCGATTACCCATGGATCACCTCTGCTGATAACGCAGTTTCACGAACGCGGCACGCCCCGGCTGGTTGTAGCCAAGCGCCGTCTCGTAGTCTTTGTCGAACACATTCTTGACCGAAGCCTGGAGCTGCCATTCCGGGGCAATCTGATAGCTCGCACGCAGATTCACCAGCCCGTAACCGGAAAGCCGTATATCATTGTTACGATCGTTATACGACCGGCTCTTGGCAATCACCGATCCACCCGCCGAGAAACGCTGGAACTGCCGATCCAGATCGAAGCGGGCAGTTACCGGGGACCGGCGAGGTAGTTCATTGCCTGTTTCACGATCCTCGGCATCCAACAACGTCAGTGAAGCGCGCGAAAGCCACTGACCACGCTCATAACCGCCTTCTATCTCCAAGCCCCGGATTCGCGCTTCCTCTACGTTTTCCGGTGGAGCGAACCCTGCAATCAAATTGTCGACCCGAGTTTCAAAAATGCTTACATCCAAGTAGCCGGGTTCCACCGAATAACGCGCGCCCAGTTCGAAGGTCTCCGACTCCTCCGGATCAAGATCCGGGTTCCCGCGGAAGAATCCAATATCGGGGTGGTAGAGTTCGTTAAACGTTGGCGCCTTGAATGCCGTCCCGTACGATGCCCGCAGACGCCACGCTTCAGCCACCTGTATACCCCAGGCCATCTGACCAGTCGTTTTGCTGCCGAACTGCTCATTGTCGTCGTACCTCAACGAACCTTCCAGCAAGTGCCTCCCGAGATCTGCTTGAAGAATCCCGAATCCGCCAACGTTATATCGACTAGTCTCCGCATATTCTTCGGCGCCCAAGAACCCAGGATCATCGACGTCAATCCGATCTTCACGGGCATCTAAACCTGCCGTCAACAACAAATGGTCAGTTAGGAATATCTCGTTCAGCCAGTCAACAGAATCCCTCTTGGTGTCATACTGCGACGCAAAGCTTCCATCCGTGTAACGGTCGTTTTCGTCCCGGCTATGCGAGACGCTGAGTTCCGTATCCCAACGATCTGTTAAACGCAGCCGAAGACCCGCACGGATCGCTGCATGCACATAGTCGGTGTAGTCATCACCTTCAGTACTGTCGAACTCGGATTCACCCTCTGAATAAAGGATGCTGCCGAAGACCTCGATCCCATTATCCAAGCGATGTGAAACCTTGGTTGCCAGGGAGGTGTTGTCATAGCCATCGCGGTCTTCATCGCCCACTCCGTCCTGGACGTTGATACCGTCGGTCTCGAAATGGCTGACCGAAAGGCTGTAGTTCGTGTTCTCGGTCCCGCCAGCGACCCCCACCCCAGTTTCCCAGGTATTGAAGCTGCCACCACCAACAAACGCATCGACCTTTGGCGGGCCCTTGCGGCCTTCCCGGGTGAAGACCTGCACGACCCCACCAATCGCGTCCGAGCCATAGATACTGGTACGCGGACCACGCACGATCTCCACGCGCTCGATTTCCTCTGGCGGAAGAAACTGCCAACTGGCACCACCCGTAGTCGCAGAACCCATGCGCACGCCATCAATCAAAAGAAGCGTGTGGTCGGAGCTCGTGCCACGCGTGTAAACGGAAGAGGTCTTCCCGAACGCGCTGTTCTGGGAGGTCTCGATCCCGGCGCGGCCCTCCAGAAGATCGGTGAACTGCTGGGGTTGCAGGCGTTCGATCTCTTCGCGGTCGATGATGGTCACCGAAGCGAGCGTCTCATCCACCGTCTGGGCGATGCGCGAGGCGGTGACCTGGACGGTCTCCAGCGTCTGGGCATCGTCGGTATTCGGTGTGTCCGCCAGGGCGGGACTGGTGGCCAGCAGGATGGCCGCGGAAAGTGCTGTGCGTTTCATTGTGTAGAGTCTCCCGGCGAGCCGCCCGCACGCCGTTGATTCGTCGGGATCGCGCAGACAGGGGGAGACAGACACGAGGGGGATCGGCCACGACCGGCGAACGGCCCGGCACGATCATCCGCCTCGCATGCCCGCCGCATGCCGCGCGATCATTCCCTGGCCGGTCTCCGGACTGACGAGCGTTCCGGCGCGGCGCCTTCCCGAACGTCATGTTCAGTGGCACTGGCCGCGACCATCAGAGACCGACTGGTGGTCTCTCGCTCGATCACCGTTGCGGGGGCAGCGTCGGACTCGTCCCGAGGCCTTGCAGCCCGCCGGAGACTCACCGATCTTCCCGTTTAACCCGCCAAGCAGCGCTTGGTCGGGCACCGAGGAACGCAGCGAACCCTACACAGTTGGGCGCAAAATTACCAGCCGCTACCCCCCCGTGCGATCCCGAGTGACACTAGCAGGCTCGCATACCGGCGCCGATCAGCGGCGGCGCCGTTCCTCCGCGTACAGGTAGCGGGTCCCGCGCTTGAGCAGCAGACCCCAAGCCTTGTCCTGCAGCATGGCGTCGAACTCGGGCGAGCGCTCGGCACGCAGCGCCACCGGGTGCGACTCGTCCCCGGTATGGGTCGCCAGCATCTCCAGGCGCTCGCGATTGGCCCCATAGTGGCTGACCAGGAAATCGCGCATGGAGTCACTCAGTGGCAGGTTGTAGATGCGCGTGAGGCGCAGCGCCAGCCACTCGGCCATGCGCCCGAGATCCTGCCGGACCTTGCGCACCATCGCCGAGCCCAGGCCTGCTTTGGCATCCGCGCTCATGCCCACGTAGAGCCCGCCCAGATAGGCCGCGGGATTGGCATATATCGCGCGCTGGATACTGGGATTCGTAAGATCCACCAGCGGCTCCATGATCAAGGCGAGCTGGATCCCGATCCGCTTGGCGGTCTCCGCATCCAGTGCCGAGCCGCCAAAGTAAAACAGGTCACCCTCGCGCTCGATCTTGAGTTCCTTGAGGAAAGAGCAGAAGTGGCTGGCCAGTTTCAGCTTCTGGTCGTCGGTCAGTTCGATCAGCTCCTCGCTCACCCGGATGCCGCGCACGCTGCGCTTGAACCAGCGCTTCTCGCCGCGCTTCTCCACCTGCGCCCGACGCAGGGCCTCCCAGCGTTCTACTGCGTTGATGTAGCGGCTTTGCGACTGCATCAGGTGGTCGCGCGCCTCACGCAGGTCCTCGACTCGGCGCAGCGCAAGACCGAGGAGCTGCCCATCCGCGGAATTTTCCGGAGGTTCGAGATCCTCCAGTCGCTGCAGCGCCTCCAGCACCTGACGCCCCAGACTGACGATCGGCTCGCGCAGGGCCTGTGGATCCAGGCCCGACGCCTCGTGCTGGGATAGCAGGATGCCGAGGGAGCGCAGGCGGCTGACCACCCCGGCCTGAGCCACACGGAAGCGGTTGCCCTGGGATTCGAGGCGGTCCAGGGCAGCCCCGAGCTGCCAGCCCCCCGACCATTCGAAGCTCAGCCGCTTGATCTGGCGTCCGTTCTCCAACTCGAAGGCGAGGACAAAGATCGCTTGCACGTCGTCGAGGGTGCAGCGCGCCAGGTCATCGGCGTCCGCGGCGGAAAACAGTCGATCCAGGAACTGATCCACCCGGCGCACACCGTCCTCCTGGGTTGGCGCCACGCCCCGCAGGCGGTCGCGCAGGAGGTCCGCAACCTCCGGCGCCTCGTGGTGCAGCTTCTCCAGGGCCGCGAGCCGGGAGTCCTCGGTCGCATCCACCAGATCCGCGACGCGCGAGCGCAGACCCAGGCGACGATAAATCTCGATCTGCTCCGCGGCGGCCGCCAGGCTGGCATCGCCGGTCATCTCGCGCACCGCGACCGCCACGGCCTCGGGGGCGATATCCACTTCGTGCAGCAGGACTTGGGCTGCCTTGCGCCGGCGCATGTCCGGGGTCATCTCGCCCATCGCCAGGTCGCGGGTGACGAACAGCAGATCCGGCAGCAAGTCGATGGTGTTGCGCAGCTGATCGCGCGAGCGCTCCTGGCGCTTGCCCCGTGTGGCGTCCGCAACGAAACGCGCGACCAGGCCGATGACCCCGAACAGCAGGGTGTAAACGGCAAAGAAGATGAAGTTCTGTGCCGGGGCGGCGTGGCCGAAACCGAGGAAGTAGCCGCCCTGCATTGCCAGGAACGTGACTGGCCCGGCGGCCCACAGCAACTGCAGGAAGTTCAGCGACCAGGGTACGCGCCGTGCGGTGGCGGCCACCTCGGTAATGCGGCTGCGCCCGGCCGCCTCGATCAGGACGTGCTCCTGTGACGGTCCGCCGGCCTGCGGGCTTTCCTGGCCCTGTGCCTCCCTGCGTTTACGAAAGCGACCGAACACGCGCCCCTGCTCCGGAATGGGTGGTTACCGCCGGCATGGCCGCAACGTGACCACTAGTGTAGGGAATGCGCGTTCGGTTCGCCCGAGTTTTGCAGTACTTTCGGGATCGGCCCCGGATCGCTCCCCTCGCCTTCAGGCGGCGTCGCTGGGCTGTGCCCGGGCCTCCCCGGGCGGGGTGGAGATCACTTCGGGGGCATCGTCACGATAGAGGTAATCGCGGGTCAGCGGCACCGCATCCTGCTGCTTGGCCATCTGCACATGGAAGACCACCTGGCCCCACCAGCGGAAAGTGCCCTCGCAACTCGCCAGGTAAAACTCCCACATGCGGCAGAACCGCTCATCGAAGCGTTCGACGGCCTCGCCCCGCACCTCCTGGAAGCGGCGATACCACTCGGCCAGCGTCTCGGCGTAATGCAGGCGCCAGAACTCGATATCGGTGGTGTCCAGCGGCGTGGGCTCCAGCGCGCCCATCACCTCGGACAGGGCCGGCGTATACCCGCCCGGAAAGATGTACTTGCTCAACCACGGGTTGGAGGTGCCAGGCGGCTCCTGGCGCCCGATGGTGTGCAGCACCGCGATGCCTTCCGGCTTCAGCAGATCATGCACGCGCCGGAAGAACGTCTCGTAGTTGGGCGTGCCCACATGCTCGAACATGCCGACGCTGACGATGCGGTCGTACTGGTCGTCGTGTTCGCGGTAGTCCTGATAGAGGAACCGCACCCGATCCTCGAGTCCCCGACGCTTGGCCTCGTCACGGGCAACCCGCAACTGCTCCTTCGACAGCGTCACGCCATCCACATGGACACCGGCATGCTCGGCGAGATGGAAGGCCAGACCGCCCCAGCCGCAACCGATGTCGAGCACCCGCATGCCCGGCTCCAGCATCAACTTCTTCCGCAGCATCGCGCACTTGGCCTGCTGCGCCTCTTCCAGCGTCATATCCGGGCGCTCGAAATAGGCGCAGCTGTAGAACATGCCCTCGTCCAGAAACTGACGATAAAGCCACTCATCGACGTCGTAGTGATGGGCGATGTTCTGGTAACAGCGCGCCACCTTGTTGCCCTGCTCGATCAGGGCCCGCAGCATGCGCACTGCAGGGTTGACCCGCTGCTTGAACATCGGCGCGAAGTTGCGCATGGCCACGTCGAGGAACACCTGCAGGCCCTCGGGGCCGGGCGACCACAGGCCGTCCATGTAGGTCTCGCCCAGCTGGAAACCCGGGTCGCGCCCAATCTTGCGTAACGCCGCCTTGTCATGCACCTGCATGGTGATTTCCGGCGCCCCGTTCCCGAAACGCTGCTCACGGCCATCCGGATGCCGCAGCACGAAGGTCCCGTAGCGTATGTACTGCTCCAGTAACCGCTCGATCATCTCTACCCCTGTCCTTGTTCTAGCGGTCGGGTCTCTCAGCCCCCACGCGTAACGCCGAACGTGACCGTGCCGCAGACTCTAGACTCAGTCTAATAACCGATGTCTCGCATTGTCCACGCAGCCGCCGGAGGGAGAAGACACCGAGCACATCTTGATGTGCGGCCCGGCTGACCGACGGCAATCCCTTCTGTAATCGCCTACAACTCATGGGGACAGTACCGCATTCCCGCGCCCGATGGCATACCCCGAAGATCGCTTTCCCCAACGTCGAAAAAACGGCTACCCTGCACCCATGACGCTACGACCCACCCAAGCCTGCCAGCACTGCACCCTGCGCCAGCTTTGCCTGCCCATGGGCCTGCCCCAGGATGAACTCTGGCAACTCGACCAAATCGTCCAGCAACGCCGGCCGATCGCCAAGGGTGCGCCCCTGTTCACCATGGGGACCAAGTTCGAAGCGCTGTACGCGGTCCGCACCGGGGCACTGAAAACGGTGCTGATCTCCGATGACGGGACCGAACAGATCACCGGCTTCGCGCTGGCCGGCGACCTCCTGGGGCTGGACGCGATCCACTCCGGCAAGCACCCGGTCAGTGCCATTGCACTGGAGTCCACCAGCGTCTGCGCCGTGCCCTACGGCCATGTCGACGACCTCGCCGGCCGCCTTCCGACCTTCCGCCAGCACATGATGAGCGTGATGAGTCAGGAACTGGCCCAGGACGAAAGCCTGCATGCCTTGCTCGGCCAACGTACCGCGGAGCAGCGTCTGGCGACCTTCCTGATCGCCCTGTCGGAGCGTCATCGCGCCCGCGGCCTGTCCCCCGAGCGGTTCTACCTGCCCATGTCACGGGCAGACATCGCCAACCACCTGGGCCTGACCCAGGAAACCATCAGCCGGCTGTTTACTCAGCTGCGCAACCAGGGCGTAATCAACCTGCACACCCGGGACCTGGAGATCCTCCAGCCCGACGGCCTGCGCAACACGGCCGGGGTCACCTTCACCTCCGCCGCGAGCAGTGCCTGAACCCGGACCCAAGCCGGAGCCAGGGAAACCCCCACTGGCCACAGGCTTCGCCCCCTTCTGGGATTTCGCTGCCCGCCTCTGGACCGACCCCGTCGCGCGTGAGCGCTTGATGCGCTGGCAGGACGAATTTGGCGTGGACGTGATGCTCGCGTTGTTTGCCCTGTGGTACCCGCAGCCCCTCAGACCCTCGCAATGGCGCGTACTGCGGCAAACGGCCCGGCGCTGGCAGTCATCCTCCACCGAACGCCTCCGCGCACTGCGCCGGCGGCTCCACACCCCCGAGCGCAACGCGCTTTACCGCGCGGTGCTGGCACTGGAGCTTCAAAGCGAGCGGCTCGCCGGCCTGCAACTGCTCGCGGAGGCCCGGCACCTGGCGCCGCAGACCACCCCCGCATTCGCCATCGACCCCCAGCGCCGATTGCGCACCCTGTTCCCCGATCTGCCGGACGCCGAGATCCGCGACGGATTGCGCGAGTTCATGGCCGCCTGAACCGCGCGTGCTGCACGCAAGGGCGCATTCCGGCTATGCTCTTAGGGAAACACTCATCCATGTACACGTTCGCGTTGGCACCCCAGGTTTTCCGAACCAAGGCGCGGTGCGCAGCAGGTAGGGGCTTCTACCTGCAAGCGGCGCAACGCAGGATCGGGGAACCTGGGGTGCCAACCCCACAAGCTATTGAATGCAGGGGCTCGGCCGCTTTTGCGCGCGCACGGCGTTGCGGCTCCCTTGTGCAGAATGACTGCACGGCAGTCACCGCGCCTTGTTCGCACGAAAAAGCGACTCGAGCGCGAACGTGTACATGGATGAGTGTTTCCCTAACCCATTGACCGAACACGGCAGGATTCATGTCGGATGATCTGCGCAGTCAGCTCCTGAAAACGGGGCTGGTCGACGAAAAACAGGTTCGCCAGGCCAAGTCGCAAAAGCACAAGGCCCAGAAAGGCAACGCGAAGAAGAAGAAGGACCGCAACACGGGTCCGGAACCGGGCGTGGCCGAGGCGCGCAAGGCCGAGCAGGCCGAGCGTTCGCGACAGAAGAACCGCGAACAGCAGGAACGTGCCGAACGCCGGGCACGCCACGCGCAGATCCGCGAACTGGTCAGCGCCCACCTGGCGCCGATTCCCACCGGCGATGCCGCGCTGGATTATCACTTCCAGCAGGGCGGGCAGATCCGCCACCTCCCGGTGACCGCCGACCTGCAAAAGCGCCTGGCCGACGGCCGCGCCGCGCTTGCCGGCCTGGATGTGCGCCCGGAAAAGGGGTTCCGGGTCATCCCGCGCGAGACCGCCGACCGCATCCGCGAGCGCGATCCGGAATGGCCACTGGTCATCCCCGCCGAGGACGAAACCGGATCGGAACCTGCCCCGGACGACCCATACAAGGACTACGTGGTACCCGACGACCTCATGTGGTGACCCGCAGGGGAATCCCTGCAGGCCAGCGATCCAATCAGTCGGTTGCGCGCTTCACGTCCGCGGCGGGCATGCCGCTTTGCTGCGGGCGCCGCGCCTCGTCACTGGACATGTCCTGCGGCGTGATGCCGCCCTGCTCCAGGCCCTGGGCGGGGCCGGCCGACTCCTCCGGCTCGCCGCCGCTGCCGCAGCCTAGCGCCAGCAGACCCACGGCCGTCAGACCGATCACCAGGGGGGCGGCTCGCTGAATCTCTCGCATCATCTTCACTCTTGATCCATGTGTACTCGAAGCCTGCAAACTCTGCGGCGGGCGCGCAACATCGAGTGTAACAGGCGGGGGTTCCGGCAAGGGCTTCAGGCGGCGCCCACCGGCAGGATCCGGGTCCCCGCTTGCCCGGCCAGGATAGCCGCGGCGTCCTCCAGCGAACCGATCCCGACCCGAATGCCGCCCTGGGCAGCGCGCCGTGCAGCCTCCATCTTCGGCCCCATGGAACCGCCCGGGTACGCCGCCGGCTCCACGGCCGTAACCAGAAGCGCCTTCAGGCGCCGGGCGTCCGGCGTGCCCCAGTCCATGTAGACGCCGTCGACATCGGTCAGCATCAACAGCCAGTCCGCCCCGACATGCGCGGCCAGGCGCGCGGCCGTCAGGTCCTTGTCCACCACGGCCTCGATGCCGTATAGACGCCCGACGCCGTCACGCGCGACCGGTACGCCGCCGCCCCCGGCACAAATCGCCACCGACCCGCCATCCACGAGACTGCGAACGGCCTCCATACCCAGTAGGCGTTGTGGCTCCGGCGATGCCACCACCCGCCGCCAGCCCTCGCCGTCTGGCGCCACGTCCCAGCCACGCTCGTCGGCCAGCGCGCGGGCGCGGGCCGCGTCCCAGGTCGGGCCAATGAACTT
This sequence comes from Thioalkalivibrio sp. AKL7, assembly GCF_000381705.1. Taxonomy (NCBI): domain Bacteria; kingdom Pseudomonadati; phylum Pseudomonadota; class Gammaproteobacteria; order Chromatiales; family Ectothiorhodospiraceae; genus Thioalkalivibrio; species Thioalkalivibrio sp. AKL7. The sequence continues at coordinate 50,163 of NZ_KB906951.1, read as the reverse complement.
TTCCGGGTGGTCGAAGGCGGGGTCGTTCGGGTCGACCTCGGTCTGGGTGAGCAAGCTTGCCACCCGGTCATGGCCCAGCGCGTTATGCAGCTCCCGCGCCAGGATGTAGCCGATCATGCCGTGGCTCTCGGCCCCGACCACATCCAGCGGCCAGGCGATGCGATCGCATTCCGCCTGATTGGCGAGCAACCCCACCTGGGGCCCGTTGCCGTGGGTGACGACCACCTCGTGCGCGCGCGCCACGGCCGCGATGGCTGCCGCCGCACGCTGGGCGTTGTGCTGCTGGGCCTCGGCCGAGGGGGTCTCGCCGCGTTGCAGCAGGGCGTTGCCGCCCAGCGCGATCACGATACGCATGGCGGGCCTACTCCGTACTTGAAGGGTTCGGTCAGGTGCGCGGGAGCGTGACGCCGCGCTGGCCCTGGTATTTGCCACCGCGGTCCTTGTAGGAGGTCTCGCAGACCTCGTCGGACTGCAGGAACAGCATCTGCGCCACGCCCTCGTTGGCGTAGATCTTGGCGGGCAGCGGCGTGGTGTTGGAGAACTCCAGCGTCACGTGGCCCTCCCACTCGGGCTCCAGCGGGGTCACGTTCACGATGATGCCGCAGCGCGCGTAGGTCGACTTGCCCAGACAGATGGTCAGCACATCGCGCGGGATGCGGAAGTACTCGACCGTATGCGCCAGGGCAAAGGAGTTCGGCGGGATAATGCAGCAGTCCGACTGCACGTCCACGAAACTGCCCTCGTCGAAGCCCTTGGGGTCGACAATGCTGGAGTTGATGTTGGTGAAGATCTTGAAGTGATCGGAGCACCGCACGTCATAGCCGTAGCTCGAGGTCCCGTAGGACACGATCCGCTGCTCGTCGCGGTAGCGGATCTGGCCGGGCTCGAAGGGCTCGATCATGCCCTTCGTCTCGGCCATCTCCCGAATCCAGCGGTCCGCCTTGATGCTCATTGGCCCTGTCCCTGGTGGCGCACCGGATCAGTTGTCCTGGATCACGATGTTGGGGAATTTGCTGCTGTAGTCCTTGGACTGCTCAGCCAGCTTGGCACCCGTGCGCCGTGCGATCTCGCGGTAGATCTCCGTGATGCGGCCCTCCGGGTCGGCGACCACGGTGGGTTCGCCACCGTCCGCCTGCTCGCGGATGCGGATGTCCAGCGGCAGGGCGCCCAGCAGATCCACGCCGTATTCCTCCGCCATGCCCTCGGCGCCGCCCTGGCCGAAGATGTATTCCTCGTGGCCGCACTTCGAGCAGATGTGGATGCTCATGTTCTCGATGATGCCGAGCACCGGCACCTCGACCTTCTCGAACATGCGCAGGCCCTTGCGCGCATCCAGCAACGCGATGTCCTGCGGCGTGGTCACGATCACCGAACCGGAGACCGGGATCTTCTGCGACAGGGTGAGCTGGATGTCACCGGTGCCCGGCGGCAGGTCGATGATCAGGTAGTCCAGCTCCTTCCAGTTGGTCTCGTTCAGGAGCTGCTCCAGCGCCTGGGTAACCATCGGGCCACGCCAAATCATTGGCGTGTCCTCGTCGATCAGGAAACCAATGGACATCGCCTGCACGCCGTGGCGCTCCAGCGGCTCCATGCTCTTGCCGTCCTTGGATTCCGGCTTGTCCTTGATCCCCAGCATGCGCGGCTGGCTGGGGCCATAGATGTCGGCATCCAGGATACCGACCTGCGCGCCCTCGGCGACCAGGGCCAGCGCCAGGTTGACCGCGGTCGTGGACTTGCCCACCCCGCCCTTGCCGGAAGCCACGGCGATGATGTTCTTGATCCCCGCCATCGGCTTCAGGCTCTTCTGCACCGCGTGGGTCGTGACCTTCGTGCTGATGGTGACCTCGGAGGACTCGAGCCCGGCCACACCCGCCAGTGCACCCTGGATGGCGGCGCGCAGCTCGTCGTGGTACCCAGCAGCGGAATACCCCATCTGGATATCGATCGCGGCACGGGCACCGTCCACGCGAATGTCCCGGACCTCGCCGGCGGCGACCAGGTCCTGCTCGAGGTACTTGTCCTGAACGGTCTTCAGGGCGTTTTCGATCTGCTCTCGCGCGAGTTCGGCCATGGGTACGTGGCATCCGATGTTGGGAGTGATCGCGCGATTCTACTGGCCTCGGTGCACCACGCCAATGGCACCACGAGCCACCCGTCCTTTCCGAAGCCCCCAGGCGCGAATCAAGGCAGGTGTCAAGGCCCTTGCGACGGTTTTATGCACAAAGGACCTGAAGATAGGGAACATCGGCCAAGATAGGCGAACAAGCATCTAAGTCGCTGCACAATTGTTCCGCAAAGTACTGTTTGTCCTGCCTTCTTATGTGTTGGTCGTTTTTTAACCAATTTGTCATGCGGCCTTGTGTGGCAAGGCCTCGCGACCGATTCCACCGGGTTGCCCACAGAGTTATCCACAACTTCTGTGGACAACATGCCGGAGCCCTTGGCACGCCTCGACAACCCGCGAGCCAAACCCGACAATAGCGCCCCTGCACCCGCGCCCGGTGCCACCCAAACGAGCCAAGCAATGACCGATACCCCGCGCAAGATCCTCGTCACCAGCGCCCTGCCCTACGCCAACGGCCCGATCCACCTGGGCCACCTGGTGGAATACATCCAGACCGATATCTGGGTGCGCTTCCAGCGTTCGCGCGGCCACGAGGTCATCTATGTCTGCGCGGACGACGCCCACGGCACGCCGATCATGCTCAAGGCGCGCGCCGAGGGCATCGAGCCGGAGGAACTGATCGCCCGCGTGCGCCAGGAGCACGAGGCCGACTTCGCCGACTTCCGCATCGGGTTCGACCACTACCACTCGACCCATTCGGACGAGAACCGCGAGCTGGCCGGGCAGATCTACACCGCGCTGCGCGATGCCGGACATATCGAGACCCGCACCATCGACCAGGCCTATGACCCCGAGGCCGGGATGTTCCTGCCCGATCGGTTCATCAAGGGCACCTGCCCCAAATGCGGCGCCGCGGAACAGTACGGCGATTCCTGCGAGGCCTGCGGCGCGACCTACAGCCCGCTGGACCTGAAGGACCCAGTCTCCGCGATCAGCGGTGCGCGCCCGGAGTCGCGCGCCTCCGAGCACTACTTCTTCAAGCTCGGCGACTTCGAGGCCTTCCTGCGCGAATGGACCCGCTCCGGACGCCTGCAGGACGCGATCCGCAACAAGCTGGACGAGTGGTTCGACACCGGTCTCAGCGACTGGGACATCTCCCGCGACAAACCCTACTTCGGCTTCGAGATCCCCGATGCGCCGGGCAAGTACTTCTACGTCTGGCTGGACGCACCGATCGGCTACATGGCGAGCTTTCGCGCCTACGCCGCGCAGCAGGGGCTGGACTTCGACGCCTGGTGGGGGGCGGACTCCGACGCCGAGCTGTATCACTTCATCGGCAAGGACATCGCCTACTTCCACACCCTGTTCTGGCCGGCCATGCTGCACGGTGCGGGCTATCGCACCCCCTCGGCGGTGTTCTGCCACGGCTTCCTGACCGTCAACGGGCAGAAGATGTCCAAGTCGCGCGGCACCTTCATCCGCGCCCGCGACTACCTGGAGCACCTGAACCCGGAATCCCTGCGCTACTACCTGGCCGCCAAGCTGGGCGACAGCGTCGACGACCTGGACCTGAATTTCGAAGACTTCGTGCAGCGCGTGAACTCGGACCTGGTCGGCAAGGTGGTCAACATCGCCAGCCGTTGCGCCGGCTTCATCAACAAGCGCTCCAACGGCGAACTGGCCGCGGAACTCCCGCGCCCGGACCTGCACGAGGCCTTCGTTGCCGAGGGCGAGGCGATTGCCGAGGCGTTCGAGAAGCGCGAATTCGCCCAGGCGATGCGCCGCATCATGGCCCTGGCCGACCAGGCCAACCAGTACATCGACGAGGCCCAACCCTGGGTCCTGGCGAAGCAGGAGGGCCGCGAGGCCGAGGTCCAGGCGATCAACACCCAGGGGCTGGACCTGTTCCGGATCCTGATCGTCTATCTCGCCCCGGTGCTGCCGAAACTGGCCGCCGACGCCGCCGAGTTCCTGAACCTGGAAGACACCCGCTGGGCCAGCCGCGAGCCGCTGGTCGGACGCAGCATCCAGAAGTTCAAGCCGCTGATGACCCGCATCGAAGCGGAGACCATCGACAAGCTGCTGGAGGCGTCGAAGGCCACCCTGGCCGCGACCGAGGCATCCAGCGCCACCGACAACGCCGCCCCGGAGGCGAACGTGGATCCGATCGCCGCGACCATCGACTTCGACACCTTCGCCCAGGTGGATCTGCGCATCGCGCGCATCGCCAACGCCGAACACGTCGAGGGCGCGGACAAGCTGCTGAAGCTGACCCTGGACATCGGCAACGAGACGCGCCAGGTATTCGCCGGCATCAAGTCCGCCTACGCGCCGGAGGACTTGATCGGTCAGCATACGGTGATGGTCGCCAACCTGGCCCCGCGCAAGATGCGCTTCGGCGTCTCCGAGGGCATGGTGCTGGCCGCCGGCCCGGGCGGCTCGGAGCTGTACATCCTGAATCCGGATGACGGCGCCCGGCCCGGCATGCGCGTCAAGTAGTGCCCGCCCCCGGCGGCGCGATTTACGCAGAACACCCGCGGCCCATGGATTTGCGCCCGTTGCTCGCGTAAGCTGCCGCTCTTTTCTCGGTCCCCGGACGCATGGAACAAAGCCCCGAATTCAAAGCACAGGTCCGCCTGCTGGCCGACGCCGGACGCGAGCTCGCGGAACGCGGCTGGCTCCCCGCGCGCACCGGGCACTTCTCCGCGCGCCTGGATGACCAGCACATTGTCATTACCGCTCCCGGGCGCGGCAAGGATCTGCTGGATGCGCACGACTTCATGGTCGTCGATCTGGAAGGCCACCTGATCTCCGGCAGCGGAGACCCCGGCCCCGAGACCTTCCTGCACATCATCATGTACCGCCACGACCCCAAGCTGGGGGCCGTGCTGCACACGCACAGCGTCCACGGCACGGTGCTTTCGCGCCAGGTCGCCGGGACGCTGTTGCTGCGCGACTACGAGGCCCTGCGCGAACTCCCGGGTTGCGAACACCCCTCGCGCGGCCTCCAGATCCCGGTGTTCGCCAATCACCCGGACATGCAGCAGCTGGCCGCCCAGGTCGACGCCGCCATGACGCGCCATCCGGAGCTCGCCGGGTATCTGATCAACGGGCACGGCCTCTACACCTGGGGTCAGACCGTAGAACTGGCGATGCAGCGAACCGAGGCCTTCGAGTTCATGTTCGAATGCGAGACGCTGGCCCGCCAGCTCGTCGTGTAATGGCCGCCTCTGCCGCGCATTCGGCGCCTCAGGCCATCATCCTGGCCTTCGAAGGGATCCTTGCCCCATCCGGCGTGCTGCGCGAGACGCTGGAGCCACATGCCCAGGAGGCGCTGCCCGGCTTCCTCGAGCGTCACGCGGAGTCCACCGCGGTACAGCGCACCCTGGCGGATATCCTCGCCTACTCCGGGCGCGAGCTGGACGCGGATGGCCTTCTCGCCCAGATCCGCGCCTGGATTCGCGGCGGCCAGGACATTACCCCGGTGCGCCAACTGCAGGGCATGGTCTGGGCGGACGCGCTGGAGGCCGGCGCGCTGCAGCCGCAACTGGACGCGGCCACAGCCGAAGCCCTGGTGCACCTGCACGCGGCCGGCGTCGCCCTCTACAGTTTCGGCGCAACCCCGGCCCCGGTGCAGCGCGACTGGCTGCGCCACAGTCCGCACCCGGAAGTGGAAGAGTGCCTGGACGGGCTGTTCGATACCCGGATCGGGGGCCGGCGGGATGCCGGCAGTTACCGCCGTCTGGCGGAAGAGATCGGCCGCACGCCCGAGACGGTGCTGGTCCTGTCCGCGCGTGGCGACGAGCTCGATTGCGCTCACCAGGCCTGGCTCATGACCGCCCGGCCCGAGGCCGACCCGAATCCGCAGGACGCGCATCCGGTACGGTCCTTGAGCTCGCTCATGCCCGCGGGCGCGCAGGGCGGCTAGTCTCTTACTCGGGACCGCTGACAAGAAGGTTGTCCGCCGCACACCTGGAACCCGCCCAAAGACGGGGTCAACCCGCAGAAAGCGGGTACCCACGAAGCCCTCGGGGTTGAGTACGCTGTACCACTCCCGGATACTGTATTGTTGACCTGACGACTCGGATTTAACGTGGAATACGTCCTGATACTCATCAGTACGATCCTCGTGAACAACTTCGTACTGGTGAAGTTTCTGGGCCTGTGCCCGTTCATGGGGGTCTCACGCAAGGTCGAGACGGCCACCGGCATGGGCCTGGCCACGACCTTCGTGCTGACGTTGTCCGCGGTCAGCTCCTACGTGATCAACGAGTACCTGCTGCTCCCGCTCGGGCTGGAGTACCTGCGCACCATCGCCTTCATCCTGGTGATCGCCGCCGTGGTGCAGTTCACCGAACTGGTGGTGCGCAAGACCTCGCCCCTGCTGTACAACGTGCTGGGCATCTTCCTGCCTCTGATCACTACCAATTGCGCGGTGCTGGGCGTCGCCCTGCTGAACGTCCAGGAGGCGCACAACTTCGTCGAGTCGGCCCTGTACGGCTTCGGCGCCGCGGTCGGTTTCTCGCTGGTCCTGATCCTGTTCTCCGCCATCCGCGAGCGGATCGCGGTGGCCGACGTGCCGGTGATGTTCCGCGGCAGCGCGATCGCCATGATCACCGCCGGGCTGATGTCGCTGGGGTTCATGGGCTTCTCCGGGCTGGTTCGGCTGTGAGCGTGCTGTACGCCATCCTCGCGATCGGCGGCCTGGCCGCCGTGTTCGGGGTGATTCTGGGCTTCGCCGCGCAGCGCTTTCGCGTGGAGGCGGATCCAGTCGTCGATCAGATCGATGCCCTGCTGCCGCAGACCCAGTGCGGCCAGTGCTCGTATCCCGGCTGCCGCCCGTACGCCGAGGCCATCGCCGCGGGCGAAGCGGACATCAACCGCTGTCCGCCCGGCGGCCAGGCGACCGTGCGTGCCCTCGCGGACCTGCTCGACCGCGAACCCACGCCCCTGGAGGAAGAAGAACAGGAGAAGGCCGTCGCCATCATCGACGAGAACATCTGCATCGGCTGCACCCTGTGCATCCAGGCCTGCCCGGTGGACGCGATCCTCGGGGCTGCCAAGCAGATGCACACCGTGATCGAGGAAGAATGCACCGGCTGCGAGCTGTGCATCGAGCCCTGCCCGGTGGACTGCATCACCATGGTCCCGGTCGGCACCGACATCACCGAATGGCGCTGGTCGGAGCCGAACCCTTCGCCGATCGAACGGCCCATCCACGTCATCGCGGACGGTTCGCGGCAGTCCGGCTGAGCCGGATGCCCGCGAACCGTTAGAATACGCTTATGCAGCTGCATCGCTTCCATGGGGGCCTGAAACTGGCCGAAGAGACCGACGCCAGCACCCGCGACCCGGTGCTGGTGATGGGCGTGCCGTCCCGGCTGATCGTCCCCCTGGGCCAGCATATCGGCGAGGCGGCGGAGCCCTGCGTGGCAGTCGGGGACCGTGTGACCAAGGGCCAGCGGATTGGCCAGTCCAAGGGCTATATCGCAGCCCACGTGCATGCCCCCACCTCCGGCGAGGTGGTAGAGATCGCCGACCACGCGGTACCCCACCCTTCGGGCCTCAGCGCCCCCTGCATGACCATCCAAAGCGATGGCCGCGACGACTGGGGCGAAACCCGCATGGAGCCCTGGCTGGACTGGGACACCCGCGACCCGCGCAAGCTGCGCCAACGCATTCGCGATGCCGGGATCGTCGGACTGGGCGGGGCCGCCTTTCCTACCGCGGTCAAGCTCAATCCGCGCGCCGGCCAGCGCATCCACACGCTGATCGTGAACGGGGCCGAGTGCGAACCCTACATCAGCGCCGACGACTCGCTGCTGCGCAGCGCCCCCGAGGCGGTATTCGAGGGCATCCGCATCGTCGCCCACCTGCTGGGTGTGGAGCGCGTACTGTTCGCGGTGGAAGACAACATGCCGGAGGCCATGCGGGCACTGACCGAGACCCTCCCCGGCGAGCTGCGCGAACGGGTCCAGTTGGTCTCGGTGCCATCCATCTATCCCACCGGCGGCGAGCGCCAGCTGATCAAGGTCCTCACCGGCCAGGAGGTCCCCAGCGGCGGCCTGCCGGCGGATATCGGGATGATCTGCAACAACCCGGGTACCTTCAAGGCGGTCTGCGATGCGGTGATCCAGGGTCGCCCGCTATTGTCGCGCATCGTCACCGTCACCGGGCCGGGCGTGCAGCATCCGCGCAATGTCGAGGCCCTGCTGGGGACCCCGTTCGCCGATGTGATCGCCGCCGCCGGTGGCTATGCCGAGGGCGTGGACCGCCTGGTGATGGGCGGCCCGATGATGGGCTTCGCGGTCCATGACGACGCCATCCCGGTGATCAAGGGGACCAACTGCCTGCTGGCGACCCGCCCGCAGGACACGCCCGCACCCGGCCCGCTGATGCCCTGCATCCGCTGCGGCGAGTGCGCGGCCGTCTGCCCGGCGCAACTGCTGCCGCAGCAGCTGTACTGGCAGGCCAGGGCCAAGGACTTCGACGCGACCCAGGAGTACGGCCTGTTCGACTGCATCGAATGTGGCTGCTGCGCGCATGTCTGCCCCAGCAACATCCCGCTGGTGCAGTACTACCGCTATGCCAAGAACGAGATCTGGGCGCGCGAGAAGGAGCGCCAGAAGTCGGATATCGCGCGCGAACGCTACGAGTTTCGCCAGGAACGCATCGAGCGCGAGGAACGCGAAAAGGCCGAACGCATGGCCAAGAAGAAGGCCGCGCTCAAGAAAAAAGACAGCAGCGCCGACGGCGACAGTAACGAAAACAGTGACAAACAGGCCGCCATTCAGGCCGCGCTCGAGCGCGCCCGAGCGCGCAAGGCCGCCAAGGCCGGGGACGCCGTCGAGGGCGCGGCGACCGAGCAAGCGGACAAGGCGGCCGCCACCCCCGAGACGCACACCGAACCCGCCCAATCCGGCGAACGTGATTCCACGGACACGGGCAACCGCTGATGCGCTTTCGCACCGAATCCTCGCCGCACATGATCCCGGCCCACTCGGTGGGTGGGGTCATGCAGCAGGTCCTGATGGCGCTGGTGCCCGGCACCCTCGCCATGGCCTGGTTCTTCGGCTGGGGCGTACTGGTCAATGTGGTCCTGGCAGTGCTGTTCGCGGTGGCCTTCGAGGCCGCGATCGTCGCCGCCCGCAAGCGCCCGGTGATGGCCACGCTGGGCGACAACTCGGCGATCGTCACCGGCTGGCTATTCGCGCTGGCGGTACCGCCGCTCACACCCGTCTGGGTCACCCTGATCGGCATCGCCTTCGCCATCATCGTCGCCAAGCACCTGTATGGCGGGCTGGGCTACAACCCGTTCAACCCGGCGATGGTCGGCTACGTGGTGGTACTGGTCTCGTTCCCGCGCGAAATGGCCCTGTGGCCGGCCCCGGACACCCTGTCCGAGATGTCGCTGGGCCTCGGGCAGACGCTGCAGACGGTCCTCACCGGCAGCCTCCCGGCCGCCATGGACTGGGATGCCATCACCCGCGCCACACCGCTGGATGCGATGCGCGAGGGCCTGGGCGCCGGGCGCACGGTCAACGAGATCACCACCAGCCCGCTGTTCGGCACCTTCAGCGAAACCAGCTGGGAGTGGATCGGCAATTTCTTCCTGCTCGGCGGGTTGTACCTGTTGTTCCGGCGGATCATCCACTGGCACATCCCGGTGGCGGTAATCCTGGGCGTGGCGATCCCGGCCGGCTTCTTCTGGATGCTGGACCCGGACTCCTTCGCCTCGCCGGCCTTCCATGTATTCAGCGGCGCGGTGATCATCGGCGCCTTCTTCATCGCCACCGACCCGGTGTCCGCCTCCACCACCCCGCTGGGGCGCATCCTCTACGGGGCCGGTATCGGCCTGCTGATCTTCGTCATCCGCACCTGGGGCGGCTACCCGGATGCGGTCGCCTTCGCCGTACTGTTGATGAACATGGTCGCGCCGACCCTGGACCACCTGACGCGCCCGCGCATCTTCGGGCGCGAGCGCCGCGGACCGCCGCCGGGGGACGGCCATGGGTAACCTGAAGCCACGGGACATCCTGCTGGCGACCGCCCTGCTCGCTGGTTTTGCCGCCGCCGGGGCCGGCATCGTCGCCCTGGTACAGGACTCCACCGAGGCGCGCATCGCGGAGAACCGCATGGCGGTCAATCGCAACCGCATCGCGGAGCTGACCGGGGAACTCGACTACCGCAACGACCCGGTCCACGACACCATCGATCTGCACCACGAGCTGCTGGGTGGAGGCCCCCTGCCGGTCTGGTTCGCCCGCGATGCCGAGGACGAGGTGGTCGGTATCGTCTTCTCCGCGATCGCCCCGGACGGCTACAGTGGCAATATCCACCTGCTGATCGGCGTCGACCGCGACGGCGAACTCCAGGGCGTGCGGGTCTCCGCGCACCGCGAGACCCCGGGCCTGGGCGATGCCATTGAGGCCGAGCGCTCCGACTGGATCCGCGGCTTCGACGGGCGCTCGCTGGGCAACCCACCGACCGAGGGCTGGCACGTGCGCAAGGACGGCGGGGTCTTCGACCAGTTCACCGGGGCCACCATTACCCCGCGTGCGGTGGTTCGCGCCGTCTATCGCACGCTGGAATACTTCGACCATCACCGCGACGAATTGCTGGCGACCCGGCCCGAGGAAACCGGCTCCGTCACGGAACCGCTCCCGACCAGCGAGACCAACGGGGACGACGAGGCAAGCCGATGAATCCGACCCTGACCGACATCATTCGCGACGGCCTGTGGCACAACAACCCCGGGCTGGTGCAGCTGCTGGGACTGTGCCCGCTGCTGGCGATCTCCGGCACCATGGTCAACGCGATTGGCCTCGGCATTGCGACCACCCTGACCCTGCTGCTGTCGAACGTGCTGGTCTCGCTGATCCGTGACCATGCGCGCCCGGAGATCCGCATCCCGGTGTACGTGCTGATCATTGCCTCCATCGTCACCGCCATCGAACTGGCGATGAACGCCTGGTTTCACGGGCTGTATCTGATCCTCGGCATCTTCATCCCGCTGATCGTGACCAACTGCGCGATCATCGGCCGCGCCGAGGCCTTCGCCTCACGCAACTCGGTCCCGCGCGCGGCGCTGGACGGGCTGATGATGGGGCTGGGCTTCACCGGCGTGCTGATTGCCCTGGGTGCCCTGCGCGAGGTCCTCGGCCAGGGCACGCTGATGGCCAACGCCCACCTGCTGTTCGGCGACTGGGGCCACGGCATGACCCTGCAGCTCTACCCGTCCGAGCACGGCTTCCTGCTGGCCCTGCTGCCCCCCGGCGCCTTCATGGCCATGGGCCTCCTGATCGCCGCCAAGAACTGGATCGACAGCCAGTTCGAAGCGGAACCGAGCCCCACCGGCGACGAGACCGCGACCGCAACCGAGGCGAGCCCCGACAACGCCTGATCGGCTCCGGCCTTGATTCCTGGCTGTCAGCCGGTAAACTTCCGGCGCCACGAATCCGTTCTACCGGGGCCACCGCCCCGGACATTCAAACGTCCCAGGAGATTGGCATGGCTGGACACTTCCCGTTTGCTGGCAAGCGCGGCACGCGCTACGGCCTCGCCCCGCGCGGCACGATCGCCGCCTTTTTCGAGAACCACGGGTTCAACGACGAACTCCAGGAGAAGTACTACAAGTGGTGGTATGACTTCGCCAAGGACTTTGTCGAGAAGGACAGCGACCTGTCCTACACCATGATCCGCAAGTTCGACAGCTACCCGATGGGCACCCATGCCCACCATGCGTTCCACTTGAACGACAAATACTGGCCGAGCTGCCTGGACGAGCTGGGTTCGTTCATCCGTGACGTGATCTTCCCGAAGATGGACGAAAAGGCGATGCACGACATCGAAGAGAAGCACGCCAAGTTGATCAAGGACCTGGAGAAGGAAGCCGAGTCCAACCCGCGCGACGCCGCGCCGGATGTCGGCCTCTTCCGCCACGTCTGAGCAACGTCACTACGCGAGTTGCCGGCCCCGCGAAGCGGGGCCGGTTTGTTTGGAGCCCCCGCATCCATGAATGCCGCGAAGCGTGAAGCCATCTTCGAGCGCCTGAAGGCGGCGAACCCCGCGCCGACGACCGAGCTCGACTACGCCACCCCGTTTGAACTGCTGATCGCGGTCATCCTGTCCGCCCAGGCCACGGATGTCGGCGTCAACAAGGCCACGCGCCGCCTCTACCCGGTGGCGAACACCCCCGAGGCGATCCTCGAGCTGGGCCTCGACGGCCTCAAGGAACACATCAAGACCATCGGCCTGTATAACGCCAAGGCCGAGAACGTAATGAAGACCTGCCGCATGCTGGTCGAGCGCCACGGCGGCGAGGTCCCCCGTGACCGCGAATCGCTGGAGGCCCTGCCCGGCGTCGGGCGCAAGACCGCGAACGTCATCCTCAACACGGCCTTCGGCGTCCCCACCATCGCGGTGGACACCCACATCTTCCGGGTCGCCAACCGCACCGGCCTGGCCCCCGGAAAGACCGTGCTGGAGGTGGAGAAGCGCCTGATGCGCCTGACCCCGAAGGCCTACTTGCAGGACGCCCACCACTGGCTGATCCTGCACGGGCGCTACGTCTGCAAGGCGCGCAAGCCGGAGTGCTGGCACTGCCCGATCGCGGACCTGTGCGAATACAAGGCAAAGACACCGCCCCCGGTCGGCGCCTGAACGAACCTACCCCCTTCAAGGAACCTCCCATGTACGGCAACCGCGACCAGATCCGCACCCAGTTCGTCGACGCCTGGCAGAAGGCGCAGGCCGGCGAGGCCCTGACCGATCTGGAGCAGCAACTGGTGGACGTGATCTCGGAACACCCCGAGTACCACGACTACCTGAAAGACCGCGAGACCGCGCTGACCGGCGAATTCCCGCCCGAGCTCGGCACCTCCAACCCGTTCCTGCACATGGCGATGCACCTGAGCCTGCGCGACCAGGCGCGCACCGACCGCCCAGCCGGCACCCGCCAGCTGCACCAGGGGCTGTGCGCCCGCTTTGGCGTCATGGATGCCGAGCACCGGATGATGGAATGCCTGGGCCAGATCCTGTGGGAAGCCCAGCGCAGCAACGCCGCGCCGGACGAGAATGCCTACCTCGAGTGCATCAAGCGCCTGGCGAGCCGCTGACCGCGGAACCCGACCCGCCCACCGATACCGGCCGTCGGTCCAGACCCCAACGGTCCAGCAATACCAGCATGGCGGGCGTAAACAGCAGGGTCAGCGGAGTCGCAAACAACAGCCCTCCGGCGATGGCCGTCGCCAGCTGGACCCAGAACCCGGTGACCGGCGCACCCACGTAGAAGTCCCGGCCGGCAAAGTCCACCGTCCACGCCAGCACCATCGGCAACAGGCCGAGGATGGTCGTGATCGCCGTCAACAGCACCGGCCGCATCCGCTGCGCGGCCGCGCGCAGGACCGCCTCCATCGCATCCAGCCCAAGCCTGCGCTGCTCGTTGTAGGTATCGATCAGCACGATGTTGTTGTTCACCACGATCCCCGCCAACGCCAGCACGCCGATCCCGCTCATCACGATACCGAAGGGCTCCCCGCGCAAGAGCAGCGCCAGCAGCACCCCGGCGGTGGAAAACACGATGGCCGAGAGCACCAGAAAGGCCTGGGAGAAGCGATTGAACTGGGTCACCATCATCGCGAGCATCAGGAACAGCGACAGCCCGAACGCCCCCAGCAGGAAGTTCGTGGCCTCGGCCTGCTCCTCCGCCTGACCGCGAAAGCGCAGCTGCACCTCGGCGTCCAGCTCCATGTCGGCCATCCGGCCTTCGAGCGCACGCTGGCGCTCGTCTACCAGATAGCCGGGGCCCGCATCCGCCTCCAGGGTGTACGCACGCTGGCCATCGCGGCGCTTGATCAGGCCGGTCGCCGGCACCGGCACCAACTCGGCGAAATGGGCCAGCGGCACCAGCCCGGTGGCCCCCGGCAGGTTCAGGCCCGCCAGCTGCTGAAGATGGCGCTGCGCGGCCGGCAAGCGCAAGCGGATATCAACCTCCTCGTCGCTGTAGTCCGGGCGGTAGGTTCCCAGCAAGATCCCGCTGGTGACCAGTTGCACGCCCTCGCCCAGCAACGGGACATCAACCCCGAAGCGAGCCGCCTGTTCACGGTCAAAGCGCACCTCCAGCTCCACCCCGGGCAAGGGCAGGTCGTCGGTCACGTCCACGAACCCGCCGAGGGCGTCCATTTCGGCGCGCAGCTGACGGATCACGGGTGCAATCCGCTCGGGGTCGGCGCTGGCGGCCTCGAGCACGATCGGACGACCCTCGCTCGGTCCACGTTCCTGGGCGCGGAACTGCAGGCGAATCCCCGGCAGGTCCGCGGTCCGCCGGCGGAGATCTTCGATGATCGACTCCGCCGGTGGCCGCTGCCGCCAGCCAATCAGTTCCAGCTGGATCACCCCGATCACGTCCTCGGCATAGTCGCCCTGCAGACGGCCCAGCTGGGTCCCGATGGTGCGCGCGTAGACGTGGCGGATCTCGGGTACGCCGTGCAGAGTGCCCTCCACCTGGCGGACCAGGGCATCCGCCTCCCATACCGAGAGATCGCCGCGTGCCTGCACCTGGACCTGCACGAAATCGGGCTCGACCTGCGGGAAAAACTCCACACCCCGGCCCTGCGTGGCATACAGCGCGTAGGCCACCACGACCACCGCGACCGTCCCCGCCAGCGTCCAGCCGGGATGCCGCACCAGGGATTGCAGCAGGTGGATATAGGCACGCGTAATCCCCTGCAGTTCGTCGTAGCGTCCCTCCTCTGCCGCGCGCACGTAGCGCGTCTGCGCGGCGTTGATCGGCCGGCTCTGCCCGATCACGGCACCCAGTGCCGGGATAAAGACCAGTGCCATCGCCAGCGAGGCGATCAGGGTCACGATCACGGTGGCCGGCAGGTAGACGATGAACTCGCCGACCATGCCGGGCCACAGCAGCATGGGCGCGAACACCGCCAGCGTGGTCCCAATGGCCGTGGTGATGGGCCAGGCCATGCGCTGGGCAGCCGCGCGGAACGCATCCGCCCGGGCCATGCCCTCGGCCACATAGCGATCCGCCAGCTCCACGACCACCACGGCACCGTCCACCAGCATGCCCACGACCAGGATCAGGCCGAACAGCACCACCACGTTCAGTGTGAAACCCATCAGGTAGATCACCAGGATGCCGCCGAGGAAGGCCCCGGGAATCGCCATTCCCACCAGCAGCGCCGCGCGCGCCCCCATCATCGCCAGGATCACCAGCGCCACGATCAGCATCGCGGTGATCACGCTGTTCTCCAGGTCCCCCAGCAGGTCACCTACATCCCGCGCCATGTCCTGCAGATAGGTCACCTCCACGGCTTCCGGCCAGTCGGCGCGGGCAGCCTCGATGGTCGCGCGGGCGGCCGCGACCACCTCGAGGATATTGGCCTCCGACGCCTTGCGGATTTCCAGGGACACCGAAGGCTGACCATCGATGCGGGTGAAGCCCTCGGGGTCGCGGTAGGTCTGACGCACCTCCGCGACATCGCGCACCCGCACCACCGCATCGCCCTCCACACGGATCGCGGTGTCCAGCACGTCGTCGACATCATCAATGGTGCCCGGCACGCGCAGCGGAATACGTCCGGCCCCGGTGTCCAGCGCGCCGGCCGCCACCAGCCGGTTGTTGCGCTCGATCGCGCGGGTCAGTTCGCTGAAGGACAGCTCATAGGTCTCCAGCACCAGCGGATCGACCAGGACCTCCATCTGCTCCTCGCGATCCCCGCCGACATCCGCCTCCAGCACCCCGGGGATCGCCTCGACCCGGTCGCGCAGCTCGCGCGCCAGGCGCACCAGCGCCCGCTCGTCCAGCGGCCCGGAGAGATTCAGCGTCAGCACCGGAAACAGCGACAGATCGACCTCGGAGACGCTCGGCTCCTCCGCACCCGCCGGCAGTTCGGGGCGCACCTGGTCGACCTCCTCGCGCAGGTCCGACAGCGCCTGGCGGTTGTCCCAGCCCGGCTCGAAGTCCAGACGCACCAGGGCAAAGCCCTCGCCCGCCCAGGACTGCATCTCGTCCACCCCGGGCAGTGCCTGCAGCTCGCGCTCCAGCGGCCGCAGCATCAAGCGCTCGGCGTCTTCCGGACTGACCCCGGGATACGGCACCGAGACAAAGAAGATCGGCACATCGATCTCCGGTGCCGCCTCCTTGGGCACGATGTGGTAGGCGGTCGCCCCCAGCACCAGGATCAACAGAAGAAAAAGCAGTACCGTCCGGGCATGTGCCACCGCCCAGGCGATCAGGGACCTCACGGCGCCGCCCCGTCCACCGATTCCGGCACCGCCGCCCCCGGGTCCGCCTGCGCCGCTTGCGGGCGCACCCGCTCGCCATCGGTCACGAAACCGTGGCCGATGGTGATCACCCGTGCCGTTTCGGGCAGGCCGGTCACCCAGACGCCATCGGCCGCGGCCCGGATCACCTCTACGGCGTGGAACACCACTCGATCCGCCGCGTCGACCGTCTTCACCCCCACACGCCCGGCGTCATCCAGCCCCATCCAGGCCGGGGACAGCTTGTGCGCCTGCACCACGGCGGTCGGGATCTCGACGCCGGCACTGATACCCGACGGCAGGGCCTCGTCCGGGTTCGGTACCGCGATCTCGACGCGAAAGGTCTGCGTGCCCGGTTCGGCCACGCGCGAAACGAACCGTACTTCGCCCTCGGCACGCCGTCGATCAAGGAAACGGATCCGCGCCGACTGGCCCGGCTCGACCCGCCCGATCTGATGCTGGGGTACATGCACCACCGCCAGGAGCGGGTCGTTGTCGACCACCTCCGCCACCGGGTCGCCGCGACTGACGAAGTCACCACGATCCGCCAGGCGCTGATTCACGATCCCCGCGACGGGTGCAACAATCCGCGTGTTGCGGATATCCAGCTCGACTGCCTCGAGCCCGGCCCGCGCGGCCTCGCGCTCCGCCTCGCGGGCCTCCAGCTGGGTACGCGAGACATGCCCCTGGTCGTGCAGGCGCTGGGCCGCCTCGTATTCGCTCTCCGCCCCGCGCAACCGGGCGATTGCCTGGCGCCGCCGCGCCTCGCGATCATCCATGCGCAGGTTCGCGAGTTCATCCCCCACAGCCACCCGCGCGCCTCGGGCCACGGCCCATTCCGCGACTTGGCCTTCGGTCTCCGCGCGAACCATCACGCGCAGATCCGGTTCCACCCGCCCTTGCAGCACCAGCAAACGCTCTACCGGGTCGGCCGTGAGCTCCGTTACCGCCACCGCCATGGGCTGGGGATCGCTTGCCCGCGGCGCCTCCTCCGTCTCGCGCCCGAGCATCCCGGAGACAATCCAGACCACCACGAGCACCAGAATGCCCAGGGCGATGAACAACCGGGACTGGGCGCGCAGACGCTGCCAGACAGACCCGCTCACGCTACGCTTCCAGCCGCGCCCGGACGAACCGCACCAGCAACCCGGCCCCCGGTCTCACTGTGCACCACCGAACAGCCGCTGCCACCAGCGCCGGCGACTGCCGGTGGGGGGCACCGCGACCTCGAGATCCACCGGCGGCACCCGCGACACGACCCAGCCCGGCAGGACCCGGAGCCCGGAGGAGCCGCAGCTGGAGCCGAGGTTGTTGGGATCAAAGATCTTCACGAACTCCGGATGTTCGCGGTCGTCGACGTAAACGATCCCGCAGTAATCCTCGTCGTGATCACGCCGCAAGAGGGCGTCGACTTCGTCGACGAAACGCCGGAAGGTCTCCTCCGGCACCGGCTGATCCGGGACGTCGTCGCCCACCGCATAGACGTACCATCCGGCGTCCGCGCGCTCGCGCAGATGCTCCCACAGTTGATCCAGCTGTTCCCAGTACAGGATACCGGTGGAACCGGCCTCGAATCGTTGCAGGAAGTCGAGTTCGGGACATTGTTGCGCGGTGGACATCAAAGGCATCCGGGGGTCGCCAGCGTAAGCGAACATCGTAGGCCCCCACCCCGGATGCGACAAGCCGGTGGAAACCGATCCGACCCACGCTTGCGTGGAACCCCGAACCCGCGCCAGGCTCTTAGTCCAAAGAGCCGCCAGCGAAGACGAATCCGCCATGCGAACGATCAGCCACTCCACCTCCCTGCGCGCCGAGCCGGATCGGGTCTTCGAGCTCCTGAGCCACGTCCCCAATTTCGTGGACCTGTGCGACCACGTGGAACATATCGAACGGCTGGGCGATGACTGCTACCGCTGGACCATTCGCGCCGCCGGCATGCGCATGGGCTTCGACGTCGAAGTCTGCAGCGCCATCGCCCCCGAACACTTCGCCTGGCGCTCCATCCGCGGGATTCACAATCGCGGCAGTTACCGGCTGACCCCTGATGGCGAGGGCCATACGCGGGTGGACTTCGAACTGGAGTACAAGCTGAATCCGATCCTGGATGCCGCCGTGCGACGCGTGGCCCAGTCGCTGGTGGAGCGCGTATCGGGGCAGCTGATGGCCCGCGCCCAGCAGCGCCTGGATGCCGAGGCGCCACGCGCCTGACGGCCCTACAGGCGAGCCGTCAGGCGGTTTCCACCGCCCCGGAATCGCCGGCAGCCTCGTTCAATAGATCGCGCAGGGTGCGTCCATCCAGACGCTCCCGCCGCGCCACATCGACGTCCTTCAGGGTCCGCTCCACCGCCGCACTGCCACGCAAGCGGCGGATCGCGCGGTCGTCGGTGTCCGCGCGCAGGGCCTCCAGGATCTCGTCCACACGGATGGCGTCGAGATCCCGCGCCGGGACCAGCTGCTGCCCGTCCTCGCCCGCCTTCAGCAACAGCCCGGCCTCCTCCAGCCGGCGCGCGGAGCCTCCCAGGGCATTGCCCGGGACGGCCAGCGCCGCGGCGACCTCGTCCAGCGTCGGCGCCGGATGCCCGTCATGGAAGCGCTGTCCGACCTGCTGCATCAGGTGCAGGCCCATGCGCTCGCGCCCCGCGCCGGACAAGCGCAGGCGGATACCGCGCACGTTCATGTATTCCGGGTGCTGCACGAAGAAGGCGACGTTCGCCCCGATCAGCAGGATCAGCCAGGCGAGATAGAGCCAGATCAGCAGCATGATCATGATCGCGAAGCTGGAGTAGATCGCCGCATAGCGGGTCGAACCCGCCACCATATTGGCGAACACCCAGCCAACGCTCTGCCACAGCAACCCGGCCACCACGGCCCCGAGCAGCGCCGGGATCACCTTCACCCGGGTGTTCGGCACAAACACATAGATAAAGGCAAAGGCGGCGATGATCAGGAGATAGGGCACCAGCCGCGAGATCTCGGTGATCAGCATGCCGACGGGCCCGATCCCGGCGACCGTCTGCATCGCCGCCGATGACATCACGGTGGCGGTCACCCCCAGGGCGGATACCACCAGGACTGGACCGATCAGGATCACCGACAGGTAGTTGGAGAAGCGCTGGGCCAGGCTGCGGTTGTTCTCCACCCGCCAGATGGCGTTGAAGGCCAGCTCGATCTTCTGCACCAGTGCGATGACCGTGTAGACCAGGAACAGCAGACCCACGAACCCGAGCACGCCCACGCGCATATTGTCGACAAACTCGAGTACATTGTGGGCAATCTCCACCCCCTGCTCGCCCAGGGGCTCGAGCACGCCCAGCAAGAATGGCTCCACCGCGTTGTGGGCACCAAAGGCCTTGAGCACCGAGAATGACAGCGCCAGCAGCGGCACCATCGACAACAGGGTAGTGAACACCAGGCTCATCGCGCGCAGCGTCAGCTGCCCCTCGGAGACCTCGCGCACCAGCGCGAAGACACCGCGTACCATCCCGAGCGGGACGGCCTTCCAGCGCGGCAACGCCGAAAGATCCGTGTCATTGACCAGCTCGGTCAACTGGCGGCGCCGGGCATCCAGGCGCTCGGCCCAGGCTACGCCGGCCACGCATCACTCCCGTGGATGGGGGGTTCCCTCACTGGCCGTTACTTCTGCTGCCACTGGCCGCTGCCGTCCTGGTACCAGTAACCCGAGGGGGCCTCTTCCACCCAGACGCGAGCAAAGGTCTCGCGGATCTGGCGTTCCCAGTCCGGACGGTCATTGGCCCGGGCAATCTCGCGGTAGAGCGAATCGCGATCCGAGTTCTCCTCGCTAATCAGTCGCTGCACGGTGCTGCGATCGCGCAGCGGAACCTCGGAGAGATCGCGGATCACCACATCCGCATTGTTACCGAAACCGATCGCACCGCTGCGGAAATGCGGTGCCAGCTGCGGCCCCCGCTCGCGCAGCGAGGCCCGGATGCGGTTAATGGCCGGGGTCTCGATCTGCAGGTCCGGGCTCTGCGCGGCGGCCGGGCTCACCAGGCGTTCCAGCACCCACACGAGCACCGGCGCGGCGCTCGCCGTGCCCGTGTGGCGCGGCTCCGACGGCGGCAGCTGCACACCGGACTCGGACTCCGGTGCCGGCTCGGCCTCGGGCACCTGCAGCGCATCCCGCACGATGGCGCGCGCCGCCTCCTCCGCCGCTGCGGTGGGGAAGTAGATATTGATGGTCACACAGCCCGCGAGCAGCGCGAACATCAGAGCCAGTCCCGGAACACTCCACAAAGCCTTCATGCCTGTCATCCCTTGTTCGGGCGGGTAAACCCCGCATGTGCCCAATCTACACCATCATCCTGAACCGTAACCAAACACCGCGACTGACTCATTGCACGACCGGCCCCTCGCCGCCCTGAATCGTCGCCAGGCGGTCGATCAGTTCCGGCCAGTCCACCCGGCGGTTGTAGCCGATCACCTCGATCTGCGGCAGGCCACCGCCCTGTACCAGCACGAACCCGCCGTCCGGGCGGTCTGCCACCCCGGAGGCCGTGCACACGTCCCCGCGCAGTTCGCAGCGAAAGCCCAGGCGGCGATAGCTGAAGTTCTCGAAAACGCGCAGGAAGATCGACGAAGCCGCCGCCTGCAGGCCGCCACCCAGCTCGGTGATGTTCTCCACCGCCCGCTGGCTGATGCGCCGCCGTCCCGGATCGTCCATTGGCGTCATCAGCTCCAGGTCCATGTGCACCGGCGACCAGTCCACCATCACCAGGTCGTTCACGTGCCCCGACAGCCGTCCCTGGATCCGGCCGATATCGAAGGCCCGCGTGACCAGTTCCAGGTCCAGGCGCTGGATCTGCGTGGACAGCCCGAGCTCCGGTGCGTACCCGAACAGATCGTGAATATAGACATCGCGCAGCACCACCTCGCCATCGAACACCTGGACCAGCAGCCGCCCATCCACGTTCAGATCGCCGTCCTCCAGGCGCACCCGCGGGATCATCCCGGCCACCTGACCGGAGAAGCGAGGCCAGCCCAGCACGTCGGTCAGCAACTCCAGACTGATCGCCCGAATCCCCCCCTGGAACTGCACGTCCGGCCCGGTCTCGGTCTGCTGCACGCTGAAGGCCCTGACCCGCAGGCCCCCATCGAGGATCGGGATCTCGGTCGCCTCCAGCAATTCCAGCCCCTGTGGCCGCGCACGCACCCGGGCGGAAAACCCGTCGAACGGCAGGCCGTACAGATGGGCCGCATCAAAGCCGATGCGGCCGGGGCCACCCGGCACGGTGGCGGACCAGTCCAGCTCGCCCCGCGCACCGCTCACACCAAAACGCCCACGCCGGTCCTGGGCCTCGACCCCGGACCATTCGAGCCGGGCGTAGTGCGGCTCGGAGGCCTGCACCTCGACCTCGCCGCTCATACGCCCTGCGGCATCCAGTTCGCCCAGGGCTGTCCCCACCAGCCACGGCGACAGCACGGTCTCGTAGATCACGCCAAGTGCCCCGACCTCACCCCGGAACTGGCCATCCAGACCACGTTCGGGCGCGAAGGCGAGGCCCTGTCCCTGCAGCGAGGCCGCCTCGCCATAATCCAGTGACAGCGACTCCGCTCGCACCGCTCGGCTCTCGCCGTCCACCACCACCCCGCGGGCGTCCAGGGTCAGCGGACCCTCGGCATCCAGATCGACAAACCAGGGATCGACGAACACCACACCCGCTGTCAGTGCCAGATCAACATCCCAGCCGTCGGCATCACCCGCGAGGCGCAGCCGACCGTCCAGTTCTTCCCCAGCCTGCAGGCCCAGATCGTCGCTGAATGCGAGATCATGCACCGTCAGGGTGACCTCGGAACGCCTGCGTTCACGCCAGTGCAGCGCGAGATCCGCCGTGCCCTGCCCCAGATGCACGGGCAACTCCATTGGCAGGCGCGCCGAACCGGCCAGGGCCGCCAGGTTGATCCCCGCGAAATCGGCCCGCACATCCCAGCCGCGGGCGGGATCCAGCCGCACGTGGAAATCGCCCTGCGCCCCGAACCAACCGGGCCACGCACCCGCCAGCGCAAGCGCGCCCGTCTCGCGCCCCCAATACAGGCCTACCGGGGCACCCCGCAGGTGCAGATCCCCGGCATCACCCCAGAGTCGCGCCGTATCGCAGCGGACCTCGGCACGACTTACCTGCAGATCACTGCATTCCACACGCAGGTCTTGCAGGGTTCCGATGGGCTCGGGGAGTTCGACGCGATCCGCGCGGATCGCCAGGGACAGGCCTTCGCGCGTCCATTGCACACGGGTGCTCAGGCCATGCGCGTCAAGATCGTCGCGCAACAGGGATTCGATCCGCAGATCCAGCTGGATGCCGCCATCGAACTCCACCTCCGCATCCGCGGCCACGGCCACACCCGCCAGCAGAAAGAGCATCAGCCCGGCCGCCGCGCCATACAAGCCCGGTGCACGGCGCAGCGCGAGCATCAGGCCGGGTCGCCCCGGTCCGGCAGACGGTCGCGTAGCGGCCGCGCCAGGCGGGCCAGCCATTCGCGCATCGCGAAGCGCGACGTCTCCAAGGCCTCGAGGGTCGGCAGGAAGTCCTCGACCCGCCGTGGATCGCCCGTGGGGCCGCGAAAGCCGGTCGGTGCCGGGTCAGCCGCCAGGCCGGCACGTTCGAAGCAGGCCAGGGCACGCGGCATGTGCAGGGCCTGGGTTACCACCAGCACCCGTTGCACGTCGCTTTGCTGCAGGCGCTGGCGGGTGTGCGTGGCGTTCTCGCAGGTGTTGCGCGAGGTGCTTTCCAGCCAGCGCACCGGCACACCCAGATCGGTTTGCAGGGTGGCCGCCATCAGCTCGGCCTCGGAGCGCCGCCCGGGCAACGCACCCGGACGCCCGCCCGAGACCAGCAGCGGCAGCCCGGTATCGCGGTGCAGCCGGGCGGCATGGCGCAGACGCTCGTGGGTCTGGGGATTCAGGGCATCGCGGCCGCCGTCCTCGCCGCGTCCGGGCCAGCGTCCGCCGCCCAGCACCACGATGGCATCGGCTCGCCCCACCGCCACCACGGCATCGCGCAGATCGCGCTCGATGGCGTGCGCCAGCGGCTGGGCAACAACATTCAGGCTTGGCAGCACCAGCGCCAGCAGACCGATCGCCAATAACGGCCGCCCCCCGCGCCAGTCGGCGCGCCAGAAGGCGACCCCGACCAGGGTCAGCGCGATCCCAAGCCCCGGGGGCAGCAACAGGTATTCGGCAACCGTCTGCAGGGACGCGAGCACGGCGCTCTCCGCCTGCGATCCGCCCTACTTCTTGCCCGGGGAATAGAGGTAGTGGGCGTACGTCGCCACGTCCTCGGAGACCCGGCGGATCAGGTGATCCAGGCTGATGATGGCGAACTCCAGCAGGTTCACCGCAATGTACGGCTGTTCGACGCGCAGGCGGTCATACATGGACCGCGACAGACGCAGCAGACGCGTGTTGTCGCTCAGGGCGCGCATGCGTACGCCGCGCGGCACGCGGTCGAAGAACGACATGGACCCGGCGAGTTCGCCGGTCTGCATGCGCCCGACCTCGATCTCCTGGTTGCCGTCGTCATGGTAGAGCGCGGCGGTCCCGCTGACGACGAAGAACAACGACTCCCCGACCTCGCCGATATCGGCGATCACCTGCTTGTGATGGGTTTCCAGCACCTCCAGGTATTCGAGAAGGATCTCGACCTCGGCCGGCGTCAGCGACGCCGAGATCGGGTGTTTGGAGAGGAATTCGGTCAGCAGTTCCTTGGACATGGAGAGGCTTCCTTCTGACGGGTCCGCAGTAGAAGTGGGAGTACATTAGAGTATAACGAACGCGACCCCGGGACGGGGCGACCAAGACCACCGGGGAGGTACCGCTTGATCGACATCGATGCCCTGCGCCGCCACCTGCCGCAGCGCCTGCGCGACGGCCGGACCGTCCTGCTTGTGGCCGACCCGGATCGCCAGGAAAGCCCTCCGGGCGTGGAGCAGGAGAGCGTCGCGGCATTTCTCGAGCACCCGCCCGGGCCGCGCGTGCCGCTGGTCCTGCTGCCGGATACGCTGAGCGCACTGGACGTCACGACGGGCCAGCAACTCCTGGGCGGGCTGCGCGACCGCTGGGCCGACGAGGTGCTGATCCTGCACCGCCGGGACGACGAACGCTGGGGCCTGAACGATTTCCTCGCCCTCGGTTTCCGCCACGACCCGGAGGCCGAGGCGGCCGCGCCGGATCACACGGTCTATCGCACCAGCCTGTACGACTACAAGCTCACCCCCGACTGGCTGAACGCCCGTTTCTGGGCCAACCCGGAGATGTGGGACAAGCGCCGCTGGTAGCGGCGCCCGGCGGACGAGCCGCCATACGCCTAATCGTCGTCGGGGTTCAGGCGCGGATGCGTCTCCTCGCCCCACCACCAGACCACGGCGCCGGAGGCAAACATCGCGATCACCACAAACCAGAAGCCCCAGACCACCGACCCGCCAATATGGGCCACGATGCCCAACCCGAAGGCCCCCACTCCGTAGCCAAGATCCCGCCAGAAGCGGTAGGTCCCGATCGCCGAACCGCGCCAGTTCGGGTGCGCGATATCCGCCACTGCCGCGCTCAGGTTGGGATACAGCAGCGCCATGCCGAGACCGGTCACCGCCGCCGCGAACGACCACCACAGCACGCCCTCGCCCAGCAGCGTCAGGGCCACCCCGCCGCCGCAGATCCACATGCCCCAGATAATCGGCTGCCGGCGGCCAATATGGTCCGACAGGCGGCCGGTGAGGAACTGCGATCCGCCCCAGACAAACCCGTAGATCCCGACCACCCAGCCGATCGCCGCGAGACTGAGCCCCTGCTGGTAGAGGAACACCGGATAGAACACCCACACCAGCGCATCCACGAACTTCTCGACCAGCCCCGCCTGACTGAACGCGGCCATGCGCCGGTCGCGCCAGGACATCAGCGTGAACACCTCCCAGGTGCTGGGCGTATCGGAGATGTTCTTCGAATACCGCGGGATGGGCCCTGTGGACTGCCCCGCGGCATGCCGCGCACCCTCGGCCTTCGCCCAGTCAAGCGTCTCGCGCACAAACAGCGCGGTCAACACGATCGCCAGCGCGATGACCACCAGGCCAAAAATCAACAGCCCCATGCGCGGACCGAACGCTGCAGCCATGTAGCCCGTCACGATCCCCGCCACCGCGACCCCGACATAGCCGGAGAACTCGTTCATCCCCATGGTGAAACCGCGTTCATCGGCACGGGTGATGTCCATCTTGGCCGTCTGGGTCATCGACCAGGCAAGGCCCTGGTTCACGCCCAACAGCACGGTCGCGGCCACGATCCAGCTCCAGGACGGCGCGTAGAGAATCATGAACGGGATCGGGATCGCCGCCACCCAGCCCAGCATCAGGACGGTCTTGCGGCCCAGCCGTTCGGACAGGCGACCGGCAACAAAATTGAGCGCCCCCTTCACCACGCCAAAGGCGACCACAAACGCGGTCAGCAGCATGAACGAGCCCTCGGCCACCCCGAACTCGCTCTCCGCCAGGGCCGGCACGACCGTGCGCATCATCCCGATCGTCAGGCCGACGAAGAAAACCTGGATCAGCTGCTGACCGAACTGCCCGAGGTTCTCCCGGATCCCGTGCGTCAGGTGGGCATAGGCCTCCGCGGCCTTGTGATGGTCCGTCATGTGGCGTTCTCCTTGTCCTCGTTGCTCACGGTTGCCAATGGCAGACCCTGATAGCGCCATTCGGCGACGCCATCCTCGAAGCGGGTCGCCTGGAACCCGTGCGCGGCCAGGATCTCTACAGCCTCGCTGGCCATCAGGCAGTAGGGACCGCGGCAATAAGCCACCACCGGTCGGTCGCTCGGCAGCTCGCCGAGCCGATTGCGCAGCTCGCTGATCGGGATGGATCGGGCATATGGCAGATGGGCGTTCGCGTATTCCATGCCGGGACGCACATCGAGAACGATGAGATCGCCCCGACGCGCCTGTTCCAGCAGTTCGGGGCCCGCCATCGGGGCCAGCTCGCCAGGGCCCTCGGCCATCTCGCGGGTCGCGGCCTGCAATTCGAGCAGGCGCTCCTCCGCCAGGGTGCGCAGCATTACCCAGAAATCCGCGACATGCTGATCCACCAGGCGATAGAACATATGGCGCCCTTCGCGCCGGGCCGCGACCAGCCGCGCCTGGCGCAGCTCCTTCAAGTGGGCACTGGTCAGCTTCACGCTGAGCTCTGCATCCGCAGCCAGCTGCTCGACGCTCTTTTCGCCCTGCACCAGCACCTCGATCAGTTCCAGGCGTTTCGGGCTGGCCGCGGCGCGCGCGATGCGGGCCACCTGTTCGTACAGCAGATCCTTGAGTTCACGTCCGGACACAGTGTTCATTCCAATATTCATTGGAATGAACGATAGATGACCCAGGGATCGCACGCAAGTCCGGTGATGACCCGGATCTGGCCGCGGAGGAATCCTCCCACCGCCAGGGGCGCGCTGGATCGGGCCCTCCGGTTTCTGGGTGATTTTGGGGTATCGCCTATTCCTGAGTAGTTTACTCGGGAACTTCAATTAGAAGTTGCTTACTAACTTAACGAGCAACCCGTGCCTTCGGGCACACTTCCCCTGCAACAGGAGAACGTCATGAGCCAACTGATCAACAACTTCCCGGCCGACGGTGTCGTCACCATCAACCGCGTGATCCTCAAGCCGGAATACACCATCGACGATCTGCAGGAACGTGTCGCCGTCCTGTGCGAGAACGTAAAGACCTATCACTCGGATACCGGCTTCGTCGGCGGCTTTGTCGCGCTGAACTCCGGCTCCGTCTCCAATGAAGGCTCCACCATCGGCCAGGCGGTCGAGAGCCCCATGAAGGACAAGGAAGCCCTCATCATCACCTTCTGGAATAGCTTCGACGAACACGAAGCGTCGCACCAGAGCGAGACCTTCCAGCCTCTGTTCCAGCAGGTACTGGAACTGTGCGAGAACGGAAACGAGGAGATCGCCTACGAGATGCTCTGGTCCGGCGCAGCCTACGATCCGGAACAGGCGAGGGCCGCCCGCGAGGCGAAGGAAACCCACGCGGCCTGAGGGCCGCTATTCAGGCACGATCGTCTCTCCGACGACTGTACCCATGGCCGGGGCCTTGCGCCCCGGCTTTTTCGTGTCTGGCGCGCCGTCATGTCCCCTACCCGGATGATCGGCCATCCGCGCGCGAGCGCCGGCGGGCTCACGCGCGCGGGACGTCGTCGTCCTGCTTCGCGTCCTGCATCTCCGGGGGCGAGGCCAGGGTGTGATTCTTCTCGTCGTAGCGGCCCTTCAGCTCGTCGGTCTTGCTGTGCTCCCACAGCGGCACCCCGACAAAGTAGCCGGCGCGCCCGATCGCGTGCGCGGCCACCGGTGCGGTGAGCAGCAGGAAGCCAATCACCGCCACCGCGCGGGTGGTCACCCCGCCATCGCCAAAGTAGACCGCCACGCCGACCATCATCAGACCCGCCCCCAGCACACCGGCCTTGGTGGTCGCATGCAGGCGCATCGGCAGGTCGGGCATGCGCACCAGACCCAGCGCCGCGACCACCATGAACGCGGCCCCGACGACCAGAAACAACCCCGTCAAGAACTCAGTCATCGTCCCGGTGCCCCCCTTTCTCCAGATAACGGGCAAAGCCCACGGCGGCCAGGAACGCGGTCAACGCCAGCACCATGGCCACGTCGATGAACGGGGTGCGGCCACTGGAGATCACGTAGACCGCGATGAAACCGATGGTCAGCGACGCGATCAGCTCCAGCGCGACGACCCGATCCGGCAGCGTCGGCCCCAGGTACAGCCGCCAGAACCCCAACAGCAGCGCGAGACTCAGCAGCCCATTGGCAATGATGATGGCGATATCGAACATCTAGCGCAGGACCTCCAGGGCCCGATGTTCCAGGTACTTGATCGAGCGGATCACCGCATCCCGGTCCTCGAGGTACATCACGTGGATGTACAGCACCTTCTTGTCGGTGGAAACGTCCAGGCTCAGCGTCCCCGGGGTCAGCGAGATCAAATTGGCAACAATCGTGATCTCGCCATCGGTCTTGGCATCCAGCGGAAAGGCAATCACGCCCGGCACCATGTGGTGAGTCGGTGTCATCACGTCGTAGGCAACCTTGAGGTTCGACAGGAACAATTCCCACAGGAAAAACCCGATAAACCCGATGAATTTCGGCACCCGCCGCGCATAGCTGGCAAACCCCGGCTTGTCACGCAGGGCAAAGGCCAGCAGTACGTAGCCCAGGAAAAATCCGACCACCAGATTGCCGGTGGTAAACGTCCCGGTCAGAAAGACCCAGATCAGGGCCAGCGCGATGTTCCAGGTCAGCGCGATCATTGGCGGGCCTCCCCGAGTACCGCCTCGATGTACTGCGACGGATCCAGCAACTGCTCGGCCGACATCAAAGCCATCTGGTAGATCGGCTCGCCGTACAGGCCGATGGCCACGGTCATCAGCGCCAGCATGATCACCGGGACCCACATCCAGATCATCGGGCCGGACGTGACGTCAAGCGTCTCGCCCTCGACCCCTTCCGGCTGCGCCTTCCAGAACACCTCGGCCCAGATCTTGATCATCGAGTACAGCGTCAGCAGCCCGACCACCAGCGCGACCGCCACCACCCAGTAGGCCTCGGCCTCGATGCCCGCGCGGATGATGATGAACTTGGCAAAGAAACCCGACAGCGGCGGCAGCCCTGCCAGCGACAAGGCCGGAATCAGAAACAACACCCCCAGCATTGGATGCGTACGGTAGATCCCGCCCATCAGCTTCAGCTCGTGGGTGCCCTTCATCACGAACGTGATCCCGCTGATCAGGAATAGATTCGCCTTCACGATGATGTGATGCATGATGTAGAACACCCCGCCCACCAGGGCCAGCGGCGTGAACAGCGCCAGACCCATGATCATGTAGCCGATCTGGCTGATGATGTGAAACGACAGGATGCGCCGGAATTCGTAATGCGCGGCCGCCCCGAGCACGCCGGTCAGCATGGTCGCCGCCGCGACCCACAGCAGGATCTCGTGGGTGTAGTCGACTTCCTGATTGAAGATCAGCGTGAACACGCGGTACAGCGCGTAGACCCCGACCTTGGTCAGCAACGCCGCGAACAGCGCCGAGACCGCCACCTTCGGCGTGTGGTAGGACGCCGGCAGCCAGAAGAAGAACGGGAACGCCGCGGCCTTCACCCCGAACGCGACCAGGTACAGCATCGCGATTACGGTCACCAGACCGGTGTCCTCGACGGTGGACAGCTTGTCGGCGATATCCGCCATGTTCAGGGTGCCGGTCAGCCCGTAGGTCAGGCCGATCGCGGTCAGGAAGATCATCGACGACAGCAGGTTCAGGGTGACGTACTTGATCGCCCCCTCCATCTGCGCGCGCTCCCCACCCAGGATCAGCAGCGCGAAGGAGGCGACCAGCATCACCTCGAACCACACGTAAAGGTTGAAGATGTCGCCGGTCAGGAACGCGCCATTCACCCCCGCCAGCAGCAGATGCAGCAGCGGGTAGTAGCCGAACTTCTCCGACATCTTGCCAATGCCGGAGAGCGAATAGATCGCCGTGGCGAACCCGATGATGCCGGTCAGCACCACCATGATCGCCGCCAGCATGTCGGACACCAGCACGATACCGAATGGCGCGGGCCAGGAGCCCATCTCCATCACCACGTGCCCGTGCTCCCAGGTATCCGCCAGCAGCCACACGCTGACGGCCAGCATCAGCCCGGTGCCGAGCACACCGAGGGCCCGCTGCGCGAAGTGCGAACGCCACAACATCACCGACAACGCACCGACCAGCAGCGGCACGATGATCGGGAGGGCCACGGACATCATCATCGATCGGTGTCCTTCATCTGGTCCATGTCATCGGCCTGCACCACTTCGTAGGCGCGGTGGATCAGTACCACGGCGAACGCCAGCACCCCGAAACCGATCACGATCGCCGTCAGCACCACGGCCTGCGCCAGGGGATCGGCCGCGACCCCCTCGGGCACCGTGTCCCCGGGGGAGATCAGTGGCGGCGCGCCCGATGTCATGCCGGCGACGGTAAAGATCAGCAGGTTGGCGGCATTCGACAGCAGCACCAGGCCGATCACCAGCTTCACGATCGAGCGGCGCAGCATCATGTAGATGGCCGCGGCATAGAGACCGCCGACCACGAAGGCCATGACGACTTCCATTAGTCCTCCGCCTCCGCGAGGTTGAGCATGATGGTCAACACCGAGCCGATGACCACCAGGTACACCCCGATATCGAAGATCAGCACGGTCGAGAGCTTCATCTCGCCGAAGATCGGCGCAGTGAACTCCCACCACTGGGCAGTAAAGAAGGCCTGCCCGCGAAACACGCCGGGAATGGCACTGATCACCGCCAGCACCATGCCGGCACCCAGAAGATCCCGAGGGTCCACCCGCAGCACCTTGCGTGCCGACTCGGTATCCATCGAAAACAGGTACAGCAGGATCGCCGCCGCCGCGACCAGCCCACCAATGAAACCGCCGCCCGGCTCGTCGTGCCCGCGCAACAGCAGGAACACGGAAAACAGCAGCAGCAGCGGCAGCAGGAAATGTCCCGCGGTGCGCAGGATCAGGGAATGCATGTTCATCGGCGGTCCTCCGCGCGGAAACGAAGCATCGCGTACACCCCGATCGCCGCCAGCGCCAGCACGAAGATTTCGCCCAGGGTATCCAGTGCACGGAAGTCCACCAGCACCACGTTAACGATGTTGCGGCCGTAACCGGACGGCACCGACTCGTCGATGAAGTACTGCGAGATGGAGTCGAACAGCCGCGCATCCACGGTGCTCAGGATCAGCAGCGTGATCATGCCGCCCATCACCAACGCAATGCCGGCGTCACGCAGGCGCAGCGCGGTGGACGACAGGTTCAGGAAGCCCGGCAGTCGGAACAGCACCAGCACCAGCAGGATCACGGTCAGGGTCTCGACCAGCACCTGGGTGATGCCGACATCCGCCGCACTGTAGAGCACGTAGACCAGCGCCACGGTGAAGCCCAGCGAGCCCAGGGCCGCCACCGCGCCCAGTCGCGAGCGGGTCAGCACCGCGAACAGCATGGAGGCCACCAGGACCGCCAGGATGGCGATCTCGTGGACCTTCAGGCGCTCGAGATTCAGCGACCCGACGCCGACCTCGAACAGCTGGGCGGTGACCCCGACCAGACCCGCGGTCACCACGACGATCACGATCACGTAATAGCGCAGATAGCCGTTCTGCAGCACTCGGGTCTGCCATTCGGACAGCCACACCAGGCCGTCCATCATCTTGAAATAGCCCTTCTCCGGGCCGTATTCGGCGGCACGATCGACCCAGGCCAGCGCGCGGCGCGCCTGTTCCCAGCGCCAGTAGAGAACCCCACCGGCCAACAGGCTGAAGGCGGAGATCGCCAGCGGCCAGTTCAGGCCGTGCCACAGCGACAGATAGCCGTCCACCGGCGCGCCCTGCACGCTGGCCGCCGCCTCGTTGATCAGGCCCTCGTCGGCCAGCCCCGGCCCCAGGCCGAAGATCAGGCCCAGGCTGGCGAGCACCGCGGGGCCGGCCAGCATGGCCACCGGGGCGTCATGCTGCGGGGTCTTGGGCGTGTCCGTCTTCGGCCCGAACCACGGCCGGATGCCGACAATCGCGGCGACCGCCACCCCGAGGATCGCGGTCAGCACCGCCAGCAGGGTCAGGATGCCGACCAACCCCGGGGCCCCAAGCACCGACTCCAGCATCAGCTCCTTGGCGACAAAGCCGAACAGCGGGATCACGCCCCCCAGCGACAGTGCCGCGAGGATCGTAAATGCCGCCGTCACCGGCAGCGTGCTGCGCAGTCCGCCGGTCTGCAGGAAGTCCTTGGCGCCGGCCTCGTGATCCAGGATGCCCGCGACCATGAACAGCGCGCCCTTGTACAGGGAATGCGCCAGCAGGAAGGCCATCGCCGCCATGAGAGCGGTTTCGGTGCCAATACCGATCAACATGGTCAGGGTGCCCAGCGCCATCACCGTGGAATACGCCAGCACCTTTTTCACGCCCGTGGAGCGGTAGGCCAGGAACACGCCGGT
Organism: Thioalkalivibrio sp. AKL7; assembly: GCF_000381705.1. Lineage (NCBI taxonomy): Bacteria > Pseudomonadati > Pseudomonadota > Gammaproteobacteria > Chromatiales > Ectothiorhodospiraceae > Thioalkalivibrio > Thioalkalivibrio sp. AKL7. The sequence goes on along the minus strand of NZ_KB906951.1, from coordinate 17,775 downwards.
GAACATGGTCACCGAGCCGACCAACACCAGCGTGGTGAACCAGACATCCGTGCCACCCAGCGAGGGATTCAGGCGCGCCAGCAGGTAGATGCCGGCCTTTACCATAGTGGCCGAGTGCAGGTAGGCGGAGACCGGCGTGGGCGCCGCCATCGCGCGCGGCAGCCAGAAATGGAACGGGACCTGTGCCGACTTCGTGAAGGCCCCGAGCAGGATCAGGAACAACAGCGGCAGATACAGCGCATGCTCGCGCACCACATCGCCGTTGGAGAGGATCTCGGAGATCTCGTAGGAGCCGCCGGCCATCGCCAGCATGATGACGCCGGCGAGCATCGCCAGGCCGCCGCCGACGGTTACGAACAGACCCTGGAGCGCGTACTTGCGGGCGTCCGCGTTCTCGTGGTTGTAGCCGATCAGCAAGTAGGACGTGATGCTGGTCAGCTCCCAGAACACGAACATCGCGATCAGGTTATCCGCCAGCACCAGCCCGAGCATGGACCCCATGAAAGCCAGCAGAATCACGTAGAAGCGCCCGAGATCGCGATCCTTCTCGAGGTAGCGCCCGGCGTAGGTGACGATGAAGAAACCGATACCCGAGATCAGCAACGCAAACAGCAGTGACAGGCCGTCCACCAGGAACGAGAGCTGGATATCCAGCCCCGGCAGCCAGGGCCAGGCCAGCACGATGGATTCGCCGCTGGAAACCGCCGGCAGGAAGCTCAGGAAATAGACGAACAGCCCGGCCGGCAACAGGCCCAGCACCCAGCCACTGGTGCGGCCGGTCAGGCGGTGGATCGTGGGCGCAAACGCCGCCACCAGGAACGTTGACAGAATTGCGTACAGCATCCGGTCAGCTCAGTCCTTTCAGTTCCGGGCCAAGGCACGCGGCCGCGACCGCGACCGCGCATGTGAGGGTCCTTCCGATCCTGACGGGGCAAGCCGCTCAAGGCACCCCAGGGTCAAATCGGTCGCGGAAGCCTACCGACTCGGCCGAGGCCGCGCAAGAAACGTGACGTTCCTCGCGCAAGCCCCGAAAGACACGCTGACAGCGGCCGATTCAGACGAGAAGAACCGGTCTCAGGAAAGCGCCGATCAAGACCCCGGTATCAGCTCCATTCACTGCGACGGCGTCGGGCGGGAATCCGCGTAAGCACGATCCCGAGGATCACCGAACCGACCGTGACCAGTGCCCCGGTCATAAACCACTTGCGCTGACTGTCCGCCTGCATCACCTCGACCTGACGGCGATACTCGTCGGCGGAGTCGCGGGCATCGATCAGGTTCTCTTCCAGGCGGCGATTCTCGCGCTGGATTTCCTGCGGCCGCGAGGCGATATCACGCAGCTCTTCCAGCTCGGTTTCCATCTCCGCGAGCTGTGCCTGCAGTTCGTCACGTTCCGCGGTCAACGCATTGCGCCGATCCAGCAGTTCCGCGATCCGGCCCTCCTGGTCATCTGCCCCAGAGCGGATCTCGGCCAGCTCGGCCTCGACTTCGGCCAGGCGCTCGCGCGAATGCGGCTCGTCCTGCAGGTAGCGGGTCAGGATCCAGGCCTCGTTGCCGCTGGGCAGCCGCACCCGGCTCCAGCCGTCACCGGACTGCTCCATCACGGCCACGGGCTGTCCGGCACGTACTGCGCTAACGATCCGGTTCTGGTTCGACGGACCACCACGCACGCCGACCTCCAGTTCCTCGCTGATATACCGGGTCTGCTGAGCGGCGGCGCCGCTCCAGGCCACCATCAGCAATCCGCCCAGAACCAGCACCATCACCCGCATCGGCCACCCATTCGTCGTCATGTCTTCTGCCATCTCTTGATTCGTCAGGGATCAACGGCGCTGCATTCTACAGCGGTATCCGCGCAGCGCGTGCCAGGCCGCGCCAGGGGTTGATCGAGTTCACATAACGGTTGCCGCGAGCCTTACAAGAACTGCTCGCGCACCACCCGCGACGGAAACGTGAGCAGGTCAAACGCCATCGGCGCCAGCCGGCGCATCTGCGCCGCCGTCACCGCCAGCAGGTACAGGACCCCGGCCAGCACGGCGAGCAGCAAGCTCAGAAGCCCACCCAGCATCACTCGGGTCGCCTGCAGGACGCCCACCAGCCAGATCGGTGCCAGCGCCACGATCAGCGGGATTACCAGCCCCAGGATCGCCCCCACCGACTGTTCGAACAGATCCAGCGTCACCGGGGGTGCCTCGCCCCCTGCCAGCAGGGTATCCACCATTTCCTGGCGATAAGCCACCCACTCCAGGTGAAAACCGCCAAACCCGGAGACCAGCGCCAGTGCGGCCAATGCCACCGCAGCCACCACCACCAGGGCGCGGCGCACGCCCTCGCTGCCGTCCATCAGGGATTGTGGCAAGAGCCGCGAGACACCGCGCGCCTCGGCCAGCAGCCAGCCACAGACCGCGGCCGCCCCCAACAGGATCACGACCACCAGATCCGGGAAGGCGACGCCGCCGGCCTCCATGGACGCCGGAAATTGCGAGCCCAGGGCCGGGTCGAACAGGCGCTGGTACACGATCACTGCGACCGCCGTCAGCGCCAGTCCGGCTGCGCCCAGCAGCCACTGGCTACCCGCCTGGGCATACGCCGGCCACTGTCGGTGCGCCGGATGGTCACGGCTCTCGCAACGAGTCAAACCGTTGTCGAGACGTTCCCCCTGGCGCTGCAGGTCCGCCAGTCGCCGGTGAACTTGCTCCAGGCGCCCGGTCAGCTCGTGCAACGGGGCCTCCATGCGGCGGCGCGCCGACAACAGGCCACGGGCCATCTGGCGGTGCTCCTCCATACCCAGGCGAGCGATGCGCAGCACCGTCTCCTGCATGTCCTGCGCCAGACGCTGCCCCTGCGGGCTCTCGCCGACGGGCGTGCTCACCAGCGCCTCCAGCCGGCTGACCCAGCCCGGGTCGGCGGACAAGCGCCCCTCGTCGCGGGCGTAGGCGTCCTCCAGCTGGCGCAGCGTCTCGTGGACCTGCTGGCGCAGATCGGGGATCTCGGCCAGATCATGGCCCACCAGCCGAGCGTAGCGTCGCTCCAGGGCATGCACCGCGACATGCACGCGCTCCGCCTCCAGCCTCGCCAGATGCGCCTGGTGCCAGCGCTGAGCCGCATCGCGCAGATGCAGCACCTGGCGCCGCAGGGCACAGACCAGCCGCGTAATCCCACCCGTCAGGCCCACCAGCAATCGCCGCAGCGGCCGTCGCGCCAGATCGAGCACGATAATCGCGACAACAACCCCCACTACCCACAGCATTACAGTGACCGCCACGACGACCCCTTGCTTATTGTTTTACGGCATGGTCGGTGCCCGCACCCTCCAGCGCAACTCGGACCTCCGCCTTCGCGCTCCGATTATGTCGCAACGCCTCCACGCCTGCCGGCGCGCGCAAGGATCCGTACTCAAGTTTGCGCCGCCCGCGCCGATATCCGGATTAAATCCCCGGAGACTTCGCGATGCTCAGCCTCGACCTCCTGCCGGCACCCGCCCCGGCCCGCACCGAGAACCCCGCCTGGCTGGATGCCGGGTTCACTGCCGGCTGGCTCCCGGCCTTCCGCGACCGCCGCACCGGCGCGGTCCATGCCAGCCATCTGGATGACGGGCGCCTGGCCTGCACGCATATCCTGGATACCGTGCCCGCGCCCTGGGTCGCCGAACGCGACGGCAAGGGGCGCCCGACGGCCCTGACCGCCGACATCCAGGCCGGCTACCTGCGCGGCGATCGCTTCTTCACCCTCGCGGAACTGCTACGGTATCCATCCGACGCCTGACGACCGGCCGGTCAGCGTCACCACGCCCGCCGCAATTGCTTTTGCGCGCGGGTTTCGGTCCAATACCGGCCTTTTCCCCGAGCGGCGCTCCCATGCAGAAGAATCAGTACGATCGCGACGAACTCCTGGCCTGCGGCTACGGCGACATGTTCGGCCCCGGCAATGCCCAGCTGCCGGTCCCCAACATGCTGATGATGGACCGCGTCCTGGAGATCAACAGCGACGGCGGCCAGTACGGCAAGGGCGAGATGATCGCCGAACTGGATATCAACCCCGACCTCTGGTTCTTCGCCTGCCACTTCCCGGGTGACCCGGTCATGCCCGGCTGCCTCGGCCTCGACGCGATGTGGCAGCTGGTTGGCTTCTACCTGGCCTGGCTCGGCAACCCGGGCCGCGGCCGCGCCCTGGGCGTGGGCGAGGTCAAGTTCACCGGCCAGGTCCTGCCCACCGCGAAGAAGGTCACCTACCACATCGACATGAAACGGGTGATCTCGCGCAAGCTGGTCCTCGGCATCGGCGACGGCATCGTCAAGGTCGACGGCCGCCCGATCTACGAAGCCCACGACCTCCGCGTCGGCCTGTTCACCTCCACCGAAAACTTCTAGCCCCACCGGATTCCGCCATCGCCTGCCTGGTGGAGGCTGGCCCTGGTTCGTCGTTCGGTGTTTACGGCGACTTCGGTCCGCCGCCTGCCGGTTGCTGGCTGGCCATGGTTCGGCGCTCGGTGTTTACGTGCCTCCGTCCGGCCGCCTGCCACGCGCTCTCTCGCCAGCGCGCCGCGAGGCACTTCTTTGCTCGTGCAAAGAAGTGCCCAAGAAACACGCCCGACTGCCGCGACCCCGGCCCGCTGCGCGAGCCGGGGTTTCCCTCGCTCCGAGGCTTTTCGCGGGCGGCGCTGAACTCGCTGCGCCTTCGGCTCCGATCAGACATCCAGCGCCCCGTGTCTATTTTGAATCGTCCCGCGAAAACCCTCTCCACTCGGCGCGACGACAACGGGGAGGAAGGTCAAGACAACGGCGGCCCGAAGGCCTGTGCCATTGGATGGAGGCAGGCTGTTCCGGCATTTGGGCACGCTCGGCCTGCGGCCACGGCGTGCCGCGCCCGCTTAGCGGGCGCCGGGGGGCGTAGGATGTGATGAGCGAAGCGAATCGCATCAGGGTCTCGCACGACGTGGGGAACGGTGCGTTTCGCTGCGCTCAACCGCACCCTACGGGATACCGTCTGTTTTGACCTTCTCCTCCCGTATGGAGCCCCTTGCGGAAGGGTGCTCGGGCCGGGAGAAGGCGCTGGATGTCTGAGCGAAGCCGCAGGCGCAGCGAGTTCAGCGCCGCCGGCCCGAGGGCCCTGGAGCAAGGTTCCCGGGCGGAATCCGGGTGCCCTTCTTTGGGCACTTTCTTGGGCAAGCAAGAAAGTGCCTCGGGGCGCGCTGGCGAGTCAGCGCCGGGCAGTATGCGGACCGGAGCCACCGTAAACACCGGAGGACGAACCAGGACCAGCCGCCGACACCGCCGGCGCAGGCAAAAGAGGTCGGGGCTTGGGAAGTGGCCGTCCTGTGTCCCCCGGGGGCTAGCCGCGGGGCTTGAAGCCGGGTGGGTGGCGGGCGATCCAGGTGACGAAGTCGTGGACGACCGGTTCGGCGAGGAGCGCCTCGCGCGTGTTCAGGCGTTCCGCCAGGGTTTGTTCGTCGAAGTGTTTATGGATGTGGTCATGGCAGGGGCGGCAGACCCACAGGATGCGGGCCTCGCGCTCGGCGCGGCTGAATCGCCGGCGGATGCGCTTGCGCCGGTGCTGCTTGCGCGGGATCAGGTGGTGGCGGGTCAGCGCGTCCATCTTGCGGCCACACAGTTCGCAGGCGGCCGCGGGTCCCGGTTCAGGCTCGTCGGATCCGATCACGGCATCTGCAGGCGGCAGCGCGGCGGCGGCCGGGTGATGGCGTAATCGGGTTCGGCCAGGTCCATGAGGCAGGGCGCACCCTCCGGATCAATGATGCGCGTGGCGATGGCACGGATCGCGTCTTCACGCGGGCCGGTCTCGCGGACCTGGCGGCTGGTGATGGGTTGCCAGTCGCCGTCGCGTTCCTCGGCGATCTCGAAGCCGAAGGGGAAGAAGCCAGGTGCGCCGAGGCGCAGGTCGGTGACGACCAGCCGGTCGGGGCCGTCGGTGTGCTCGGCCCGGTGGAAGCGCAGGAAGTCGCCGGCGAACCATTGCAGGCGCCGGCCATCCTCCAGGGCCAGGGCCTCGTGCTGCAGGTGCGCGCCGCGCTCGAAGGCCTCGAAGTCCGGGCGGATCGGCTGGTCGAGGATGCCCACCCATGCCTCCAGAAAGCGTTCATTATCCACGACGGTGACGCGCCACAGCAGCAGGTTGAACGGGGTAGGCTGCACCATGCGCGGCTGGTCCTGCAGGTCCATCGCGATCAGCGCGGGCTGGATGCGGTGGTCGATCCAGGCCTTCAGCGCCAGGCCCGAGCCCGCATAGGCGGTGGAAAGGACCAGTCCGGCCACCAGCAGCCGCGGCGCGAAGCGGTAGAACAGCGCGCCGATGGCCGCGACCAGCAGGGGCAGGGTGTAGAGCGGGTCGATCACGAAGATCGAGGCTGTCCCCACAGGTCCGGCGAAGGGCCACAGGATCTGGGTGCCGTAGGTGGTGAGCGCATCCAGCAGCACATGCGTGGACAGCACCAGGAACAGGAACCACCACCAGCGTCCGAAGCCGATATCGCGCGTGGCCGGGATGCGTGCGAGCAGGCCCGCTATGCCCGTCGCGACCAGTAGATGCAGCAGCAGGGAGTGGCTGAAGCCGCGGTGATGGATGAAATCGGAGACGTCATCCCCGTAGGCTATGAGCACGTCCAGGTCCGGGATAATGGCCACTACAGCGCCCAGCAGGATGGCCTTTCGGCCCAGGCGTGATCCGAGGGTCAGGCCGCCGACAACGGCGCCCAGGCTGGCTTGGGTGACGGGATCCATGCGGGAGCATTTCCTATTAGGTGACGCGCTTGCGACTGGCGCGCGGCGCCCGAGTTCACGGGATCAGACCAGAGCGGCAAACATGACTCAAGCCCGAACCGACAACCAATGGCAGTTCTGGGTGGATCGCGGCGGCACCTTCACCGACCTGGTCGCACGCGACCCGGAAGGCCGCCTGCATACCCGCAAGCTGCTGTCGGACAACCCGCAGGCGTATGCCGACGCCGCGGTGCAGGGCGTCCGCGACCTCCTCGGGCTGGCCGCCGGCGCCGCGATACCCGCCGGGGTGATCCACGAGCTGCGCATGGGCACCACGGTGGCGACCAACGCGCTACTGGAGCGCAAGGGCGAGCCGACCCTGCTGGTGATTACTGCGGGGTTGGAGGACGCAGTGGCGATCGGGCACCAGGCGCGGCCCGACCTGTTTGCGCGCATCATCCGCCTGCCGCAGCCGATCTATGCGCGGGTTGCACCGGTGCGCGAACGGGTGAACGCGGACGGGGAGGTCCTCCAGCCGGTGGATCTTGATGAGCTGCGTCCGCGCCTGCAGGCGGCGCTGGATGAGGGCATTCGTTCGGTGGCGATCGTCTGCATCCACGGCTATCGCTATCCGGCGCATGAGCAGGCCATCGCGGCGCTCGCGCGGGAGATGGGCTTTGCCGAGGTAGCGACCAGCCACGCGACCAGCCCGCTGATCAAGCTGGTGCCGCGTGGCGAGACCACGGTGGTGGATGCCTACCTGTCGCCTGTGCTGCGCCGCTATGTCGATCAGGTGGCCGGCGAACTGGGGGATGTGCCGCTGCGCTTCATGCAGTCGCATGGCGGGCTGGTGGACGCGGTGCATTTTCGCGGCCGCGACGCGATCCTGTCCGGGCCGGCCGGCGGCATCGTTGGCGCGCTGAAGACCGCCGCGCCCCTGGGGTTCGAGCGCCTGATCACCTTCGACATGGGCGGGACCTCCACCGATGTCGCACACCTGGCCGGGGAGCTGGAACGCCGCCAGGAGAGCGAGGTGGCGGGTGCGCGTCTGCGGGTGCCGATGCTGGATATCCATACCGTGGCCGCTGGCGGTGGGTCGGTCTGCCGCTTCGACGGGATCCGCTTGCGGGTCGGGCCGGAGTCCGCTGGGGCCCAGCCCGGTCCGGCCTGTTACGGCCAGGGTGGGCCGTTGACGGTGACCGATTGCAATGTGCTGCTGGGGCGCTTGCGACCGGAGTATTTCCCGGCCGTGTTCGGCCCCGAGCGCGACCGTCCGCTGGACCCGGAGCCGGTCCGGCAGCAGTTCGATGAGCTGGCGGTTCAGGTCATGTCGATGACGGCTGAACGGGTGACGCCGGAGGGGCTGGCCGAGGGGTTGTTGCAGATCGCGGTGGAGCACATGGCCCAGGCGATCAAGACCATCTCGGTGCAGCGGGGCCATGACGTGTCGCGCTATGCCCTGGTCTGCTTTGGCGGGGCGGGTGGGCAGCATGCCTGCCGGGTCGCGGAGCAATTGGGCATGCGCCACATCCTGTTCCATCCGCTGGGAGGCGTGCTGTCCGCCTACGGGATGGGGCTGGGCGAGCTGCGGGCCCTGCGCGAGCGCAGCCTGGAGTGGCCCCTGGACGAGGAGCATGTCGCAGCGATCGAGGCCGCACTGGACGATCAGGCCACGGTGGCGGCCGCGGCCCTCGCGGAACAGGGGGTGGAATCCGGGGACATGCGCATCGAGCGACGGCTGCATCTGCGGCTAGCCGGCTCGGATACGGCGCTGGAGGTCTCGGCCGGATCCACCCCTTCTCTGATGGAGGCCTTCGCTGCGGCTTATCGCGGGCGCTACGGCTTCGCCCCGCCGGATCGCGAGCTGGTGGTAGCGGTCGCGGCGGCCGAGGCCATCGCGACCGGGACCGAGTGGCCGCTGGATCGGGTACCGGATTCGATGGTCGAGCGTCCCGCACCGGAGGCGGATACGGTCGCGATGGTCGTGGCGGGCGAGATGCGCGACGTACCCCTGTACCGGCGCGAGGCCCTGAGCCCCGGGATGACGCTGGCAGGGCCGGCACTGGTGATCGAGGACACCGCAACGCTGGTGCTGGAGCCGGGCTGGCGGGGTCGGATCGAGGACGAGGGCACGCTGTGCCTGGAGCGCGAGGCGGGCGCCGGTCGGCGGGGGGCAGCCGAAACCACCGATGTGGACGCGATCCCGCGCGACCCCATCCTGCTGGAAGTCTTCAACAATCGCTTCATGGCAATCGCAGACCAGATGGGGTTCACACTGCGCAATACCGCCCATTCGGTGAACATCAAGGAGCGCCTGGATTTCTCCTGTGCGCTGTTCGATGCCAGCGGGAACCTGGTCGCCAATGCCCCGCACATGCCAGTGCATCTGGGCTCGATGGGCGCTAGCGTGCGCGCGGTGATCGCGGCGGCGGAGGGTGATCTGCGTCCCGGAGACGCCTGGGTGCTGAACGATCCCTACAACGGCGGCACCCATCTGCCGGACATCACCGTGGTCACACCGGTCTTCGTGGACCCCGGGGATGCAGTGACGGAGGATCCGCAGGCCGAGATCGCGCAACCGGCGTTTTTCGTGGCCTCGCGCGGCCACCATGCCGATGTCGGCGGCATCACGCCGGGTTCGATGCCGGCCTTTTCCCGTCGTCTGGAAGAAGAGGGGGTGCTGATCCCACCGACCCTTCTCGTGCGCGACGGGTGCTTCGCGACCGGGGAGATGCGGACGCTACTGGGATCGGGCGATTGGCCGGCGCGCAATCCGGAGCAGAATCTGGCCGATCTGGAGGCCCAGGTGGCGGCCAACCGCAAGGGGCTCGAAGAGCTGGGCCGGCTGCTGGACGAATATGGCGCGGCCACGGTGGCGGCCTACATGAGGCATGTGCAGGACAACGCCACCGAGGCGGTACAACGGCTGATCGCGGGCCTGGAGGGTGGCACGTTCACCTATGCGTTGGACAACGGGGCCGAGATCCGGGTGGCCGTGACACCCGATCCGGGAGCGCGCCGCCTGCGGATCGATTTCGCGGGGACCTCGCCGGCCCGCGAGGACAACTTCAACGCCCCGGGCTCCATCGTCCGTGCGGCGGTGCTGTACGTGCTGCGCACGCTGCTGGAGGACGAGATTCCCCTGAACGATGGCTGCCTGGCGCCGGTGGACCTGGCGATCCCGGAGGGGTGCCTGCTGAACCCGGCCCCACCCGCTGCCGTGGTGGCGGGCAACGTCGAGACCTCGCAGGTCGTGACCGACGCGCTGTTCGGCGCCCTCGGGGTGCAGGCCGCGGCCCAGGGCACGATGAACAACCTGACCTTCGGCGATGCCGAGCGGCAGTACTACGAGACCATCGCCGGGGGTGCCGGGGCCGGACCCGGCTATGACGGGGTCAGCGCCGTGCAGACCCACATGACCAATTCGCGCCTGACCGACCCGGAGGTCCTGGAGAGCCGTTTTCCGGTGCGGGTAGAACAGTTCGGCTATCGCCACGGCTCCGGTGGCCGGGGGCAGCGCCGGGGGGGTGATGGCGTGATCCGGCGGCTGGGTTTTGATGCGGCGATGGAGGTGGTGCTGCTGGCCAATCGGCGCCGCGTACCCCCGTTCGGATTGGCGGGTGGCGAGCCGGGGGCGCTGGGCGAGGATGCCATCCTGCGCGCGGATGGCACGCGCGAGCCGATGGCAGGCTGTGATCGCCAGTCGGTGGGTCCGGGGGATGCGGTGGAGATCCGGACTCCGGGGGGTGGCGGCTACGGGCGCGTCAGGGATTAGGCTCGCCGCAGCACGGGGACGTCAGTCGTCCCAGCGCTGGGGGACGCGCTGGATCGCGTCGGTGTCGTAGCCGAGTTCGTCGAGGTAGGCGAGGATGGCCTGGTAGTCGTCCTCGGGCATCGCCGGCTCGCGCGCCATGATCCAGACGTAGTCGCGCTTGCTGCGGCCGATCACCGTCTGGCTGTAGTCCTCGTCGAGGTAGACGATCAGGAACTCGGCCTTGAACGGCCACAGGAAGCGCATGCCCCATTCGGCGTTGTCCTCGCTCTGCACGAAACCCGTCGGGTTGTACTCGCGGCGCGGCCCGTCAAAGCCGCCCTTGTTGAACGAGAAGGTGGTGGCGATGGTGCCGTCGTCGTTCAGCGCGTACTGCTCCAGCGCGTTGTAGGCATCGCGCTCGAGGAAGGTGGGGATATTCGCGATCACGTACCAGTCGCCCATGTAGCGGTCGAGGTCGACGTGATCCACGGTCGGCATCTTCTGCGGGCTGCTGCATCCGGTCATCAGGATCCCCAGTACCAGGCCCGCGAACAGGGCCGCCAGTGAGCGTGTCATCGATGCATCCCAAAGGGGTTCGAGAGATGGACCGCTTCGCGGCGGAAAAGGTCCGGCTGGGGTGGCAGGTCGCGTGCCGAACCGGGCCAGGGTTGGACTCAGGCGGTCTGGCCGAGGCGCTGGTCCATCAGGTGATCGAACAGCGATTCTTCCGGAATGATCTGGGCGCGCCCGCTGCGGAATTCGTGCGCCAGACCCTGAATGCTGTGCTGGCGCTTGGCGCGTCCCGCGGCATCGGTGAACAGCAGGCGTCCGGCGTGACTGCCGCGCCAGACCAGCTTCATGCGCGTGACCCGGGTGCCGGCGGGGGAGGTGAACTGGATCCAGGTGCCGGAGATCAGGTTGTCGGCATGCTCGACATGTTCGTCGTCATGGTCGCGCATCAGGGACGGGTCGTCGTCCGGATGGCGCGGTGAACTGCCGAAGATGGAACCCGGGCGGGCGCTGGCTCGCTTGCGCGCTGGCTCGGACCGTTCTTCGCTGGTGCCAGACTCGCCGGTTGGCCCAGTCGGCGCCTGTTCGGCTGGCGACTGCCGATCGGCGGTGGCGGAACGGCGTTTCCCGGCGGCGACCAGGTGGGCACTGACCAGGTCCTGCTTGATGCGGGCGCGCTCCTCCTTCGACAGCGGGGCGCGATCGAGGAAGGCGCGGATACGGGCCAGGAGCGGGGCGGAGGACTGGAAGTCCGGCTCCTTCTGCATCAGCGTCAGCAGTTCGTGCAGCAGAGCCATGCCATCGTTGTCCGGGTTGGCCGGGTCCGGGGGCGTATCGCCGACCGCCGAAGTCTCGGCGTCAGCGGTCTTCTGGGCCGTCATCAGGGGTACCCAGGCATCCATCAGCTGCTCGCGGGCCTCGTCGGGGATGTCCTGGCCCATGGAGATCACGGTGCGCTCCACCGTGGATTCGACGCTGTAACGGATCTCCAGCGTGCGTTCTTCCTGCTGTGCATCGGCCTGCTCGCTCGCGGCCTGGTGGGCGATCTGGTCCTCGGCCGTCGCGAGTTCGTTGCGCAGTCGATCCAGGGCCTCGTCAAAGGCTGCGCTGTCGCTGAGGCCACCGTTGCGCACGCGCTCCACGTTCTCGAACACCAGGCGGGTGAGCGGCAGTTGCCGAGCCTCCTCCAGGGGCAGGTCGGGGTCGATGCGCAACGCGATGTTCAGTAGCAGGCCTGTCATCTGGCGCGCCGGGTGGGTGCGATCGCGAAAGAAGTGGGTCTCGCGCATCGCAATACGCACCAGTGGCAGCTGCAGGTCGGCAAGCGGTTCGCGCAGGGCCGGGTTGAGGTCGTCCCGTTTCAGGATCAGGTCGAACAGACCCTGCAGCAGATCCATGATGAACGGTTCCAGCGTGCTGGCCGGGGATGTGTTCAACACGGTTGTGATAGCCTCGACCGGGCTGCCGGCGGGCATCTGTCCGGTTGCAGTCATTACCTGGCCGGCGAGCGGTACCTGGTACCCGAACTGGCCCCAGTTGCCCGATGCGGCGCCGGTCCCGGGCAAGTCGGTCCCCGGCGGGGCGCCGGTGGGGGCGGTTTGTCCCGCGTTGGTGTCGCTACGACCGGCCGGCCTGCGTGTCGTCTGGCGCACCTGGGGAACCGTGAAGCCGGCCTCGCGGAAATCCTGCAGCAGCGCCTGCATTTCGGGCTGCATTTCCCGGAGCATGTCACGATCGAACCAGTGCAGGAGCAGCAGGCATTCGTCGGTGGACAGCGGGACGGCCTCCATAGCCTCGAGGAACGCCTCGCCCAGTGCGTGGGGGTGCCAGGGCGCGGCTTCGGGCGGCGTGGCCAGGTCATAATCCCGAGTGACCGTCTCCAGCGCGTCGATCTCCTCGGACAGGCTGGAGCGCGCGCTGTTGACGAGCTTGCGCAGGGCAACTTCACGTTCGGTGTCGGCGTCATCCATCAGGGACAATTCCAGGCCGTCACCGGTGAGGTCGCCTGCGCCCTCTGTTTCGTCAACAGAGATCAGGGCCGCGTGTAGTCGCTCGCGGAAGTGTTGCCTGATCGTCGAGCTCCCCATTCGAACCTGTCGCGACAGGGCGAAATTCTGGGCCGCCCGCTGCGAATCGATGGCCCGTTCGGAGGCCTCCATCAGGCGGTCGTCGAGGTCATTCAGAAAGGCGTCATGTCGCTCCTGGACCGCCTTGAAAAAAGGTGCCCAGATGCGGTGGAGGGTGCGGGCCGGGATCCGTTGGGGTTGCGCCATGTCGGTTCAGTAGCTGAGATCAAGGTTGCCAATCTAGCACCCCGGCAAGCAAAGGTGTCAGTCACCCGCGACGTTTCCCTGGCTTGACGGGGAACCGCATATCGGGCCCCGGGTCAACGAGGTTGATGTTGATTCATTCGCACGTTGGCGTTGATCCTTCTATCTTTCTACAAGCCCCGGCGCGGCGGGTGCCGGGGCTAGCACGCAAGGCCGACTCGAACGCCAAAGTGCGAACGGGTCAGTGTCTCCCTGAATATTGCAACAGAGGCCGACAGATGCAGCGGATGATCGAATGGGCGGAACAGGGACGGGTGCCGGACCCGCTCGTGCGGGCGGGGATTCGTCGGCTGCTGGCCGAGCGGCTGCGCGCGAGTGGTGCCCCGGCCGAGGAAGCAATGGAGCGGCGCTATGCGTTGATCGAGGCGATGCGCGCCGCGCCCGTGGCGTTGTCCACCGAGGTGGCGAACGAGCAGCACTACGAGGTTCCGACCGAATATTTCGAGCGTTGCCTCGGGCCGTGGCTGAAATACTCCTGCGCCTGGTGGCCGGAGGGCGTGGATGACCTGCGCGGGGCGGAGGCGGCCATGCTGCAGCTGACCTGCGAACGGGCGGGCCTCGAGAACGGGCAGCAGGTCCTGGAGCTGGGCTGTGGCTGGGGTTCGCTGTCGCTCTGGATGGCCGAGCAATACCCGCGGTCGCGCATCGTCTCGGTGTCCAACTCGGCGACCCAGCGGGCCTCGATCGAGGCCCGGCGGGATGCGCGCGGGCTGGAAAACCTGACGATCATGACCGCGGACATGAACACCTTTGCGCCGGACCAGACCGGGTTCGACCGGGTGGTGTCGGTGGAGATGTTCGAACACATGCGCAACTGGCCCGAGCTGCTGCGGCGCGTGGCGACCTGGCTGCGTCCGGGCGGGCAGTTGTTCATGCATGTCTTCGCCCATCGCGAGTTCGCCTACTTCTTCGAGAGCGAGGGCGAACACGACTGGATGGGGCAGTACTTCTTCCGCGACGGGTTGATGCCATCGGATGATCTGGCGCGGCATTTTCAGGAGGATCTGCGCGTGGTGCGCCAGTGGCGGGTGAACGGCCACCACTACGCGCGCACCCTGAACGCCTGGCTGGCGCGCCAGGACGCCGCGCGGGACGAGCTGATGCCATTGTTCGAACAGACCTACGGCGCGCAGGATGCCGCGCTGTGGTTCCAGCGCTGGCGCATGTTCTACATGGCCTGTGCCGAATTGTTCGATTATCGCGGCGGGAACGAGTGGTTCGTGTCGCATATCCTGTTTCGCCGGCCCGAGGCCTAGCGGATGGCAGGTTGGGTGATGTTCCTGGTCGGGTTCGGCGCGGCGCTGGCCCTGATGACGGGGGTCTGGGCGGCGAGCGTGCTGCGGCGCGACGCGAGCCTGGTGGACCGCTACTGGGGTCTGGGTTTCGTCCTGGTCACGCTGGTGTGGTGGGGGCTGGCCGGGTGGCCTCTGCTGGGGCTGTGGATCGTGATCCCGGTGCTGTTGTGGGGGCTGCGGCTGTCCGCCTTTATTACCTGGCGCAATTGGGACCACGGCGAGGACGGGCGCTACACGGACATGCGTGCGGGCCGGAGCGAGGGTGCCTTTGCCGCGCGCAGTCTGGTCACGATCTTCTGGTTGCAGGGCGCACTGGTGGCGGTGATCGGTCTGCCCATGCTGGCCGTGGTGCGGGCCGAGGTGGTGTGGTGGCCGCTGGCCGTCGCCGGGTTGCTGTTCTGGGCGGTGGGACTTTTTTTCGAGACGGTGGCGGATGCGCAGATGGCACGTTTTCGCGCCGATCCGGGCAATCGCGGGCAGGTGATGGATCGTGGCCTGTGGCGCTACAGCCGTCACCCCAACTATTTCGGGGAGATTGTGGTCTGGGTCGGGTTCGGCCTGCTCGCCCTGGCGGCGGGCGGCTGGTGGGCCGTGCCCTCGGCGGTGCTGATGATCCTGCTGATCCTGCGTGTGTCCGGTGTCACGTTGCTGGAAAGTCGTCTGCATGAATCCCGCCCCGGTTATGCCGACTACGTGCGCCGCACCAACACGCTGATCCCGGGCCCGCCGCGCAGCTGATGTGGCGGCAGGAGTGATCCCGCACCCTTGCTGTGCTTTCCCCGTCCGCGCTATAAAGCGCACGTCCTGTCCGGCGCCCCAGATTGCGGACGCCGCCTTTTTTGTGCACGTCACCGCCAGCGAGCCAGCCGATCCGATGAGCGCGTCCCCGAGTTCTGTCCAGGCCATTGAATTGAAAGGCCGCATGATGCTGGTCTCTGTGCTGCGCGTGTACCAGACCGATCCGCAGGTTCTGGGCGAGGTGCTGGCCGCGCGGCGCGACCAGGCCCCGGATCTGATGCGCGACATGCCCATCGTGCTCGATTTGGAGGCAGTGGCCGAGAGCCCGGAGTCCGACCTGCAGGCAACCATCGAGCGCGTACGCGCCGAGGGCTTCAAGCTGATCGGCCTGCAGGCAGGCGCCGCCGCCGAGCGCCTGCAGAGCTATGCCGAACTGTTCGACGTCCTGCCGGTGCTGCAACTGGGCGGGCGTGGCGGCGCACCCTCCGGCGAGGTGCCGCTGGAAGACGAGCCCCCGGCGCAGGACAAGGCCGTCGAGCCCGAGCGGGAACGCCCGCCGACCGCCGTGGCGGCGGTCCACAGCGCGACTCGTATCGTCGATCAACCGGTGCGTTCCGGGCAGCAGATCTACGCCCGCGGGGGGGACCTGATCGTGACCGGCGCAGTCTCGCCGGGCGCCGAACTGCTGGCGGACGGGCATATCCATGTGCTGGGTCCGTTACGTGGGCGTGCGCTGGCCGGGGTGCGCGGTCTGGTGACCGCGCGTATCTTCTGTCGGCGCCTGGACGCCGAGCTGTTGTCCATCGCCGGACACTACCGGATCGCCGAAGACATCACGGAAGCTGAACGCGGCGAGAATCGGCTGGTGACACTGGACGACGAAAGCCTCAAGATCGCGGAGATCTGACCGGCCACCTGCCGGTCACGAATGACAGGAACCCGTCCGCACGCCCCGGGAACACCGGGCGCGTGCAAGACGACAAGGAGCTACCGCCAACATGGCACGTATCGTAGTGATTACCTCCGGCAAGGGCGGGGTGGGCAAGACCACCACCTCGGCCGCGATTGCCACTGGCCTGGCCCAGCGCGGTCACAAGACCGTCGTGATCGATTTCGACGTCGGTCTGCGCAACCTCGATCTGATCATGGGCTGCGAGCGGCGCGTGGTGTACGACTTCGTCAACGTGATCAACGGCGATGCGAACCTGAAGCAGGCCCTGATCCGCGACAAGCGTGTGGACAACCTCTACATCCTTCCCGCCTCGCAGACCCGCGACAAGGACGCCCTGAGCCAGGATGGCGTGGAGCGCGTGCTGAACGAATTGTCCGGCGACTTTGACTTTATCGTCTGCGACAGCCCGGCCGGGATCGAGCGCGGCGCACTGATGGCCGCCTACTTTGCCGACGAGGCGATCGTGGTGACCAACCCCGAGGTTTCCTCGGTGCGCGACTCCGACCGCATCCTCGGCATTCTGGCGAGCAAGACGCGCAAGGTGGAGCAAGGCGGTGAGCCGATCGAGGGCAAGCTGCTGCTGACGCGTTACTCCGCCGAGCGCGCCGAACGCGGCGAGATGCTGAGCATCGAGGATGTCGGCGAGATCCTGGCGATCGAACTCCTGGGCGTGATCCCGGAATCCCAGGCGGTGCTGAATGCCTCGAACGCCGGACAGCCGGTGGTGCTGGACGAGGAATCCGACGCCGGGCAGGCCTACCAGGACGCGGTGGACCGGTTCCTGGGCGAGGAACGCCCGCTGCGCTTTGTCGATGTACCGAAGAAGGGCTTCTTCGGGCGCCTGTTCAAGGGTTGATCATGGGGATTTTCGATTACTTCCGTCAGCCGCGGCAGAAGAGCGCCAGCGTTGCCAAGGAGCGCCTGCAGATCATCGTGGCGCGCGAGCGTGCGGCGCGCTCCGGGCCCGACTACCTCCCGGCCATGCAGCAGGAGCTGCTGCAGGTGATCCGCAAATACGTTCAGGTAGACGACGAGGCCGTGCAGATGAACGTGGACCGCGAAGGGGACTGCGAGGTCCTCGAGCTGAACATTACCCTGCCGGACGACCAGGACTAACGCGATGAAAGTTCTTGTGACCGGCTCGGCCGGCTTCATCGGCAGCGCCCTGAGCCTGCGCCTGCTGGAGCGTGGCGACCAGGTGGTCGGCGTCGACAATCTGAACGACTACTACGACGTCTCGTTGAAGGAGGCGCGCCTGGCGCGCACCCAGGACCACCCGAACTTCACCGAGGTGCGCGAGGACATCGCCGATCGCGCCGCGATGGAGCGGGTGTTCCGCGAGCACCGGCCGCAGCGGGTGGTGAATCTGGCGGCCCAGGCCGGCGTGCGCTATTCGCTGGAGAACCCGGCGGCCTATGTCGACACCAACCTGGTCGGCTTCGGCAACATCCTGGAGGGCTGCCGCCATAACGGCGTCGAGCAC